>JAOXSH010000144.1 GCA_025800145.1 Cohaesibacter sp.
TTGGACATTCTCTTGCCTATTTTGTTCAGCCTTTATGGTGTGGCCATCTTGATTATTTTGATCAAAGGGCAGGATCGTCTGATCAAATCGCGGCTGGAGGCTGGGTCTGTGCCGCTTAGACTCTGGCGCATGATCGCGCTGGCCCTTCTCCTCTCGGCCTTGAGTGAAGTTATCATCACTTTTGACTATCTCTATAATGAGGGCACATGGAGCCTTATGATCATTGGCGGATTTTCTTCCCTGATCCTGATGATGATTGGATTGCTGAGTTTGTCGCCGGTTTTACAGCCAGATTTTGAGAGCGATCTGTCTGAGCCTGACAGTCCAAACAAATCTGGCGCAGCTCTTCAAAGCGAATCCGAGGCAAAATCGCTTCTTGAAAGGCTCGATAGGCTCTTATCAAGACAAGAGCTTTATCTTGATCCCTCTTTAAGCTTGGCAAAACTCGCAAAACGGCTGCATGTGCCCGCCAAAGATCTTTCAATAGCGGTGAACAGGATCAGTGGGGAGAATGTCTCGCGCTATATCAATCGCTATCGCATCAGCCATGCCTGTATTGCCTTACAGCAAGGAGAGAGCATTACCCATGCCATGCTTGCCTCAGGCTTTAACACCAAATCCAATTTTAATCGGGAATTTTTGCGACTACATGGCCAAAGCCCAAGTGACTGGCGCAAACAGGATCGAAGGGCCTAACCCTTCACGGCTATGGCATGACCGAGACGTTTGAGTGCAGCGGCCATGCGGTCATTATTCACGCCTTCTAGTTGCTGATTGAGGCTTTGCTCTTCCTGTTTTGTCATCGCGCGCAAGGGAGGCGGCTGAATGGCGCGGCGTGGACGCACCGGGCGTTGCAGGATCTGGATTTTGTCAATGGCCGGATAGCCAAAATAAGCATTCACCCGCTGGATGATATTGACACTTTCATGATGAAAGAAGAGGGATTGCGCCCCTTCACAATGAACAACCAATGTGCCGGGATGAAAACCATCGCCCTGCCCTCGGCGCGGCCAGCGAATTTTGTCAGGCTCTGTGCAATTGGCAAATTGCGGGCCGACAATCTCGGCCCAGAATTGCACAATATCAGCCGAAGCAAATCCTTGTTTGCGACATAAAGGGGTCAGAGACTGGCCGATCAACTCTCCCAACCGGCGCGAGCCTTTGCGTGATTTGCGCGCGGTCTGCTGGCTCTGCCCGTTTGGCTCTGCCTGCTTTTTGGCCTTTTTGCGGCTGGCACTGGATATATCGCGGCTTTTGGTCATAAGGATATTTCGTAACAGCGTGGCTTTTTCAGATTAGGACGTGAACTCATGAATATGATGTCTTTGGCGCTTAAATGGGGCGAAAAAATAAGCCTCTACCAAATGCATCATATTCATGAGTCTACGTCCTGGCTTTGTGTGAGATGCCTTATCCTGATCATCATACCATGCTTCATAGCTCTTAAAGAGGCAAAACTGCAAGCTTTGCCTTTGATGTGTTGTTTTTGATCTTGTTTAAAGTTGTTTTTTTCAGAAGACGGCAAGCATGGGCCAGATGCTTCTTTTTACACCCCAGCCTTGAAACCAGCTTGTCACACTGGTTCAAAATGCAAAAAACATGCTTACCAAATTCTTAAAATAACCTTTTGGTAATAACATTTAACCTTTTGTTATCTATAAATTTTTGGATTTTGCAATTCTTCCTGTCTTTCTGAGGCTCTGGGGCATTTTATTTAACTTGCGGTTTACCATGTTCGGCCACGATAGAGATCAACCGGGGGGCTTTCGTCTCTCACTTGTTCGATTTCTACTGGTTTGAGTTAGGCGTATGCGTTCTGTTGTTTCTTCTCCTTCGAATGTCGATTTTTCTTCCGCTAACAAGCCAGACTGGCTCGATACAATTTTAAAAGGGGACTGCATATCGCAGTTGGAAAAGCTTCCCAAACATTCCGTGGATGCGATTTTTGCCGATCCGCCCTATAATCTGCAACTGGGTGGTGGCTTGACGCGCCCCGATCAGTCTGAAGTGGATGGGGTCACCAATGACTGGGATCAATTTGAGAGCTTTGAGGCCTATGATGCCTTTACCCGTGCCTGGCTTTTAGCCTGTAAGCGTGTTCTCAAACCCACCGGCACCATTTGGGTGATTGGCTCCTATCACAATATTTTCCGCGTTGGGGCAATTATGCAGGATTTGGGCTTTTGGATGCTCAATGATGTGGTTTGGCTGAAGACAAACCCGATGCCCAATTTCCGCGGCAAGCGCTTTACCAATGCCCATGAGACCATGATCTGGGCTTGCAAGGATAAAGACGCAAAAGGCTATACATTCAATTATGAAGCGCTAAAAGCCTTTAATGATGACACACAGATGCGCTCTGACTGGACCTTGCCGATTTGCACCGGCCATGAGCGTTTGAAGGGTGAGGATGGCAAGAAAATTCATCCGACACAAAAGCCGGAAAGCCTGCTTTATCGCGTCATGCTGTCTTCGACCAATCCCGGTGATGTGGTGCTGGATCCGTTTTTCGGCACAGGCACGACAGGGGCGGTGGCCAAAAAGCTGGGCCGTCATTTTGTTGGCGTGGAGCGGGATCGCGATTATATCAAAGCTGCCCAAACGCGC
Source organism: Cohaesibacter sp. (assembly GCA_025800145.1). GTDB lineage: Bacteria > Pseudomonadota > Alphaproteobacteria > Rhizobiales > Cohaesibacteraceae > Cohaesibacter. Next base: position 2,608 of record JAOXSH010000144.1, read on the forward strand.
ATTGATGCGGTGGAACCGGTCGATCTGGACAGCCTGATTGTCACGCAAGGCAAGCGCGCCGCGCCGCGCATTCCCTTTGGGCGTTTGCTGGAGAATGATTTACTGAAACCCGGAGCTGTTTTGACAGACAAAAAGGGCAAACATTTTGCCATGGTTCGCGCCGATGGATCGCTGATTTCCGGCGCGCATACCGGCTCCATTCACAAAGTCGGTGCACTTGTTCAAGGGCTGGATGCCTGCAACGGCTGGACCTATTGGCATTTTGATAAAGACGGCGAGCGGGCCCCCATTGATGCTCTGCGCCAAATCATCCGCGAGGCAAGTTAAGGCAAAAAGCTCTGACAGGCGCTGTCTCAAGCTATCATTTTTCAATCAGTTTAACGGGGAAAAGTTCTGAGTTCCTGATACCTACGGTGAAAATCTGTTTTCCATCTGGAAAAGCGGCGAGGATAGGGTTTTGCGTAACCTCTGCTCCAGATAGAGGACAAAGGCGACAATTGGATTTTCACCCACTTGAGGCGGCCTTGTGCCGCCTTTTATTTTGTCTTTATGGATGCTCTCGCCCTTCCGGCCCGCAATAGGCGCGTTCGACTTTGGCCACGCGCAATTCATAGTGGCTATACCATGTCTCCATGCCCATTTTCTGTGCAACCAGATGTTTGGCTTGGGCTTTCCAAGCAGCAATGCTGTCTTCATCGCGCCAATAAGACACCGTGATGCCCAGCCCAGTGTCATCACGGGTGCTCTGGGCCCCAAAACATCCCGGTTGCTGAAGGGCAAGTTCGAACATGGCCTGCCCCATTGCCTCATATCCCGGATGCTCCTGGTGCAAAAGATTGGTAAAAATGACAGCATAATAGGGCGGTTCAGGGGTTTTACAAAAACGATCGCTCATAGTGATGATCCTTTTGGTCTGGCACATGAACGGGTGCATGGCCTTTTATTCAGGTGTCTCTTTCAGACCATCTCCACCACTTTGCGAAACACCGTTGGCAGGGCTTCTTTATTGATGGCCTCTGGACTTGACCACCATCCTGTTGTCATGGGCTGTTGAGTGTCGCTGATTGCTTCATAGACATCCAATATCAAATGAAAATGGGTGAATGTGTGTGTGATCTGACCAGAGCGCTTTCGAAAGTCCAGATTTTGAGGCGCATGCTCAAGGGCTGTGATGAGATCAAATGTTTCGGCACTTTTGCCTGACCAATCTGTGCCCGGTGTTTCACTCATTGCAGCCAACAGGCCTTGGTCAGGGCGTTTACGAAGCCAGATGGCCCCGTCAATTTGGCGTTTGATTAAAAAGGCTGCGCCATAGCGGGTTGGTTTTTGCTTTTTTGGGGCTTTTACGGGAAAGCGCTCCTGATCGCCTGCCTTTTTGGCTTCGCAAATATTATGAAAGGGGCAAAGAGCGCAGGCAGGCTTTTTGGGACTGCACAGGCTGGCTCCCAGATCCATCATGCCTTGAGCAAAATCGCCGGGACGATTGGCAGGGGTCAATTCTGCCACCTTTTCCCTGATTGGCTTTTTGGCCTTGGGCAAGGCCTCTTCTATGCGATAAAGACGCGAGACAATGCGCTCGATATTGCCATCCACCACGGGGGCTGCTTGACCAAAAGCAATGGATGCAATGGCAGCAGAAGTATAATCGCCAATGCCCGGTAGTTCTTTCAAAGCTTTGGCCTTATCGGGGAAGCGGCCATTATGGTGCAATTGCACATGGTCTGCGCATTTTTTCAAATTGCGCGCCCGCGAATAATAACCAAGGCCGGCCCATGCCTTGAGCACGTCTTCTTCTTGTGCGCCCGCAAGATCAGCCAATGTTGGCCAGAGAGACAGAAATTTCTCGAAATAGCTCTTTACAGCCCCAACCGTTGTTTGCTGGAGCATGATTTCCGATAGCCAAACATGATAAGGGTCCGGCACCACGCCCGCCATCCGCTCCTTAGGTCCCACGCGCCATGGCAAGCTGCGGTGATGGCGGTCATACCAGTCCAGCAATGCCTGCGCGGCTGAAGTGGTCGGCGGTTGCTCTTGGCGCTTGGTCACGTTTGATTCTCTTCTTTGGTCTCGCCCTACACTGTTGATGGCTTATAAATTGAAATCAAGGGTCTTTACGGAACCATTGTTAGCCTTCACAATACGAAATCTTACCGATAGTTATGGGGATTGGCGTGTGATTGGACTGGATATCGGCAACCAAGCTCCCTATTTCTAGACTATAACTATGGATGCCAATGGACCAGATGATGACTGATACGCCCCTTCAGCCCCTTGAGACCACCCTGAGCGCCGCAGAGAATGGTGATTTGCTGGAAGCCCATGGGCTGGATCGGGACCATGTGCGTCAATTGCTGGCCCAGACTTTGAACAATGCCGATGATGGGGAATTGTTTTTTGAGCAATCCCAATCAGAAGGGCTGGTCTTTGACAATGGTCGTCTGAAAAGCTCCAGTTTTGACAGCAGTCAAGGTTTTGGAATGCGCTCTATCGCCGGGGAAGCCGCTGGATATGCGCATTCCGGTGATTTATCTATGGAGGCCTTGAAACGCGCCAGTGACGCGGTCCGCTCTGTTGGAGATGGCCATAGTGGCGTTATTGCAGAAGCGCCAAAGCAGACAAATCGTCGGCTTTATGGGGATCTCAACCCCGTTGATGATATGAGCCTGTCACAAAAAATTGCCCTGTTAGAAGAGATCAATCAATATGCCCGCGACAAGGATAGTCGCGTCCGGCAGGTCTCTGCATCCCTTTCTGGCAGTTGGCGCAAGATTGCCATTTTGCGGGCCGATGGTCAGTTGTTCCATGACGTACGGCCCTTGGTGCGGATCAATGTCAGTGTGGTGGTGGGCGAAGGCGAGCGGCAAGAAGCCGGGAATCATGGTTTTGGTGGCCGCAACAGCTATAGCTATTATTTGGATGGCGGCATTGACGGAGGATGGCAAGGCGCAACGGATGAAGCCTTGCGTCAGGCCATCGTCAATCTGGATGCCATTGATGCCCCTGCCGGGGAGCTGGATGTGGTGCTTGGCCCCGGATGGCCCGGTGTCTTGCTTCATGAAGCGGTCGGCCATGGTCTGGAAGGGGATTTCAATCGCAAGAAAAGCTCCGCCTTTGCTGAATTGATGGGCCAGCAGGTTGCCGCCAAGGGTGTGACCATCGTTGATGATGGCACAATTGATGGGCGGCGCGGCTCTCTGTCCTTTGATGATGAAGGCACGCCTTCCCAACGTACGCCGCTGATTGAGGATGGCATTCTGGTTGGATATATGCAGGATCGGCAAAATGCCCGCTTGATGGGCGGGCAAAGCACCGGTAATGGCCGCCGCCAGTCCTATGCGCATATTCCTATGCCGCGCATGACCAATACCATCATGGAAAATGGTGACCATGATCCGGTTGACATTCTCAGCTCTGTTAAAAATGGTCTATATGCTGTCAATTTTGGCGGCGGTCAGGTTGATATCACATCCGGCAAATTCGTCTTTTCCTGCACAGAAGCCTATTTGATTGAAGATGGCAAAGTCACCGCACCAGTCAAAGGGGCAACCCTGATTGGCAATGGCCCAGAAGCGATGAAACGTATTTCCATGATTGGCAATGATCTGCAACTGGATAGCGGGATTGGGACGTGCGGCAAACAGGGACAGGGCGTTCCTGTAGGGGTTGGTCAGCCAACTTTGCGTCTTGATGGTATTACGGTTGGCGGCACCGCGACATGATATCTCTTACCGGCTATTCCTGATCTAAAGATCAGGGCCTCGCGAGGGCACGGGCGAAAGCCCGCTTGCCTACCGGCCGGGATAAATGCCTCTTACCGACTATTCCTGATCTAAAGATCAGGGCCTCGCGAGGGCACGGGCGAAAGCCCGCTTGCCTACCGGCCGGGATAAAGGCCTCTTACCGGCTATTCCTGATCTAAAGATCAGGGCCTCGCGAGGAGGCACCCCTATTTTAGGCCGCTTGGGCTTTGACGGCTGTCAGCCATTGGATATAGCCCTCCACAGGCTGGGCACCAGTCGTTAGATATTTGCGATTGGCAACGATGGATGGTACGCCGGATATTCCCTGTCTTTGCCAAGCCGCAGCCACTGCTTTGACCTCTGCCAAGAGTGCATCTTGTTGCAGCATTTCTTGCGCTTTTTGTTCATCCAGCCCCTGCTTTTCAGCAATTTGGACCAGCACCGTGATATCGGCAATATTCTGACGGTGGGTGAAGAAAGCCTCTAACAGATCCAGCTTGACCGCATGGCTTTTCTCTGCCCCAAATTGTTTGGCCCAATGCACCAATTGATGGGCTAGCAAAGAATTTTGAACCTGCATATCGTCTTGATAGTTGAAATTAAAGCCCACTTCTGCGCCCAATTTTGTCAATTTTGCGCGCATCTCCAAGACCTGATCCTTGGTCATGCCATATTTATAGATGATGTTATCAATCAGATTGGTGCCTTTTATATCCAGATGCGGATTGATCTCATACGGATGCCAAATGATATCGGCTTTCTGGCCCATTTGATCAAGAGCGGCTTTGAGGCGGTAATAGCCAATTGCGCACCATGGGCAGGCAATATCGGAAATGATATCCAATGTCAGGTGGTCTGGGGCAAGTTGGCTCATGAAACAGGCTCATTTTCATCAAATTATAACAATTGTTCGAAAATCTTATCGCCAAAATCTTGCTGGCAGCCAGTCACAATAGCGTTACTTGACCAATTGTCCCAAAAATAAATAGCCCGCGCTTTATGCCAATAAATGCTGCATAAGGCATAGATTGCCAAGTTATTTGCCTTATGCTGTTTGACCTTTGCCCAACACTGCTCTAGAAAGCGCCTTTAGCCCGTTAGGATGATGCTGGTTTGAAGATGTGTTTTGTTGTGCCTTTGGCACTGACAAAGACAGGTTAGCAGGGGGAGCATCTGGATACGGGATGATATGACCTAGAGGCCAATGTGTGATTATTTCATTGGCGTCCAATCCCGAAAGATGTCTTTATGACCTTGCATAATGCTGTGCATCCATCTCTGGCTGCTGCTCTTGATAAACGTGGCTATGAGAGCCTGACGCCTGTTCAAACCGCTATTCTGGATGCTGATGCTGGCCAGCGCGATTTGCTGGTTTCTGCCCAAACCGGTTCAGGCAAGACCGTTGCCTTTGGTCTGGCCATGGCCAACAGCCTTTTGGCCGATGGCGGCAAACTCTCCAAAGCGGCGGAACCTTTGGCTCTGGTGATTGCGCCAACGCGCGAACTAGCCTTGCAAGTGAAAGCGGAGCTGAGCTGGCTTTATGCCGATATTGGCGCGCAAATTGCCAGCTGTGTCGGGGGCATGGATATGCGCCGCGAACGCCGGGATCTGTCCGCAGGCGCGCATATTGTGGTTGGCACGCCGGGGCGCTTGCGTGATCATATTGAGCGTGGCTCACTGGATATGACATGGCTGCGTGCTGCGGTTCTGGATGAAGCCGATGAAATGCTTGATCTTGGCTTTCGCGAGGATCTGGAATTTATTCTGGGCTCTGCGCCGGATGATCGCCAGACCCTGCTCTTTTCTGCCACAGTGCCCAAGCCCATTGCGATGTTGGCCAAAACCTATCAGCGCGATGCCTTGCGGATCAGCACCGCCGAAGAGCGTCAACAGCATAGCGATATTGAATATCATGCCCATCTTGTCAGCCCACGCGACAAGGAAAAAGCCGTCATCAATGTGTTGCGCTATTATGAAGCACCAAGCACGATGATCTTTTGCTCCACCCGCGAGATGGTGCGGCATTTGACCTCTCGTTTGTCCAATCGTGGCTTTGGGGTTGTGTCTTTGTCTGGTGAATTGAGCCAGGCCGAGCGCTCGCAAGCCTTGCAAGCCATGCGTGATGGACGGGCGCGCATTTGTGTCGCAACCGATGTGGCGGCGCGCGGCATTGATTTGCCCAATCTGGATTTGGTGATTCACGCAGATTTACCCACCAATAGCGAAACCCTGTTGCATCGCTCTGGCCGGACGGGCCGTGCAGGCCGTAAGGGCAATTGCGTTTTGATTGCCCCGCTTAACAAGCGCCATGTGGTCAATCGCTTGCTGAAGTTTGCCAAATTGCGGGTCAATTGGGGCTCGGTTCCAAGCATTGGCGACATTCAGGCCCGCGATCAGGAGCGGATTTTTGCCAATGAGCATTTGCAAGTGGTGCCGGAAGGCAAAGCCCTGCAAATGGCTGAGAGTCTGTTGGCCCTATATGGGGCAGAGCAAGTTGCAGCTGCTTTTCTGGCCAGTCAGCAAGCCCTGCATCCAGCGCCAGAAGAAATTCTTGATACCGGCGGCTCTTTTGACGACAAAAAGCCAGCGCGCGAGCACTCTGATTTTGAAAATGGTGTATGGTTCCGCCTCAATGCAGGCCGCAAACACAAAGCCGAGCCACGCTGGCTGTTGCCGATGATTTGCCGAGTTGGTGGCTTTACCAAACGCAAGGTTGGCTTCATTCGCATTTTGGATAGCGAAACTGTCTTTGAACTTTCCCCTGATGTTGCCGATAATTTTCAGGATGTAACGGAGACTGAGGGCACTGGCGAGAAGAGCCTGCGCATTGTCAAACTTGCCGAACGCCCCAAGGAAGTGTCTGGTCCGCGTGGGGGCGGTCGCAGTGAAGGGCGTGGTGGTCCGCGCTCTGGCAAATCCTTTGGTGGCCGCGGTGGTCCAAAAGGCGAGCGCAAAGGCGGATCCTATCGCAAAGAGGGAGGCCGCAAGGATGGCGAACGCAAAGGCGGACCTCGCAAAGACAGCTATCGTAAAGATGGCCCCAAAGGAGGCAAAAAACCTCATCGTGGCACAGGCAATAAAGAATAGGATATACTCCTATTCTTTGCTATAATCATGAAAGAGGCTCATTTGAGCCTCTTTTTTGTTTTCAATATTTTTCTTAAACAGACTCAGGGAATGAGCACACCGCCCTCATTGTCCTTATACCAACGGCATAAAATGCTCCATTATGAGATACTTCGTATAAATGCGTATATTTGATCACAGATTTTCAAATGGACAAGCCTTTCTTGAAAGAGCTGGAATTGGAAAATTTCATGGATAGCTGGCAAATGCATGTTGCAAGTCTTATGGTCTGAGCCTAGCAATACCTTCTCTTCTTTGCCTGACTATAGTAAGCGCCTTCATGACACAGTCTCAAACTCCATCTTCTTCCCCCTCCTCCCCTTCGGCCCGCAAAGCCAAATTTGTTGAGGGATCTATACTCAAGCATGTCATCAATATGACTGCGGCAGGGGCTGTTGGGTTGCTTGCTGTGTTTGCGGTGGATTTTGCCAATCTGTTTTATATTTCCCTTCTGGGACAAACCGAGCTGGCCGCCGCGATCGGCTATGCGTCTACCATTATGTTCTTCAATACCTCGGCCAGTGTCGGCTTGATGATTGCCGGTTCTGCTGTGGTGGCGCGGGCTTTGGGAGCGGGAGATCGAGATCTTGCCCGACGGCGGGCCAGTTCCGCTCTGGCGGCTGTCATCTTGAGCATGGTGCTGATTGTTTTACTGGTTTTCCCATTTTTGTCCGCGTTGCTCTCTCTGATTGGTGCAAAAGGTGAAGCTTTGGACGTTGGCACCGGATTTTTGCAAATTGTTGTTCCTTCCCTGCCTCTTTTGGGCATAGCCATGATGCTGGGCGGCTTGTTGCGGGCCTCAGGTGATGCCAAGCGCTCCATGTATGTCACACTATCGGGGGGACTGGCCTCAGCCATTCTCGATCCGATCTTTATTTTCGGCTTTGATATGGGGGTCACGGGTGCGGCCATTGCTTCGGTCTTGGCCCGTGTGGTGATGATTTGTGTTGGCCTGCATGGGGTGTTGAAAGTTCATAACCTGCTCGGTGCAACCAATTTGTCGGCTATTTGGGATGACTGGAAAGCCTTATTTGCCATTGCGATTCCTGCTGTTCTGACCAATGTTGCCACACCGGTGGGCAATGCCTATGTCACTGCGGCAGTTGCGCCTTTTGGCGATGATGCTGTGGCAGGTTGGGCCATTGTCGGGCGTATGATCCCCCTCTCCTATACCGCGCTTTTTGCGCTTTCCGGCTCGGTTGGGCCAATTTTTGGGCAAAATCTGGGGGCTGGTTTGCATCACCGGGTGCGCGAAACCCTGATGGAGAGCATGAAATTCATTCTTGTTTATTCGATTGCTGTCTGGTTGATCCTGTTTTTGGCACAGGACTGGATTTTGCTAATGTTTGGCGCAGAAGGAAAAACCGCTGATTTTGTTGCCTTTTTCTGTAACTGGATTGCTGCTAGCGGCATTTTTATGGGCTTTTTGTTTGTGGCCAATGCCGCTTTCAACAATCTGGGCTATGCGACTTATTCCACTGTCTTTAACTGGGGCAAGGCAACGGTGGGCACCATTCCGCCCGTGATGCTTGGTGCCTCTCTTTATGGCGCCAAAGGAGCTTTGGCCGGTCAGGCTATTGGGGCCGTGATCTTTGGTCTGGCGGCGGTTCTTACCTGTTTTTACGTAATCAAAAAAGCGCATAAGCCAGATGATGCAGATGGCGATGATGTTCCTCCACTTTCCAAACCGGCCTTGTCGGCCTTTTCCTCAGGCAAAGGCAATATGTAATGAATGGTCTGGATTTCCCAGCGTTTGCGCTGTAATACCAACGAGCAGAAAAACTGATTATGCACTCCTGAAAGGCGGATCCTTCAATGATCAATTTTTCCAATGCCGGTAAAGAAGCGCAATTGCGATATCTGGATGGTGATTATCAGGTCATCAAAAGCGGCTCTTATGTGACATGCGCTGTGACTGGTCGCTCTATTGCTCTGGAAGATTTGAAATATTGGAGCGTTGCCCGACAGGAAGCCTATGCCGATGCCGCCGCCTCCTATCAGGCGCATGTCAAGGCTGGGGCCTAAATTCAGGCCTCAAGGCTAGCTTTGATGCTAGCGCCGGCTGAATTTTCTCTGGGTTTGCTCAAGCACCAGTCTGGGAAAAGCCCGATCGTCAAAGACCATTGAAATGTTGATGACTTTGGCAGACTTTGCCAAATCTTCTGCCGCGCCAGACATGCCGCTTAATCTCACATGGTCTTTGGCCGTGGTGACAATGACCAGATTTTGCTCTTTGGCCTTATGCAGCACCTGTTGTGCATCAGCATTGCTATAGGCATGATGGTCTGCCACCTCATAGCGATCCACAAGATCCAGTCCCAGATCTGTCACCGTCTGGTAGAATTTTTCCGGTCGTCCAATGCCACACAATGCCAAAACCCGTGTGCCTTCGAGCAAAGTGGTTGCTTGCGGGCGGAAATAGGCATGGCTGGACGCTTTGCCAAGGCGGGCTGCCATTTGGCGCAATTTGGGTGCGCTGTTACCCTCGCCAATGACCAAAAACTGATCCAGTCGGCGCACTTGTGGCAGAAGCGGCGCACGCAAAGGCCCTGCTGGCATGACAAATCCGTTGCCGATGGCTTGTTGGGCGTCGATGGTGACCAGATTGAAATCTTTATAGAGATAGGGATTTTGAAAGCCGTCATCCATGATCAGGATATGAGCTTGCATCTCTTCTGCCATTTTTGCCCCGGCAATGCGGTCGGCGCTGACAATGGTTGGGGCGACTTGTGCCAACAGCAAGGCTTCGTCGCCCACGTCGGCCATGGAATGCTGATCCAGATCCACCACCACAGGGCCTTGCATCTTTCCCCGATAGCCGCGGGTCAGAAAGACAGGCTTCAGGCCCAGTTTGACTGCCGCTTTGCCAATTGCCAGAGCGGTTGGGGTTTTCCCCGCGCCGCCCGCAACGAGATTTCCGATGCACAAAACCGGCAAACACGCCTTATAACGGGCCTTCTTGTTAAAGCGCGACAAAGAAAAGCGCGCATAAAGAAGGCTGACCGGATATAGCATCAATGCTTTCAGGCCGCGTGTCTGCCAAAATTTTGGAGCTCTCATCGTTGCATCATCCCCGATGCTTTGGTCAATTCGGCATTGATTTTGAGGGGATTCAGGAAAGGCGTCAATGCCATCATGGTGCAATCAAGGGCCCCTGAAAAGGGCTGCAAAGCCAGACGCGCCAATTCCGAACGCCGGTGCACCTCGGCTTCTGAGGCAAAGAGACGCGTTAATATATTGATCAAATCCCTCTCTGTGGTGATGATTTCACTACCACCGCTCTCATCAAGGGCTTTGTAAATATCCTTAAAATTCTGCACATTTGGGCCATGCAAAATGGTGCAACCCAAACGGGCTGGCTCAATGGGATTTTGACCGCCATGATTGATCAAGGAACCACCGACAAAGGCAATGCGAGAGAGACGATAAAAGAGACCCAATTCGCCCAATGTATCGCAAATATAGATTTCTGTGTCCTGTTGCAAAGCCTGGTCTTTGGTCCGCAAACCGGTTTTGGGCACAATCTGACGAATTTGCGTCCATAATTCTTCGCCGCGCTCTGGATGGCGCGGCACCAAAATGGTCAATAGATCTGGAAGGCGCATCGCCATGCGTTTATGGGCCTGAGCCAGAAGCTTTTCTTCACCTTGGTGGGTGCTGGCGGCAATCCAGACAGGGCGATTGCTGATTGCGCTTTGCAACCCTGCCAACGCATCCATATCCGCAGATGGGGGCGGCGCATCAAATTTCAGATTGCCCGTCACCTCCACATGACGCACGCCCAACGCCTGATAGCGTTGGCTATCCTGCTCACTTTGTGCAAGACAGAGCGGTACAGAGCCAAACATTTGTCCAATGGCGAATGGCATTTTGCGCCAACGCTGATAGGAGCGGTCAGACATGCGACCATTGACAATGATCAACGGAATGTCGCGCTGGTTCATTTCGCTCATCATGGTTGGCCATAATTCCGATTCGACGAATAAAGCCAGATCGGGCTGCCAATGGTCTAAAAAGCGTTTGACATAGGGCACAAGATCCAATGGCACAAATTGATGGCACGCCATTGGGGGCAGGTTCTTTTCTGCAATCGCCGCTGAGGTCAGGGTGCCCGTTGTCAGCAAAACGCAGGTGCCGCCCTCAGTTATTTGATGAATGAGCGGCAAAACCGCATTGGTTTCCCCAACAGAGGCCGCATGGACCCAGACCAGAGGACCATCTGGACGCGGCAGGCCAGCTTTGCCATAACGCTCTTTTCGACGGGCCCCGTCTTCCTTGCCGCGAGAGCGGCGCACTGCCATCAAAAAGGGCATGAAGGGGCGCAATGCATATCCTGCCGAGCGATAAAGCGAAAGAGCTATCCGTCCTGACATATCCATTCGTGTTTGTTTCCCCATGGCCCTGCTTGTTTGCTTGCAGGATAAGTCGGCTTTTCTGTCTGTGCCATATCCAATATTGGCGCTTTTGAGATGATTCTCTCTCAATTTTCTATTTGAGGATGTATCCTAAAAAGGGCGACATCAATTGCAAGTTAATTCATTCCTTCGCGACTATCTGACCTTTGAAAACACGGCCAAAAGCACACTATCCACCGACATTGTTATAGGCTTTATGGGTGACAGCATTCAGCGCGGTCTCAACGTCCTGACGTTTTTGCTCCAGCTCTTCTTCCGAGCAATCCGCTGCCACATAAATTGGCTCTCCAATCACGAAACTGGCGTGGGAAAAGGGCAAATTTATGGAAGCTTTATCCCATGCCTTTTCGATATCCTTGCGGCGGGCAGAGGCATAAGCTGCCGGAATAATTGGCCGGCCAGACATTTTGGCCAGTGTCACCACCCCAAGCCCGCATTCACGGGCGCCGCCTTTGGGGACGTTGACCGTCATAACAACACTGCGATTGTCTTTGAGGGTCGAGACCAGTTTTTTAAGGGCAGCGACCCCGCCTTTTTGAAGGGTTTTGCTACGGGCCCTGCCCCCGGACCCACGGACAACCTCTACCCCAAGACTTTGGGCCGCAATTGCATTGACCTCACCATCGCCGGAGCGCGATACCAGTGCGCTTGCCTTGTGGTCTTTTTTGCGAACAAGAGGTACCATGAAATGCTGACCATGCCACAGGCCAATGATAGCGGGAAAATGCTCACTGGCCTTGCGATAGTCTTCATCATAGTCATTGACTAGTTTCGAGGTGTGATGAACCAATCGCAAATAGGCGGCAATGCTTTTACCAATGAGGGTCAGAACAGGTTTTGATCGGCCTATTTTTTTCCAAATGGATATTGACAAGGCAGTTCCTTCGATCGTGACCTGTTTGCAGAGAATAAACGCATCTGTCTGGATTTTATTCTGTTTTAAGCGTCAGACTTTTCTGGCTCAAGTAAGCGATGCATATGGACAATGAAATAGCGCATATGCGCATTGTCGACACTGGATTGTGCTTTGGACTTCCAGGCATCGTAAGCACTGGCATAATTTGGATACATACCGACAATATCAAGTTGATCAAGATCCTTGAATTCGGTTCCTTCCAATGAGGATAGCTCGCCACCGAATACGAGGTGCAAAAGCTGCTTGCCTTGTTCTGCTGCCATTCTTTGGTCTCCAACGATATGGGTCTGTCTCATGATATATACAGACCGCAAAGCACATAACCGGATTTTGGCGAACCTAGCGACTAAAGCCGTGCAGGGCTAGAGCCTACTTGGCTTTTCGCGCATAAAGCTGCGGAAATTTCGCTTTCTTACCCTATTTTTTCTAATCACATCCATCGCTGCCTCTTAACTGAGAGGAGCAGCAGCTTTGCGCGGAGGAAAATGCAGATTTGGCATGATGGGTTGAATCAGTGATTCCAGCTCAGGGCAACAGGCATAAAGAACACCATGTTTGGGCATGGCCTTGTTATAGGTCAGGGTCTGTCCCTGCCCTTCGCGCAAAAGTCCACCGGCTTCAGTAAGGATCAGCTCTGCCGCTGCCAAATCCCAATCATGAGAGCCATCGCGCGCCAAAGCCAGATCAGCCTTGTGATCTGCCAACATAGCAATGCGATAGGCAAGAGAGCCGATATAGCCGCCCCAAGTGACGCCCTCTTCATGAAGCGGGCCTTTTTTAATCGCTTGTGGCGGACCAACTGTGACGCATTGCTGCAAGCTTTGTTTGTGAGGGATTTTTAGAGACTTTCCATTTAGAAAGGTGCCGCCCTGTTTGCTGGCCAGATATAGTTCATCGCGCACCGGCGCATATAATGCCGCGGCCACCGGGCGGTTGTCTTTGACGATTGCAATGGAAATGGTCCAGACATCTTCGCCATTGATAAAAGCGCGGGTCCCATCAATCGGGTCAACAACAAAGACACAGTCTTTTTGTTGTCGCGCAGGATTGTCTTCTGTTTCTTCTGATAACCAGCCATAATCGGGTTTTGCACCCAGCAATTGCTCATGCAGCATTTTATCGACGGCAAGATCGGCCTCGGATACAGGGCTGTCATTGTCTTTGGACCAGACTTGCGGATCGCGGTTGAAATAGCTCAAGGCCAATTTCCCCGCCTTGCGGGCCGCCTGTTCCAGCAGATCCCGCTCCTGTTGCCAATCATGGCGTATGGTCGGTGCATGGGTCATGCCTTTATTCCTTCCAGTGAGGATCGCCTATCCAATCAAGATTATCGGGCCAATCAGATCTTAGAGAGCCACAATTTTATCGACCAGCCACCGTCATAGCCTCAATGAGGCAAGTTGGCGCATTGGTGGATTTTTCCAAAACCAGATCGCTGGCAGGAATAAGCCGGGCAAACATATCATGCAGATTACCGGCAATGGTAAATTCAGAGACGGCCTCGGCAATCTCTCCATTGCGAATGCGAAAGCCCGATGCGCCGCGCGAATAATCCCCCGTGACGCCATTGACGCCCTGCCCGATCAAATCTGTCAGATAGATGCCATCCTTGATATTGCAGATCAGCTCTTGTGGGCTGGTTTCGCCTGCCTCCAATGTCAAATTGGTGCTGCCCGGACGTGGATTGGCGCCAGCGCGTGCGGCACGGCCATTGGTTTGCAAGCCAAGTTCTGCCGCAGTTGCGCTATCCAGCACCCATTGGGTCAAAAAGCCATCTTCAATCCAGTTTATTTTTGTTGAACCAACGCCTTCGCCGTCAAAGGGGTGCGATCCCATACCACGTGGCCGCAAGGGATCATCAGAAATGGTGATGCCCTTGGCAAAAATTTGCTGGCCGAGCTTGTCTTTCAAAAAGGACGTCTGGCGGGCAATGGCTGCGCCGTTGATGGCACCAATGAAATGGCCAATCAGAGATGTCGCAATGCGGGGGTCATAAACAATGTCATAGGTGCCGGTCTCAACCTTTGCCGGATTGAGCCGGGCCACTGCGCGCTCGCCTGCCTTTTGACCAACGCTGGCAGCGGTCTTTAAATCCTGATGATGCAGGCAGGCGGAATAATCATAATCGCGCTCCATAGCCGTGCCATCGCCCGCAATGACGGTGGTGGAAAAGGAAAATTGCGAGGAGAGATAAGAGCCGACAAAGCCATGGGAGGTGGCCAGAACCATGCCGCCAATGCCATGGCCTGCACTGGCACCGCCAGATTTGCTGACCCCATCAACAGCCAAAGCTGCTTCTTCTGTTTCCTGTGCCAATGTCTTCAAGAAAGCATGATCGGGCAGGAAGTCATCGACCAGATCCAGTTTGTCCTTCAAGGCTTGCATTTCATCGGTTGCCATCAGTTCTTTTGGATCGGCCAAGCGAGCATAGGGATCGGGTGGAGACAATTTTGCCATTTCCACCGCGCGTTCGGCCAGTTTGGCCAATTCGTCCTTGCTGGCTGTGGCATTGGTGGAGATGGAAGCCTTACAACCATCGACAAAGACGCGCAGGGCAATGGAATCATTTTCCGAATGCTCATTCTCTTCCATCTTGCCTTCACGAAAGGTGAGTGACGTTGAAGCGCTGCGCGCTGCAATGGCATCGGCGGCATCCGCTCCGGCCTTGGTTGCTGCTGCGACCAAACTTTCGGCGCGCTCCAATATCTGGGACTGATCAAAGAGGCTGGACATTCTTTTGGGCATCCTGACTTATCATATCATATCGGCTGACGTGAGCCTGCCTCCTGTTTAGGGCTTTGCTGTTTGAGGGGCAAGGAAAAAGCGGACTAGGACGTAAACTCATAAATCTTTGCCTCTTTTGTGCAGCTATACCGGGCTTGGCTTTGGATAGAGTGAATCAAATCTAAAGAAAATCCGGTCAGTAAGATTTAAATAACCCTATAAAATATAAAGCTTTTTTAACCTAGAAACTTAAGCAATTTCACATGTCGCCGCGCTAGTCTGGTCTCATCAAAAAGAAGCACCCAAAAGGGGCTCGAAGGAGAGGCACGTGAGGCGTCAAAACAAAAATCTATACACGGAAGCCACTCCGTACAGGGATGAGGGGTCGATGCGAGTCGACCCCCATGACCTGAATAAACGGTTTCATTCTTCTAAATTGCGCAGCAAGGCAGCCAGCTTGACCGGACAAAGCGAAGTGGCTTTGTTTGGGGAGCAGGTTCCCGGTCATGTTCAGATCAAGGGTAATCAGACTCTGGTGGAATGCCAGCTATCATCTGGCCTTCCTTTGATTGTTCGGGTTCCGCTCTCCTATTATAATGGGGTTGGGGCGCGGTATCTGACCAGCAATCAGCAAGGCTCCCCCATCATTTGCGTGTTGGAACTGGTGCATGATGATCCGCATCTTTGCATTCCGCTCTTTGCCGGTGGGGATTTGGAAGATGCTGCGGTGGATTGGCAGAGCTGGGCTCGGCGTTATGGCCTTTATATGCTGCATCAACCGCTGGGTTATGATGGTTTTGTGCCTGTTGACGGCTTTTGCCCGCAGACATCTCTGATCGATGCCATGCCAGCGCCAAGACGACATCATAGCCATTTTGCTGCCCGCAGACCTCGTTTTCTCACCCGTCGCAAGGTGGGAATGAGCGGGCCTATGCCCTCGCTCTCTGGGCGGGAAATGATCGCGCGTAGCTGATTTGATTCTATGAATGACCAGTCCTGTGTCAGGACTTTGTGGGAAGACAGGAAAAGGGCCTCATGGCCCTTTTTCTTATTGTTGCGATAGGTTGCCGGTATAAGAGCCTGATTTAAAAGTCTCCGAGCGAGACTTTTAAATCAGGCTCTAAGGCTATTCTTTATCAAAACTGGCCAGCAAGGGATCAATGATCTCTCCTCCTGTGCTGTGTTTCATGGGGGTAAAATCGCCCTGTTCAAACATGGCTTTTCCCGCATCAAGGATCAGTCGGTGCGTGGCACGCGCCAAAGCCGAGCCAAGCGAGATCCGCGCCACACCAATTCTGGCATAATCATCCAGCTTATGGGTAAGAAAATTGCCTGCCGCCAAAGCATTGACCGGGGCTGAGACCGCCTTGCAGATCTGCGCCTGTGCATCCAGATCGCCCGGTACTGGCACATAAAGACAATCAGCTCCGGCTTTTTCAAAAGCCTGAATGCGGCGGATTGCCTCGGCCAGATCATAAGTGCCCCACATCACGCCATCTGCACGGGCGGTGAGAACAAAATCCCCGCTTGCCGCTCTTGCCGCTTCAACGGCTGCTTCTATTCTCTCAACCGCTTGGGCCATGCTATAGGGCTGGCTGGATGGCAGGGCTGTGTCTTCTATACAGACCCCATCAAGGCCAAGAGTTGCGGCTTTCTCGATTGTTTTGGCAACATCTTGCGGGCTATCGCCATAGCCATTTTCCAGGTCAGCGCTGAGCGGCAAAGGCGTTGCTTCTTTCAGCTCCACGGCATGGTGCAAAGCTTCTTCGCGGCTGACATGTCCCATATCGGGGCGCCCCAATGTGAAGGCATGGGCCGCAGAAGAGGTTGCAATGGCTTTGGCCCCCATTGCGGCCAATAAACGAGCAGAGCCTTTGTCCCAGGCATTGGCCAGAATGAAAGGCTTGCCTGGTTCGTGAAGAGCGCGAAAAGACAGGGACTTTTGGGACATGACAAGCCTCTTTATGAGTGAACTGATCTGTTTAATTTAGATGCCCTGATCACAGGGTACAGAGCCAAAGACTGTAATTTTGCAGAGCCAATTGCCTGTCATGTGCGGATCTTTTATCCCAATTTCGCCTCCAATGCGCGTTTGACGTCTTCCTTTGCGCCTTTGGAAGCCTCTAGAATTTCTTTTGCCTTTAGAAAATCCAACACACGGAACGAGCCAATCCGGGGATGGATCAGGATATCGACCTTGTCATGGCGCATTTTTTCGCGCTGGATGGTTTGCATCAGCAATTGGGTGGAGCCCAGTCCCATTTCCCATTGGCTGGGATGGCCTTTTTCAGGCTTTAAAGGCAGGCCCACCACATCGACAGCAATCACCAGATCCGCTTTATCGCGCACATGGTCGACGGGCATAGGATTGGCGCAAGCTCCATCGACCAGCATTTGGCCCTCATAGTCTACCGGTTTAAACAAAGCAGGAATGGCCATAGAAGCAGCGACGGCTTTTTGTAGATTGCCTTCTTTAAAGACAACCTCTTGGCCGGTAAAATAATTGGTGGCTGAAAAAGAGGCCGGGATGATCAGATCTGCAAACTCCTTGTCTATAATCTCTGGCAAAAATGCCTCAATGACGTTTTCTGCATCAAATTCGCTGAACCGCGTTTCCTTTTCGAACCAGTCAGAAAAGCTTTTGGGGCGCATTTGCCAAAACCGGCTGAGCACCTCATTGGGTTTGCCAAACAAAGAGAGGATATGGTCATGCAAGTCTTTGCCACTCATCCCCAAAGCATAAAGACTGGAGGCGATGGCCCCAATGGATGTACCGGAAATGGCGACCGGTTTGACGCCCAGCTCATCCAGAGCATCCATGATCCAGATATGCGAGAGGCCTCTTGCTCCGCCGCCGCCAAATGCAACTGCAATGGTTGGCTCACTCATCTCCGTCTCCTTTTGATATGCTTCTGTTGCTTCTTTACAGATATAACCCGCGCTCGTTGTTTCAAGCCTTCCCGCCAGCCTTGTGTCCTTAGCTGTGATTTCATTCAATCTACCAATTTTGATAGATTGTTAACCACGCTCGACAGCTTTTTGGGGATTAGCTTGCAAATTGACAGAAAAAATGGCCGGATTGTGGCCGATTTTCCCGATGCAAAGATTTTGTTTACCCTAAGCGGTCAAAACTGTTTTCAGGCTGGTGTGCGATCCTTGCCTCTGGCCTGAAAGCCTTTCTTGTGATGATTGTGTCCCCTGAAAGACTTTCTCTGTTTGTTTCAAAGCATGATCTGATCTGACAAGTCATTGGCTTTTGAGGATCATGCTTGGTGAGCGTTTGATCAACGAGAAAGGCATCAAGATTATGACATCGGGACCAGCGGACCAGCCTTTGCTCCGCATCGCAGTTGTGAGTTCTGACCCTGCCTTTCGCCGTTTGGTCAATGATAAGCTTTCGGACCATCTGGACCGAGACTGTGATTTCCAGATTTATGATGGAGACGGCCCCTCGTCTTTTTTGATGGAACCGGCCTGCGCTCTTGTCACGTTTGAGCAAGATGAGGATTTGTCTTTTCTCTCCCGTCTTGCCTCTCGCCACCCCAATATGATTTTGCTGGCTTTGAGCGAAAATGGCAGCGTTTCACGCGCTGTTGCTGCCATGCAGGCTGGTGCGCATGATTTCATTACCCGACCTGTCAGTGCAGAATCTTTGGGCAAACGCATGAGCGAGTTGCTTGATCAGCACCGCCCTGCCCCCAGCCCGGTAGCTGCCTCTGTCACCAGCAGTCAGATTATTGATATCAAGGCCAGTGCTGATCTTGAAACGGCCAAAACCTTGAGTGATTTTGAAGGATTTGTTGGCCAATCCCCTGCCATGCAGGGGATTTATGATCAAATCATCCGTGTTGCTTCTTCCAAAGCACCGGTTTTTGTGACCGGGGAAAGCGGCACCGGCAAAGAGGTTTGCGCTCAGGCCCTTCATGCGCGTTCCAACCGTTCTGATGGGCCTTTCATTGCCATCAATTGTTCTGCCATTCCGTCAGAATTGATGGAATCTGAAATTTTTGGTCATGTCCAAGGGGCTTTTACCGGTGCCACTCAGGATCGCAAAGGCGCGGCAGAATTGGCTGATGGGGGCACCTTGTTTCTGGATGAGGTCGGAGAAATGCCGCTTGATCTTCAGGCCAAATTGCTTCGCCTGATCCAGACCGGATCCTTGCGCCCCATTGGTGGCAGCAAAGAAGTCTCTCTTGATATTCGCTTTGTTGCGGCCACCAATCGTGACCCGATGGCAGAGGTCCGAGATGGTCGTTTTCGCGAGGATCTCTTCTATCGCTTGCATGTGCTGCCCATCCATTTGCCGCCTTTGAGAGATCGTCGAGGGGATATCATGCCCTTGGCCAATGCCTTCCTCACACAATATGCAAAGGAAGAGAAGAAGCAATTTGCGCTCTTTTCCATGGAAGCGGAACAGATGCTATGTGCCTATCGCTGGCCGGGCAATGTGCGACAATTGCAAAATACCATTCGCCGTTTGGCTGTGATGTATGATGGCAGCATAGTGGAGGCCGAGCACTTTCCTGATTTGTTGCGGCAGGATGAGAGCTTTGAGCGGGATCTGGATGATGCCATTTGCAGCTTGCGCCAAATGGGCCATGCCATGGCTGATGCCATTTTGCCTTTCTGGCAACAGGAAAAGCAGATTATCGAAGGGGCCTTGCAGGCATTTGATGGCAATATTTCGCGCGCAGCCGCGGCTTTGGAAATCAGCCCTTCAACCATTTATCGCAAACGCATGAGCTGGGCGCAAAAAGAAGCGGTTTAGGCTCATCCTGTTCTTTGCCTCTGTCTTTGCCTTTTAACCCTCGACAGTCTGTGCTTGTGTCAGTAAGACAGGAGCAGAGATATATGATGCTGCATCTAACAGATAGTCTTCTGGTCATGGTGCGGTTTGTTCCTGTGACATGAGGGAAATGATGATTATTTGCATTCAGGGGCGTTTGAGCGAAATGCCCAAGCCTCCCCAAACCGATAAAATCCGACGCAATTTCATTGTTGCCGTGGATAGCTCGTCAGTTGAAAGCGCAGAACAGCAAGCGCTGCAAGTACTTGGCGAGGAAGGCTATGGCTTTATTACCGTCACCCAGCGTTACAGCATTGATAAAAAGAGTGGCGATCCGGTGATGGACAAAATCGTCGATGAAGCCCGCCGCGATGGTCTGGCTTTGGCCATTTATCGCTAATACCAACGGCACGAAAGATTAACCCATATGACCGGATCATAGGATAGAGCATGAGTTTTAGCTTCATTCGTTCTGCGCGTGATGATGACGGGCCGCTTTTGGCCAAGCTCATTGCGGATGTTTTTGCCGATTATGAGAATTGTCTCTATGAGCCCTCAGAACTTCCTGAGCTGGATCACCCGGCCAGCTATTATGCAGCCAAGGGCGGGCAAATGTGGGTGGTGGAGCAAGATGGAGAGCTGGTTGGCTCTTTAGCCATTGCACAGACCACTGATGACGGCATTTTCGAGCTTTTTAAGGTTTATGTGGCCCAAAAAGCGCGCGGTCAGGGCTTGGCCTGGTCGATGTTTCAGCAAGCCACCGATCTGATTGATAGCCGCGAGGGCTTTGCCATCAAGCTATGGACCGATACGCGCTTTGTTGAAGGGCATCATTTTTACGAGAAAATCGGCTTTGAAAAAATGCCGGTTACACGCCGTTTGAATGATGCCTCTGATACATGGGAATATTGCTATATGCTGCGCGCCCGCGACGGGGCGTAATTTTCTGATAGTCTGGTTATAATGGAAAAGCGCGGCCTTTTGGGCTGCGCTTTGTTTTTTGGTGAGCTGTGAAGCTTTGCTTTTATTGGAAAGCAATGTCTGTGATCGTGCCTTTCCAGAAAGGATAATACCAACGGCATGAAAAGTTGCCACCATGGAGGCTGTCTGGCCATGGGCTGAAATGATGGCTCTGGCGCTTTTGTCATCAATTGCTTGCCAGCGCACCGGACCACCGGGCAGCAACGCCATGGGATAGACCGGGCTTTCATATCCATTTCGCCATTAATATAGGCGTCATAGGCTTTTGCCCAGATGAGCGGTACAATCGGGGTTGTTGCCGAGAAAACCAAGGCAGGGGTAGCAACAGCAATGGTTTGCTCGACGCTTGTTGGTTCAAATGTCTCCATCCATGGCCGACGAGATTGCCCTTGCATTGCGAATTTGACGGTTTTAAAGGATGGCGCGCCTTTGGGAAAAACATAATTGAAATAGGCCTGCACCGGTTCTGGCAAGTGCGCGGTGTGGGTCTTTTGCAGATGATGTGAAGGGATTTCAGGCGATGGATACTTGTCGGCAACGGCGATGACATTTTGCGCATATGTGGCAATGTCATGCTCGGTCTGTGCGTAGGAATAGCCGATATATCCGCCAATGATTGCCAGCCCAAGGCTGGCACTGCGCAGAATGATTGAACGTTTTTTCATGGATGCCCCCCAGAGTGAAAAAGATCAACCCCAAGCTTATTCGGCTTGGGGTTGATCTGTTTTGATGGCTTAATTATTGTTTGGCTGCACTTGCGCCTGTGTTTTTGGACCTTGACCATTTGGGCCTTGGCCATCATGACCACGCTTGCCAAACCAGCCGCGCTTGTGACGACGATCCTTTTTGTCAATTTGGCCGTCATCATTGCGGTCCATGCGCTCAAACATATTCAGTGCAGGCTCTTTCAGCTCCTCGGCTGTGACTGTGCCAGAACCATCGCGATCCATCCGCTGGAAGGCGCGAACCATGCGCTCTCGGGTCTGTTTTTGCCATTCAGCCTGAAATTCTTCCAATGTGATGGCTTTGTCGCCATTCGTGTCATTGTCGGCAATTTTCTTGTCGATACCGGTGATGATTTCTTCCTTGGTCAAAGCTTTGTCTTTATTGACGTCAAACTCTTTGAACATTTTCATTGCACCACCACGGCCACCGCGTTTGCCTTTAAAGCCCCCCTTGTGACCACCTTTGTGGTCTTGCCAGTCCTGCCCCTGCTGTGCGCCCCAATCACCGCCACGCGCTGCGGCGTTGTTCGCGGTCAAAGCGGTTGCAGATACACCGGTGATCAAAGCCAGAGCCAGAGCGATTTTGGTTACAGTTTTCATTGTCTTTCCTCTCAATGTGACCAATTCCTCATTGGTCGTTTTGATATTCATATGCAGGGCCTGTTGGCCGATTTTGACGAGACTTTTCTCTCGTGCTTTCAAGGGTGGGGCAAGCTGGGGTCAGGTCCCGCCTTGCTTGCCCCTATCTTGAGAGTGCTGATTGCGCTCCGTCGATGACTGCAATCTAGCGCCGCTTTGTCGCAGATCTTTGCCAAAAAAACAGATAAGTGTCGCGCTTTGTAACCAGTGCAAAGCTGGATACAGTTCGATACAATTTCCTGATTTTTATTTGGAAAAATTCATTATTCTATGAGAGAAGCCACGGCATTGAATGGAAAAAAGTCAAATGCCTTCCTATTCTTTGCTCTAGGACTCATACTTTAACCGGAACCCGGACTTTATAATGGATTCTTCTGCTCATATTCTTGTTGTTGATGATCATCATGAAATTCGTGACTTATTGTCAAAATATCTGTCACGCAATGGCTTTCGGGTGTCCGAGGCTGATGGTGGGCAGAAAATGCGGCAGGTGCTCAAGACGGCCGCTATTGATCTGATTGTGCTGGATGTGATGATGCCGGGCGAAGATGGTTTGACCCTGTGTCGACATGTACGGGAGAGTGAGAATATTCCTGTCATCTTGCTGACAGCTCTGGGAGAAGAGACAGACCGGATTGTCGGTCTGGAAATCGGGGCTGATGATTATGTGACCAAGCCGTTTAACCCACGCGAATTGCTGGCGCGGGTCAAATCGGTTTTGCGGCGCAGTCAAAGCGTGCCGCCTACGCATCAGGTGCAGCATGAAGAGGATATTCTGGAGTTTGACGGCTGGCGTCTGTCTGTGGCCCGGCGCGAGCTGTTAAGCCCGGCTGGCGTCACAGTTCCGCTGAGCGCTGCTGACTTTCGATTGTTGGTGACCTTTTTGCAGCGGCCGTCACTGGTTTTGTCGCGTGATCAATTGCTGGATTTGACCTCAGGGCGCACCGCGCAACTCTTTGACCGTTCGATTGACAATCAGGTTTCGCGCCTGCGCAAGAAAATTGAAGAGGATCCCAAGGCTCCCAAATTCATCAAAACCGTGCGGGGTGGCGGTTATGTTTTTGCCGCCAAAGTTTTGGGCAAGGCAGACAATGCCCTGAAAAATCTGGATGGGGCCCTGAAAAGTCTGGATGGGATTGATGACTAGCCGCACCAAAATAAAATACTTTCCTTTGCGCCTGTGGCCGCGCTCAATTACAGGGCAGCTGATGCTGGCCATTGTGGTTGCGGTGATCATTGCACAGGCCTTTTCGATCTTTTTATTTGCACGAGAACGGCTGGATGTAACGCAAACTGTTGTGCGCAAGCAGGTTCTGGATCGCACAGCTTCTGTCGTGACCTTGCTCAATGAGACCGATGTGTCCTTGCATCGCAATATTTTGCGCGCAGCGGGCGGTACGGGCATTCATTATAGCCTGCGCAACAAGACCCGCCTTAGAGTGCCGCGTCTTGGCACGCCTGCGGCTGATTTGGCGAATAGCTTGCAAGACAAAGCTGATATGCCAGCCCGAAGCGTTCGCGTGCGGCTGACCAGTCGCAAATTTTTTCATCGCTGGGACAAAAAGAGGGACCCCCATATAGATGATCCATTTCTGGATCGGGCCTCTTCTGAAGACTTTGATAGAGAAGAGCATTCATCACATCACCCATTCGCAAAAGATCGCCACAAGGATTGGCGAAACAAACATCGCTCCCATAATGGCAAACGCTTTGCCGCATGGGATATGGCCATTGCTGTGCCACTGGACAATGGTCGATGGCTGCATGTGAAAACGATTGTACCCAAGCCGCCCAAGACCTGGGGCATTGCCTTTCTGATTTCGATGCTGGTTTTGATGCTATTGATGTTTGCCGCCGTTTATTTCAGCGTGCGCAAACTGACCTCTCCCTTGCGTTCATTAGAGCGGGCTGCACGCAAGCTGGGGCGTGGAGAAGCCATTGAGCCGCTTGAGGAGAAAGGTCCCAAAGAGCTTGTTGGCACCATTTCTGCCTTTAACAATATGCAAGATCGCCTGATGCGCTTTGTACAGGACCGCACGCGTATGCTGGCCGCCATCAGTCATGATTTGCGCACACCGATTACCACATTGCGCTTGCGCGCCGAATTTATTGACGATGATGAAATGCGCGATAAAATTCTTGCCACATTGGAAGAAATGCAAGCCATGACAGAGGCGGTGCTTGCCTTTGCCCGTGAAGATGCCTCCAGCGAAGAGACAAAGCCGGTTGATGTCAGTGCTTTGCTTGCCTCCATTGCCGAGGATTATTGCGATATGGGCAAGGATGTGACATTTGAGGAGACTGACAGCCTCGTTTATAATTGCCGCCCGATGAGTTTGAAGCGCGCTATTCGTAATCTGATTGAAAATGCCCTTCGCTATGCTGGATCAGCACAGATTGAGCTGAGCCAAACGTCGCATGCTCTTGTTATTGATATTCTGGATCAGGGCAAGGGCATCCCCAAAGAGCAGATGGAGCAGGTTTTTACGCCTTTCTTTCGGGTGGAAGGCTCGCGCAATCTGGAAACCGGCGGCGTCGGCTTGGGGCTTTCTATTACACGCACCATTATCCGCAGTCATGGGGGCGATGTTGGCTTGAGCAACAGAGCTGGGGGCGGCTTGCGCGCCACCATCACCTTGCCGAAATAACTTGTCCTGTCTTTGGGTGCTGCCTGTCATCAAGATGTCATTCAGTGTGATGCATAAGGCCTGACGAAACACGGAGTTTTCATCATTTACGGATTTGCCTTACCATACGGGGAAGGTCTGAAAAAATCCGGCAAATAAAAGGATTGCCACAATGGCACTGACATTTCGTCTGGCCAAGCCAGAAGACTGCACCCGCATTCGCGCGCTTTTTCTAACCGCACTTGAGCCTCTGGCCAAGAAGGTTGGACAGAGCATTCCAACAGATGCCTATAGCCAATTGGCCGATAAAATCGGTGAGCGTAATCTTTATCTTCTTGAAAAGAATGGAGAGCTCAAAGCCGCTATGGCTTTTCATGAAGAGGATAAGGCGCTTTATATCGACACATTGGCTGTGCAGCCGATGTTGCAATGTCAAGGCATTGGTTCACGTTTGCTGCGTGAAGCGGAGATGATTGCGGAAAGTCGGGAGCTATATAGCCTGAAATTGCATACACCAGAGGTCATGGATCATTTGATTGAATTTTATCAAAGCCATGGCTATCGAGAACAACAGCGGGCCTTACCTGAGCATGGCCGTGATCGCTGTCTGCGGGTGCATTTTATCAAGGAATTGGACCAGCATGGCATGATTGATGATATGGATCATGAACATGACCGGGTTTTGATGGATCAGCCAATAATACCAATGGCATAAAAGATTGACCAGCGCGATAAAAAGCCTATCCTTGATACGCTGAGAAAAGAATCTCGCTGTCATTTCTTGACTTCTGACTTGAACCTGCCTAAATGAAGTTTCGTCGTTGGCACTCCTTATTGAAGAGTGCTAACACGCTTGTTTTTGAGGAGCAGAGTTTGCCCAGATGCCGCTGAATGGGTCTGGGTGTTCTGCATAACAGACATAGGAAAGTTCATAAAATGAAGTTCCGTCCTCTGCATGACCGCGTCGTTGTTCGTCGCGTGGAATCCGAAGAGAAGACCGCTGGTGGTATCATCATTCCAGATACCGCTAAAGAAAAGCCATCCGAAGGCGAAATTGTTGCTGTTGGCAATGGTGCGCGTGATGAAGCAGGCAATCTGGTTGCACTGGAAGTTGCCGCTGGCGATCGCGTCCTGTTCGGCAAATGGTCCGGCACCGAAGTCAAAATCGACGGTGAAGATCTGCTGATCATGAAAGAGTCCGACATCATGGGTATTTTGGGCTAATTTTGGGCTTTGCTCAATGATTGACCCGATCCAATACGGATCCCCTCCTTTCTTACAAGTTATCTAGATTTCAGGAAGAGCACATTATGGCTGCTAAAGAAGTCAAGTTTGGCGCTGACGCGCGTGAAAAAATGCTGCGTGGCGTTGACATCCTGGCCAACGCTGTAAAAACCACTTTGGGTCCAAAGGGCCGCAATGTGGTGATCGAAAAATCCTTCGGCGCTCCACGCATCACCAAAGATGGTGTTTCTGTCGCCAAGGAAATCGAACTGGAAGACAAGTTCGAAAATATGGGCGCACAGATGGTGCGCGAAGTGGCTTCCAAGACCAACGATATTGCTGGCGATGGCACCACCACTGCAACCGTTCTGGCTCAGGCCATCGTTCGTGAAGGCTCCAAAGCTGTTGCTGCTGGCATGAACCCAATGGATCTGAAGCGCGGTATTGATCTGGCTGTTATTGAAGCGCATAAAGCGCTGGAGGCTGCGTCCAACACCATCAATTCTTCTGAAGAAGTGGCGCAAGTGGGCACCATTTCTGCCAATGGCGAAGCTGAAATCGGCACCATGATTGCAGAAGCCATGCAGAAAGTTGGTAATGAAGGTGTGATCACCGTTGAAGAAGCCAAGTCTCTGGAAACCGAGCTGGAAGTCGTTGAAGGCATGCAATTCGACCGTGGTTACCTGTCTCCTTACTTCGTAACCAACACCGAGAAAATGATTGCTGATCTGGATGATCCTTTCATCTTGCTGCATGAGAAAAAACTCTCCAACCTGCAGCCAATGCTTCCTATTCTGGAAAGCGTTGTTCAGTCTTCCCGTCCTCTGCTGATCATTGCTGAAGACATTGAAGGCGAAGCACTGGCAACCCTCGTTGTCAACAAGCTGCGTGGCGGTTTGAAAATTGCTGCTGTTAAAGCCCCAGGCTTTGGTGATCGTCGTAAGGCCATGCTCGAAGACATCGCTATCCTGACCGGTGGCACCGTGATTTCTGAAGATGTTGGCATCAAGCTTGAGTCTGTGTCTTTGGACATGCTGGGTACTGCCAAGAAAGTCAACATCTCCAAGGAAAACACCACCATTGTTGATGGTGCTGGCGAGAAAGACGGCATTGAAGCACGCGTTGCCCAGATCAAAGCCCAGATCGAAGAAACGTCTTCTGACTATGATCGTGAGAAACTGCAAGAGCGTCTGGCCAAATTGGCTGGCGGTGTTGCTGTTATCCGTGTTGGTGGTGCAACCGAAGTTGAAGTGAAAGAGCGTAAAGATCGTGTTGATGATGCTCTGAACGCAACCCGCGCTGCTGTTGAAGCTGGTATCGTTCCAGGTGGCGGTACTGCACTTTTGCGTGCTTCCAAAGCTGTTGCTGATCTTTCTTCCGACAATGCTGACATTGAAGCTGGCATCAAGATTGTTCTGCGTGCTTTGCAGGCTCCGATCCGTCAAATTGCTGAAAATGCCGGCGTTGAAGGCTCTATCGTTGTCAATAAGGTTCTGGAAGGTGATGCAACCCTTGGTTTTGACGCTCAGTCCGAAACTTATGTCAACATGATTGAGGCTGGTATCATTGACCCAACCAAAGTTGTTCGTACTGCTCTGCAGGACGCAGCTTCTGTTGCTGGTCTGATGGTAACCACCGAAGCTATGGTTGCTGATGCACCAGCTAAAGATGGTGGCGCACCTGCAATGCCTGATATGGGCGGCATGGGTGGTATGGGTGGTATGGGCGGCATGATGTAATCATCGCACATAGCTACTTGCTAAGATTGGGGCAGTCCATTGGGCTGCCCTTTTTTGTGGGCCCTCGCCTTTGGTGCCTGTCATACCCAGCCCTCTCCCCCTAGGGTCTGTGGACATTCATCGCGCGTTAATGATCGCGGCACATAGGCAGATCATCGCGCCATAGGATGCGTCTGTCTTATCCGACCGCATAGCTATGCGCTTGAATTCTTTCAGCTTCTGGAAGTAATACCAACGGCATAAAAGATTGACCCATAGGATGCTTTGAAATGGTTTACTGGCAAGGCGTCGGCTCGATCGGACAATGCCGGGGTATTTTCTTTTTTGATGCGAACCTTTTGCATTGAATTGTCAAGACAATTCAATGAGGCGCGCCCTAGAAAGA
>JAOXSH010000047.1 GCA_025800145.1 Cohaesibacter sp.
AACACCTCCTCCCAGTTTTGAAACATGAAACGAAGCCTGCCGGATCCTCCCCCGGTGGGCTTTCGTTTTTAGAGCCTTTCGCTCTTTCAATTTTAAGCATGTCTGAGCGTTAATACCAACGGCACGAAAGATTAACCCATAGGATGCCTTGAAATGGCTTACTGAGCTGCGTTGTCTTTCTAGGAAAATGCCCCGGCATTGTCCGATCGAGCCGACGCCTTGCCAGTAAACCATTTCAAGGAATCCTATGAGTCAATCTTTCATGCCGTTGGTATAAGCGCCGCGCAAGCCCGCAGGTTTTTCCTGAAACCATGTCTCTAGCGGCATAATAACGGGAAACACTCCGTTATCCTTCACCCAACTATCAATCGCATAATGGCGTTTGTCTTGCTTTTGCCGAACCACAGAAGTGGCGTGCGGATAGCGCCCATCCAGAAAAAAGCCCCGCGCCACGGGTGAAGAGACGCTATGGTGCAGGAGCAGACTATGCATTTGCAAATAGAGCAGATAAGATGTGCTGTTTGAGGCCTCATCAATGCAATCCATCTGCCCGGCTATTCCAGAACTCGTTAAATCAAGCCCGCCTTTGTCTTCGTCAGAGCCAATCAAGGGTCCAAGCCGTGTTTCAAAATATTGAATTGCCTTGCCCAAGGCCTCACGTTCCGCTTCGGCTGTGGCCTTACCATGCTGCATAATCTGCGTAACGGCCTCTAAATCCTGAGCATTTGGCTGGAAGGCATAATTCATTTTGCAGCCAAACCCATGACAAATATAGAGCCGCTTTTCTGTCGGCATCCGCATTTTGGTTGTTTCAACCCAGCGCTCCGGGCTTTCGCTCATTTGCGCCATGCAGCCAGCGAATGGCAGAATCAAAGACAAAAGTGCAAAACGGGTAAAAGGCGCTCGCATATAATCGGCTCTTTTTAAAACGGGTTTATCCTTGGCCCATAGCATTGCCATAGCCCTATGGTAAAAGCAATCTGGCCAAGAGCGATCAGGGCTTTTCATATTCCCCGCGCAATGATAGAGGATAGCCTTCTTACCAACAGATCTGGAAAATATCGTGACGGAAAAAGCCCCCATTCATATCATTGGAGCCGGTTTGGCCGGATCAGAGGCTGCCTGGCAACTTGCCAATCATGGTGTATCGGTCATTTTGCATGAAATGCGTCCCGTTAAAAACACCGATGCCCATGTGACCGATCATTGTGCGGAGCTGGTTTGTTCCAATTCCTTCCGTTCCGATGATGCAGAGGCCAATGCCGTTGGTGTTTTGCATCAGGAAATGCGCGAGGCCGGCAGTCTGATCATGGCTTGTGCGGACCGCAATACCGTGCCCGCAGGGGGAGCCTTGGCTGTAGCACGCGAAGCTTTTTCCGAATCTGTCACACAAGAATTGCATGATCATCCATTGATCACTCTTGAGCGCGGCGAGATATCCCAATTACCCGATGCGGCAGACGGTCCTTGCCTGATCGCGACAGGCCCTTTGACCTCAGAGCCTTTATCAAAAGCGATTTTGGCCGCAACGGGCGAAGATTCTCTGGCCTTTTTTGATGCCATTGCCCCGATTGTTCATTTCGATTCTATTGATATGGAAAAAGCTTGGTTCCAATCCAGATATGATAAAAAAGGGCCAAGCGGCACAGGTGCTGATTATATCAATTGCGCAATGAATGAAGAGCAATATAAAGCCTTCATTGCCGCCATGCTAGACGCCGATAAAGCCGAGTTCAAAGACTGGGAAACAGCCAAATATTTTGATGGTTGTCTGCCCATTGAAGTGATGGCCGAGCGCGGGATTGATACGCCGCGTTATGGACCGATGAAGCCGGTTGGTCTGACCAATCCCCATGATTCAGAGACCGACCCTTATGCGGTTGTGCAATTGCGCCAAGATAACAAACTGGGCACGCTTTATAATATTGTCGGCTTTCAAACCAAGATGAAATATGGCCCGCAAGCTGAGATTTTTCGGATGATCCCGGGATTGGAAAATGCACAATTTGCTCGCCTTGGCGGCATTCATCGCAATACATTTCTCAATTCACCGAAATTGCTGGATGAAACATTGCGCCTGAAATCCCATCCACATATCCGCTTTGCCGGACAAATTACCGGCTGCGAAGGCTATGTTGAAAGCGCGGCAATTGGCCTTTTGACGGGCCGTTTTCTAGCCGCTGAAGCCTTGGGCCGTGATGCTATGCCACCACCGCAAACCACCGCCTTTGGCGCTCTTTTGGGGCATATTACAGGCGGCCATTTGATTGACAGCAACGGCGGACGCCGCTCTTTTCAACCCATGAATGTCAATTTTGGTCTATTTCCGCCTGTGGACTTTGCCAAACGGCGCGAAGATGGCAGCAAAATGCGTGGCGTTGAAAAGCAATTGTCAAAAAAGAAAGCCCTGGCAAAACGAGCATTGGATGATACCAAAAACTGGCTGACTTCCATTGCATAATGTGATGCAAAAAGAAGCAGCACTCGCCTCTTTTAGCCCTTGAGCGTTTGGCGCCAGATGGCCCAATATTGCCGCCATAAAGGCAGTGGTTCAGCGGCCCATGGCTTTTGATGCCAGCGCTTTAACAAAGCTGGGATCAACGCTCTCTCCCAAAAGGCCGAACTCATGTGAGTTTGGCCTTTTGGTTTTAAATCCAGTTGATATTTTTGCGCCAGATCCGCATGGTGTTTTGCCTGATCTGCAAAGCCCTGCAATACCCTAAGAAAATCTTCCCCTTCTTGCTGTGCCCAGATTTGGCTCTGAGATATGGCCTTATCTGTAAAATTTTGCAAAGGCAGATAGAGCTTTTGCCGTTTGGCATGACGAGAAAAATGGATCAAATTGTGTGTCAGACATAGCGCCATTGCGCCATGGCCACATAGATCGGCAATATCTGGCAGCACACCATTGTTGAGAATTTGCGCTGCCAAAAGCTGCGGTAAAGCCTTGGTTTCCCCTGCATAGGTTTCAAAAGTCGGCCAGTCCGGCATCGGGTCGTGATAGAGATCAAATTTACGCGCTTCGATGATTTGGACCAAATGATCAACTGAAAGACTATAGTCTGCTTGCACCTGTTTCAGACACGTCGCCAAGGGGCCAATAGCCCCTTGTTGATCACCCTGCCCTTTGCTCTGCTGGAGAATATCCAGCCACCATTGCAGGCGAATTTCGCCCATCGATGGTTCACTGACCTGCAAAGGAATGCGTTCAATCTCATTGACAAACGCATAAAGCACGATGAGAGCAGAACGATGCTCTTGTGGTGATGTCAGTGCGATGAAGTGATATAACGGATCATATTTGCGCAACTGATCCTGACAAAAGGTCCAGTCTGTCTGTTGGTCCGACATTCTTTCCTTCTCTTTGGTGGTCAGTTTATTGATATGAGTTTACGTCCTAGGATTTGTTGACGTTCATTTTAGATTTATTGCGATAGCAGCGATATAGATCATTGCTTTGAAGCTTTCGCCGGTCTTATCAGATCTCATGGCTACCCTTTTGTATGCCTTAATTTTCTGGAAGAAGGTCTCGACCAGATGTCGCCATTTGTATTTTTCCTTGTCATATGTGGCAGGTGATCTTCGTCCTTTTCTGGGGGGGGGATCACCGCTTCGATCCCTCGACTGTTGAGCAAGTCCCGCAACCAGTCGGCATCATAGACCTTGTCACCTATGAAGGCTTGGCAACTAATACCGGCAATCAAGTCAGAAACACCCGTTGTCTCACCACACTGCCCGGGCATGATCGAAAAACGGACAAGATTGCCAAGAGCATCGACCAAAGCCAATATTTTTGTCGTCAAACCGCCTCGCGATTTCCCTATGGCCTGAGACT
>JAOXSH010000002.1 GCA_025800145.1 Cohaesibacter sp.
TTATAATCTGGCGCTGTCTCATATCGGCATTTCTGTGCCTGTGGCATCGCCGTCTGAAAAGAGCAATGAAGCCAGAATTTGCAAATTGCATTTTCCTCATGCTGTGCAGAGCTTGCAGAAATTCCCCTATCAATTTACCCAGCAGGTGCGCTCTTTGGCGCGTCTTGGCACGCAGCAAGGGCAAGAGGAAGGGGGCTCTTTTGCCTATGATTTGCCAGAGCCGATGAGCCGCCTTCTCAAACTCTCTCAAAGTGCGCAGCAAGAGGCCCCGGCTATCGGGGACTATGTTCAGCGCGCGGGTGTGCTTCATTGCAAGCTGAACCCGGCTTATCTGACCTATAGTGCGCCGGTGCTTGATGTGGCGCTGTTTCCCCCGGCCTTTGTTGAGGCGCTGAGTTGGGATCTGGCGGCGCGGATCTGCTTTGCGCTGACCAAGGACCAGAGACTGCGCGGTGAGACTTGGCGCATTGCCCAGACTATGCGCGCCAAAGCCGAAGAGATAGATGCGAACAATGGTTGTGATCACTGGGAGCATCCAGCCGCCCATTTGGAGGCGCGTCTGTAATGTCTGTTTTGCGCATAATGCAGCCCGCTTTTGTCGCGGGGCTGTTATCCAGCACCTTATGGTCCCGTGTTGATTTGGCAAAATATGCCACAGGCCTGAAACGGGCCGAGAATATTCTGATCCATACCCATGGTGGGGCTTCCAACCGGGCAGGCCTGATCTTTGTTGGCGAGACCAAAAACAGCCAGCCAGCCCGGCAAATTCCGTTTGATTATGATGTGGAAACGGACCAGACCTATAATCTGGTTTTCACGGACCGGACTTTACGGATTTTCCGTCAGGGGGCACCGCTTTTGAGCGGCCGTCCGGGCGAGGCTAACCGCACGCCGCTGGAATGGGCCACGCCTTATCGTGCCAATGAACTTGACCAGCTGGTGGCCATACAGGAAAAGGATGTGGTCTATCTGGCTCATCGCAATCATGCGCCGCGCAAGCTGGCACGGCATGGGGACACAGAGTGGCGGCTGAGCGTGATGGATTTTTCCATTCAGATGACCGCCCCAACGGGGGTGGCGGTGGTCATGGAAAATGGCGTGGATGGCCACAAGGACAATGTCACCTATCGTTATAAAGTTTCTGCCCTTCACAAACGCACCAAAGAGGAAAGCCTGCCCTGTGATGCTGTTGCGGTGGACAATGATTTGACCACAGCAGGCCATAAAAACAAACTGACATGGACGGCCCATGCGGATGCCAGCAAATATGTGATCTATAAAGAAGATAACGGCCTATATGGGTTGGCGGGCACCACCACGGCCACCAGTTTTATCGATCAAAATATCACGGCGGATTTGTCTGATGCGCCGCAAGAGGTGGTCAATCCGTTTGAAGGCACGGGCAATTATCCCGGTGCGGCGGGCTTTTTTGAGCAGCGGCTGGTGCTGGCTTCCACCCGCAACAATCCCTCTGCCGTGGATCTTAGCCAATCTGCCAATTATGAGAATTTCAGCGCTGCCTCTCCGGCCAAGGCCTCGGACGCCATTGCCTTTCGCATTCCCTCTGCCAATCGCAACCAGATCAATGCGGTGGTTGACATGCAGCGCGGACTTGCGGTGTTTGGCAGCGCTGGCGAATGGGTGGTCAAAGGCAGCTCTGATGGCTTTTTATCGCCGTCCAATCCCCTGATCAGAAAACAATCCTCTTATGGCTCCAGTCAGGTGCAGCCGATCCAATGCGGCAAATCCATTCTCTATGCGCAGGCACGCGGCGGGGTGATCCGCGAATTTGATTATGATTATGCCTCAGATGGTTATGATGGGCCGGATCTGACCATTCTTGCCCGGGATCTGTTTGCCGGCAAAGAGGTAAAATCATGGGCCTATGCGCAGGCTCCCCATTCCATCGTACCGGTGGTGTTTGATGATGGCTCTTGTGCCGTCATGACCTATATGAAAAAGCATCAAATCTGGGCATGGACGGAATTTAAAACCAAAGGCCATTTTGAAGATGTCACCGTCATTGCGGAAGGACATGAGGATGTCATTTATTTTGTTGTTCGCCGCCAGATCAATGGCACCACCCGGCGCTATATCGAAAAGATGCATACGCGAGATGTTTCCAAAAGTGAGGAATGTTTCTTTGTCGATAGCGGATTGAGCTATCGTGGCAAGGCGGTCGACCAGGTTGTGGGCCTTGATCATCTGGAAGGCCAGACTGTGGTTGCTCTTGCCGATGGCAATGTCATTCGTGGGCTGGTGGTGAAAAAAGGCGCGATCCGCCTGCCACACAAAGCTGCAATCATTCATGCGGGTTTGCCTTATGAGACGGTGCTGCAAACACTGGATCTGGATTTGGGCATGGTCAAAGGGCTGGGCACTGTGCAGGGACGCAAAAAATCGGTTGGCTCCATCGCGCTGCGGCTGGAAAAATCCAGAGGCCTTTGGATTGGCCCGGATGAAGACAATTTGCACGAATGGAAACAACGCACCAATGAAGATTGGAATGAGGCAACGCGCCTGTTGAGTGGCATTGTGCACTTCAACCCGTCCGGGCGCTGGTCAGAAGGGGCCAATACCATCGTGAAACAAAAAGACCCTTTGCCCATGACGGTGCTCTCGATCATGCCGGAGGTCGTGACCGGTGGTTAAGATCGACATTGTCCCCGCAACCAAAGATCATGCAAAGGCCATTGCTCCATATATGCGGCAGGCTGATCGGGATGAGGTGATGGCCGGGTCCGGGCATTTGCCGCTGGAGGCTTTGCTGTTTTCTCTCAATCAGTCAGATCAGGCATGGACCGGGCGGGTTGATGGGGTGCCTGCCGTGATGTTTGGTGTTGGGACGATCAATTTGCTGTATCGGATTGGTGCGCCATGGTTGTTGGGAACAGAGGCGGTGGAGCGTCATTCGTTGGTTTTTTTGAGGCATTCGATGTTGTGGAAATCGCACTTGCTATCTCTATATGATGAGCTGCACAATGTGGTGGATGACAGGAATGATGTGAGCAAGCGCTGGCTGGTTTGGCTTGGTTTTGAGTTGGGCGAGCCGTTCGATCTTGGCAATGGCATTTGCTTTCGCTCTTTTTGGATGAGGAATTTGCATGTGTGAACTGGCTTTGATGATTGCAGGAACCATGATCTCTGCTGCCGGGCAAATGTCGCAAGCCCACGCGCAGGCGGATGCGGCCAATTATAATGCGCGCGTGGCCGAGATGAATGCACAGATAGCGGAAAAACGCTCCAAAGATGCGTTTGAGCGTGGTCAGCAGGACGAGCAAAAAAAGCGCCAGGACGTGGCGCAAATACAGGCCCGCCAGAAGGCGGCCATGGCGGCCAATGGTGTTGATCTTGGCTATGGTTCGGCGCTGGATCTGTTGGTGGACAGCGCCACCATGGGCGAGCTGGATGCGCTCACCATTCGTTCGAACACGGCCCGCGAAGCTTACAACCATGATGTCGACGCGGTGAATAAGCGCTCTCAATCGCAGCTTTTTCGCATGGAGGCCAAAGCCGCCAAAACCGGCGGCTATCTGAATGCCATGGGCACATTAATTGGTGGGGCCAGTGGCGCCTATAAGGGGTATCGGCAATCCAGGATTGGAGCTTATGCATAATGGCTATTGTTCCCAATTATAAGCGCGCTCAGCGTCTTGTTGCCAATCATCAGCGTGATATTGCGGTGCAGGCCAGTGCTGCGCATATGGGCTCTGCCATTGGGCGGGGGCTGCAAGGGGTGGGGCCTGATCTTGGCAAGGCGGCACAGGCGGTTGGTGTGGCACAGGCGGGCAGGGCTGCACAGGCGGGCAGGGCTGCACAGTCTGCAAAACAGTCTGTAAAACAGTCTGTAAAACAGTCTGCAAAACAGTCTGTAAAACAGTCTGCAAAACAGTCTGTAAAACAGTCTGCAAAACAGTTTGGGGCTTCCCAAACTTCTGAGCCTTTTGCATCTGGCGCAGGTGCTGTGGGGGCAGGTGCTGTGGGGGCTGTTGATGGCTCTGTCCTGGAGCGTTTGCGGGCCTTGCAGGCACGCACAAAGGCCAAAGAGCGCCACAGCCATTATCTGCATGATCAGGCGCAATTGCTGCATGATCCCGAGAGGGGCTATATGGCCCAAAGAGAGGGTCAGGCGCTGGACAGCCAGCAACGCTATGAGCAAGGTCTGCAAGATCTCTCGCGCCATCATGGCAAAGGTCTGCAA
This sequence comes from Cohaesibacter sp., assembly GCA_025800145.1. Classification (GTDB taxonomy): domain Bacteria; phylum Pseudomonadota; class Alphaproteobacteria; order Rhizobiales; family Cohaesibacteraceae; genus Cohaesibacter. The sequence goes on from JAOXSH010000002.1 coordinate 4,202, forward strand.
GGCGAGGCCTTGCGTCACTATCAGCGCGCGGTGCTGGAGAGCGAGGATCAGGCCCGGCGCACGGCGCTTTTGCATGTCAACAGCCAGCAAAAGGCCCATATCCGCATGGTGCATGAGCAGCGTCTGGAGGCCTTTCAGCAGCAGCTTTCTCTCAATCTTTATGATGCGGCCTTGCGTGAGACGATGTTGCAGGCCGGGCGGGACGAGCTGCAAGAGCAAGCCCGGCTGGAAGGCTGGAGCGAGGAGCAGGTTCAGGACAAATGGAGCCGCTTTCGCAGCACTGCCCATAAGCAGATTGTGCAGGGCCTTGCCATGGACGATCCCTATCAGGCGCAAGACTATTTGACAGGGGCGCAAAGCCAGCTTGGCTATGAGGACCACCAGGTGCTGGAAGCGCAGATCCAGCCCTTGATCCGACAGGCAGAGGAGCGGGCTGTGTTGGAGACAGCCCTTGCCCATCTGCAACAGGGTGATGGTCTCATTCATGGGG
>JAOXSH010000036.1 GCA_025800145.1 Cohaesibacter sp.
CTTGGCGTAAATTGTCCAGCGGGCAGTTTTTCATCCCGAAACATATCGAGATCGGAAATGCCATTGTTCGCCAGGGATCAATAGGAAAAATGGAAAAGATTTCCAACGATTGCATTCTGTCCTTCTCATCTCCCCTTGATACTGAACGAACCGATATCACCTTCGCCCCGCAAAGAGTTATCCAGAAATTGCTCACCCGTGTAGCGCTCATCTGCCGATGGCATGGCGCAAAACTGGATGTTGATTTGCAAGCGCTCTATGACAATAGCCGCTCACTGGAGATGTCCATTTCTGGTCCCGTCCATACGCACAAAGTCAAAACGGGCTCGGGAAGAGGTAAACAATGGGGCTTCCAGGAAGTATCCCTGTTTGATTTGAACATTTCAGGAGATCTTTCTTTACTTTGGCCATACCTTTGCATTGGCGAAGTGTCTCATATCGGACGAGGAGCTGTGAAAGGATTTGGGAGGTACAATCTGCTAAACAATTAATACCAACGGCATGATGCTTTCGTTCAGGCAAGTGGAGGGGAAGAAAGCGGGCATTTGGCTTTGATCCTTATGTCCATGAGATCATCGATGACAGCCCTAGCGCAAGCTTGACGCATTTTTTGCAGTGCTTCACTCTTGTTAAGAGCACCAAGATCAGCTTCCAAAGCAGCCAATGCATCCTTGAGCCGCTGTAGTTCCTTGCTTGATGAGTCAAATGTTTGGCTCGCTTCAAAGGCCTTATAGGCCGAGTAGCCAACAAATATCCCATCTGTTAAATGTCCAGCGATCTTCCCATATTTGGCAGCATTTTTACTGATAGCGACCGCCCCTTGGCCAAAGGTTTCAAGGAGTGTTGGCACACGTGAACCTGCAACATTGGTCAAGATGTCCTCAGAAGTTAATTTTTGAGGTGAGAACCCACCCCGCACGATAAGCATGGTTCCTGAAAAAGCGATGCCTGCGATGAATGCGGGCATCGCACCGATTGCAAAACCTGCACCTACTAATGCCGCAGTGCCAAAAGCATCGATTGCATTTAATATTGCTTCTGTTTGCTTTGCATCAACGGTTCCACTCAGATTATCAATTCGTGCACGGAGTTTTGTAATTTCCAATTGTACATTATTGACAAATAATGGATGGAGCGCCGCCCAGACATTTGGATCCTTCTCATCCGCCTTGGAATTGGCCAGAAGTTGCTCCAGAATTTCACACCCTGACTGTTGCGCCTGTACAGACCTTGGCAAGGCAATATTTGCACCTACCCCAATTGTTGAGAGAATAAATTGTCTTCTGTGCATTATAACACTCCTTCCTTGTGTCGTTGTGACATGTTTCATGTGACGATCAAAGGCTCGCCCACACGCCACTTGAGAGATGGTGTTTAACCATGGTGATGGTAACTTTCGCGCTTCTTTTTGTCTGATTTGGCGTTGTTTTCAGACTCCTTATACAATTCGATCGCCCAAGAGAAACGGGGACCGCTTTCTACCAGATAATCTGCGTCAAAGTCGTGATCCGTGTTACTATCAGCTTTGAGAATGACGTGATCAATCGGCTCGTCGGGATAACTCGCCGGGCGCATATGTTCAATCTCGTTGAGATAGAGAAGGATGCGTTCGCCAGGCTTGAGCTCGGGTAAATTATCCAACCCAAATATCCCGGACCAATAGGCCCCTTCCGTGCCGCCAGTCAAACACGCTCGTAGGCTCACCCACGGCGCATCATGCCCATTCACGATCCTTCTGCGGTTGGGCTGTTGGGGGGTGGGGTGTTCTTTGGATGTCGGCCAAAGATCAACGAGATTGATATGCTCCCTTAGCCTTGTTTTTTCCCCATCACTGCTTTCATGCATCAAAGTTGCATAGATTTGCGGCATTTGAGATCCAGGGATATCGTCAAGGGGGTCAATGGCAATCCCAGAGGTCCGTCCTGTCACTTTCACATTGATATAGCTTTTCTCCACATGCACATCGACATGACGTTCTGGAAGGAGATTGGCCCACACGACGGTTGGCGGCGATAGACGCAGATCCGGCCTTGCATTGGGGGCGTAACGCACTAATCCGAACCGAACCAGCGGTTCACTAAAGACCGAATGGTCCTGCATCTCGATATCGACATACCAACGCTCACGATCAGGATCGAAACGTGGAGCAAACAGAACAAGTGAGACCATCATGGTCTCAAGCGTGTCCGTCTTATCATTGTCATTGCTGCGTCTATTACCCGGACCAACGCCGTTGCTATCACCATCAGTTGTGTCATCGCCGTTACCATTCACAATACCAAGCGGCATGGCGACATTTTCGACAAGACAGTTTTTCCGTGCCACAGGGCTGGCCCAGCCTTTTCTATACTCCATCATGTCATCAACAAGATGGGGGTCTGGCGAGAAAACCTGATAGGACATGAAGGCCTTTATGCTGTCGATCTCCTGCTTCAAGGGATCAGCCCCTAACCGGGTGATGTAACGCCCGCCCTTGCCTAAATCCTCATCCCTGAAATCATCCAGCTTAAAGTCGCGTGCCTCGGAGGGCGGGCTGTCCTTTGTCGCGTGATAGTGGATGCGGTTGATGTAATTTTTATATCCAGGTGCTGTCGGCTCGCGCAGATCGAGATACTTTTGGTCCAACTGATTGGGTGGCCAGAGCACGACCCCCAGCCGCTCTTCGGAGTCGGTGGAAAACCAGGGTCGATCAAGATAAAGCCGGACGATAGGTTTTCTGATCTCGCTTACCTGATTGGATGTGTTGGGGGGTACGACGATCCTTTTGAAGCAATAACCGGGATTTTTCGTCGCTGGCTTGGCGGGGCGCTCGGTGCCTGCAAGGACCAGCTTCACCGGTTCTGTTTGCCCGATCATGGCTTCCGCAGGAAAGTGTGTGGCAACCAGATGCTCATAGAGTGCGTTCTCGGGTATGTCCTTAGTAACCAATCTGTCCGTTGTGCGCAAGGAAGGCAATGTGCGGGAAATGGGTTGGATATGCAGCATGATCTGGCGACCTGCACAATCGATAAATTTATGCTCTTGGCTTACCTTGATGGTGTTAAGCGAACCAGTCTGCGGCGTTTCGGTATTATTGGTTTTTTGCGCAATGTTGGCCCTATTATCGGCGCTGCTTGCCTCATCGGCCTTGTCGGCATCATTCCTATCATTTCCCATTTGAGAATGATGCAGCAACTTAAAGAGAGAAATACGGGTGAAATCTGCCATGTTGGCAGGGAAAATTCCATCCTTGGCGATGGGTGGGTCGGTTGGTAAATCCCTTACACGATAGAGAATCACCTGATGCTCGGGCAGACGTGCACGGCCATTTTTCTGCAAATCAAAGCCAAATAATTGTCGGGCTGTTTTGACCTTTATGTTTCCCTCACGGTCCTGAATGGTTGGCCAATGATCCGAGCGCATAGAGGCAAGATCGCGACGGCGGGTAAAATCGTCAAATTTGCCGCTGCCAGGGCTGATCATGGTGGCGATAATATCAAAACCGGAAGCCTGATTGAGATTGATATCAATACAGCCATCAAGCTGATAGTTTGTCTCATTTTCGGTGATAATCGTCTCTGGCAACATGCATAGGGAGGGCTGAGCGTCTTTTGCGTGGTCAGGCACAGGCTTTTGAACGAGCTTACGCGCCTGTTCAGGATGTATGCGATGCAATGCCAGTGCGGGCTTGTCGCCCTTCCCCACCATTTGTATCGCACCGGATACGTCATTGGTTGCATGACGGGCATGGATAACATTCGCTGCGGCTAAATCAGGCAGTGGTCTTTTTTGAAGAATTGCAGCAAGGCACTCAGCAACCTGTCGCACCTGTGCCAGATCTGTTTTAAAGCCGCCAGGCGCTGCGAAATGCAGGGGAATATTCGTATTGCTTTCGCTCGATATCGGCTTGGTCGGTTCGATGTTGCATGCCCCAAAAAGGTCTTTCAATGCAATGTCAAATGTTGAGGGCTTGTCTTTGTTTGCCGCATAGACAGCCACGGCCTGTGTAAGCGCGGACATGGCACTAAGGCTATCTGCTTTTGGCGCGTACCAGAGGTCAAATTCCAACTGCATCCCTTGTGGGAGTTGCACCTCTATCTCGATAGCAGGGCACTGACCGCCAGCGCTTCTTTTACCAGCGCTTCTTTTAATTGTGCCATCAGCTTTCAGTTGCACAATACCACGCTTCTTGATTTGCAGATCATCCCATGCGGTCGCATTGCTGCCATGCTCCCGCTTGGGCGCTTTTTTGAAGGTCAGTACAATAGGTAAGGCATCTTTAGGATCAGGGCGAGGACCGTGACCTTCGGGATAGACATCAACGCTGAGTGTCTTTTGTTCTAACCGCTTGCGAGTGCCGGCAAGACGGGGGCTAATCACTAGAACCTGTGCAAATGGATCGGGGTAATATTCCCGAACCGGCTCCACATCAGTTAGCTGAGCCAAGGGCGTGGATGTAAAGGTTTTTGCACGAGCACGTTGTTGGTTATTATTATAGACGTCCTGCACGATTTTCGGCGGGCCAATATGAGCCTCGGAGCGTGGCTCGGTTGGTACCCATGCGCCATCAAACCCCTGTATGGCACGGGTCTCAATGACCGGAAAACCGGCCTCCTTGCGCACCCGATGACGCCTGAAATGGCGAAAGGCACCTCTTGGCTTGTCCGCGTTTCGTTGCCTATCAAGGACACCGTGATAAGCAACATCCTCCATCGCAAGTTCAGGGGGCAGAACAATTCGGTAAGTTACATCAGGGGCAGCGCGCCTTTCCAGTTCGTGCCGCGTATGACCCGGTGGCGGGGTGAATGCGTCAGATAGCCTGACCGAACGCAGCGTGACTTGCTCATTTTCCTGATAGCCCATCGCACCCTTGTCACCATGGGCTTTTAAGGCTTCGGCCTTGGGCATCAGAATAACAGGCTGATCGACGGATTTATGTCGCAGAAAACGGAAGAAGGCCCTTTCGTTACTGTCATCCTTCAATGCGGGGAAGGATAGACGACGGCGCATATTTGTTTCCAGAGACTGAATGGAGCCTACAGGCACCGAGACACCGCCGGAATAGACCGCCCGTTGGGCAAAGCGATAGGGCCAACCAAAGCGCAGCGGCGGAGGCAGGCAGCCTTTGGTAACCTCTTCCTCGCCGGTGGGCAGATCAATGCTGCGGCCAAAAGGCAGGACATCTTCTGATTTTACATCTGTCGCCTTGCCTTTGTGGAAGCTTTGCGGCCTTTCAACCACATCCAGACCCAGTGGTGATCCTGTCCAGTTGGCAACATTTTCCGGTATGCTGAGGTCAACACGCGTTTGTATTCTCTCAGGGTCGACCTTTGGCAACAATTGTTCTGGGGCGGCAAGTATTGAAGCGTCAAAGCCCATGCGTGTTGCAGTCTTCCAGCCGCCTGCCATAAGTGGCATGAGTTCATTTGCCAAATTGCTCAGGCTTGCGTCACCTGACGACCCATAGCTAACCAGCCGCAAATGCATGGCCCGCCAATCTGTTACGGTTACGGTCTCCGTCTGTGCTTTTTGTTCATTCCCTGAATCAGCCAGTATGTTCTGCGCCGCATTTGTTTTCTCTCCCCTCCCTTTCTCAGCCATCACGGTTTTGGGCAATCCAACATCCATCCGATAACCAATTGTTAGATCGTCAGCATAAAGGATATCGCCATCATTCCAGACCATGCAGGTATTGCCATGACCATCCTTGCAGAGTTTAGCATCCCGCCGGGCAAGTTTGATCGCCTTTTCCTGCTGCACTGCCCGGTCCAGTACCACGATGCCTGCGGTATGAAAAACAGTGCTTTTCAATGTATCTTTCAATTTATCGGCAGGAGTGGCCGAGTTTGGAATCTCCTGTTCCGTGACGGAGCGAATATCAAGACTTGACAGATCAAAACGGGGGATCAGGGTGCCACCCTTTGCTGGCAAAAGCTCGCCTGTGGCGAGATAGCCATGCATCTGATCACAGTAAGTCTCCTGTGATGCACATTGCTTTGCGGCCTCGCATGCGCCTTTGGTTTCCGGCCAGAAATAAGGCATGTCACCGGGTCGGAGCGCTATGCGTGTCATAGTCCAGGGGGCGGGGCAGCGAGCATTGCCAAGGCTGGTTTTGTTATTATCACAATGGGCACGCACTTTGGCAAATGTACTTTCCCGCCCTGCCATGCCTGGTGCTTCTTCAATCTTGGCAAGCTGGGTTTCTGTCAGTGTGACTTCCAGATCAAAAGCCAGACAATAAAGCCGTTGCAATGCACCGGTTGACTGAATTGCAAAGAACAGACGCCCCGCCGCCTCACAAGGGTCTTTTTTGATCACTCCATCGCGATCCAATGCACTTTTGACTGGTCGTACAATTGTCGAGGCATAGGCATGGCTTGCCACGCCATTCTGTACGCAGTCCTTGCGGGTGGTCTCACACGAGATGATCTTTTCAGGATCGGTAACCTCGCTTAGCAATGAGTCTCTTGGCAAACATTGCGATCCCGCAAGTGCCTCCTTTTCCGCTAGATAGGCCTTTTTCCCCTTTTCAAAGTTTCCTTTCAGGCGCTGAAAATCATCCGCTCTGGCCTTCGTGCGCTCCTTGGCCAGATCTTCGATATATTTTGCCTGTTCCTGATGGTTCAGCCAGTTGTCAAAGGCCAGGGCCACCTCACCGGTGCCGAGGTTTTGCTTATAAGTGTTATACGCCTTTTCGTATTTTTGCCCGCGCCATTCTGGGAAGGTCTTTTTCTCTGCATCCGTCGGTTCTTCGAGATATTCGTAATAGCAATCAAGATCCGATTGGGGATTTTGAGTTAGCGTGGCCAGCCCTTCGTCTATCTCCAATTTCTCCCCTTCGCTGATCTGATCGCACAGGCGGGCTGCGCGGCCATAGTCAAAGGCAAGGGCCAACTCTGTATGCTGTTGGCTGCAAATGCCGTCTACATATCGTTGGGCCGTGACATTGGGGTCAATCTCAATTGCACCATCATCTTTTACGTCTGGCAGATGCCCTTTCTCTTGTTCCTTCTGTTCCCCCTTTTCAAGCTCCTGACTTGCCTGAAAGCTGGCACCTGCCGCAGATATCTCAAGCATTTGTCTCAATGCCTGCCAACTGACGCCTGCGCCTTCACGCAGGAATGTTTTCGCCCAAAGGGTTTGCAAATCAGTCTTCAGGCTGGCTTTCTTTTTTTTCGCAGCTCTCTCGATATTGACGGCTTTGGCAAACAGGGGACCAAGCGTCCAGGCTTTCCCGTCGGGCGCGGTCAGGGATATATCAAGGCCCCAGCTTTGTTTTTCGCCGTTAAAGCACGTCATACGCCCCAGAATATCCATTGGCCAATGGGAAAGGTGAAGATGGTTCTGGCTTGTCTCTGCATCAATTGGATCGGGAGAGATAATGGCCGTCATTTTCAGGGTTGCGGCGCGTTCACCATTCTTTGTTTCCACCTTCATGCCAGTAGGGACAATGCGGATGAAGGGTGTGACGGGCCCCTCCCGTTTAATGTCCTCGGTAGTTTGGTTTATTTTACTCATAACTGAAACTCCGCAAAATCAAGCGTTTGATCGAAATAGCGAAAATATTTCTGCCAATCACAGCTCTGGCATGTGGTCTCATTTTTGATGACCGGCGGGTCCTTTGACATGGCTGCTGCATCGCCCCCGGCCAAACGGATCCTCCGAGCAGGGCTTTGATGTAAACTGCCGCTCGTATTCGGCCCATCGCCACCTTCAAAGCCCTTCTTTTCCTCTTTCTGGAACTGAACTGTGAAATCAAAATCGGCCAGTCCCATGGAAAATGAGAATGTGAAGACGGCAAGGCCATACATGCCGCCTTGAGCATTTTGCCCCAGCCGCACATAGAGACTGGATGAGATATTGAAAATCCAGATATTGGCGGCACCACCGGCAAAGAAGGTTGAGCTCAGTTCGGTGCCTGTGCGGCCAGTATCTGCGTCGCGCAAGGATTTGATATAGAAGCCCGCCATGATACGGCCATAGCCTTCCAGTGGTCCGACCTTGAAAGGCGAAGCGCCGCCGAATTCCAGCGACATTTCAAAGCCGACAATACCGCTGGTATCGGAGATAATGCTGAAATACCCCGATCCACCAAATGGAATATAGGCAATGAAAGGGCGCAAGACGGCGCGAGAGTGAGGCTTTGAACAAGGCCCGGCTCCTCTCGCCACCATCAAAGGGCAAGAGAGCGGAGGCATTGAGCGAGATATTGCCAAAGGCAATATTGCCAATCATGATCGTGCCCAGATTGATCCCATATCCCGCTTCAATTCCCGGTCTGTCCCGCAGCAATGTGATATAAGGTCCAGAAGGACCGGGAGAGAGGAAGGCACCGAGCGGTTCGAGGAAACTTAAAGCCGGGCCAATTTTAAAATCATTGTAGTAGAGCTTGAAATCGGATTCGCCGGCTAGGTTCGAGACGAACCGCGCGCCATTGAACTTGATGGTGACCGCATCAAGAAAGTCACCAACCAGCTTGATATCAAATGCACCAAGGGAGGCAACAGCGCTGGATTTGATCTTCGGCGTGGCAACCTTATCGAGAGTGTTCAAGACACCGTTGGGTAACAGATCTATTTCCATCTGCGAGCCGACAAACAATTTGCAGTCATTATTGGGAACAAAAATCCCTAAGGTTGCGTCTTTGACCGCATTGGGCAATGGCACACGCATGGTCATATCAAAGCGGTGCTTGCTAGGAATGATATTGCGCAAATAGGTTTCGATTTTCTGGCGAATATCAAACAGCTCATCAAGATCGATATCACCCCTGAGGATTGCGTGAACCTGTTCTGCAAGTTGGTCGATGATGCGCTGGGGCGTTGCCTTGCGGTTCGCCCATTCCTTTGCAAACTGATGCAGATAAGCACGTTTACGCTCATAGGCGCTTTCAGGGGTTTCTCCTGCTTCCAGCTTCTTGGACAGAGTATAACGAAGCCAGATTGCGTCCGCTGCAAGAGCATCATTTGCGGTGTTCAGATCGTCTTTATTTGCTGGCGGCATGTAACGGTAGGCATCCGGTAACTGTGCGGCATATTTGCTACGGGCATCATTCTTTTCCGGTGCAATAAGCAGGAGTTTCTCGAAAAACCCAGTTGTGTTTGCCACTTTGTTGCGCGCTTTCAGGACTTTCACATAGAGACCGCTCAAATTGTTGTTTTTCACCTCAAAGATGTTCAATGCTTTGACCGTAACGTGGAATAACAGCTCCTCCAGACGGTTCCGCAGTCCGGTTTTCAAGCCATCCAGTGCTCGTTCACCGACAAGGCCGATATCAAGGCTTTGCCGCAAGTTGGCAAGCTGCACTACAACGGGATTATCACTATCATTGAAGAGTTCCTGCCCTTTGGCCGTTTTTACTTTGTCAGCAACATGTTGGAGATAAATGCGACAATCCTCCAGATTGTTCGGATCGTTTGCTGCATTTTCCGTCAGTGTCTTGGCAAAGGCTGTAAAATCGTCAAGCTGCTGTTTGCTGGCATCAAGACGTCTGGATGCTTCTGACACGGTCTCTTCCAGCGTCAGGAGTTTCACAACAGCTTTGGCAGTTTCATTCGTTTCAAGATCGTCTGCATAGGTTTTAAGCTGATTAGCCATGACCGCGACTGAGGCAAGCAGGTTGTGGAGGTACTTGGCGACTGTATGCACCCCACTGGCTAGTAGGATCTGAGCTTTTTCTGCGTATTCTTTACCTTTTTTGCCAGCGGCGGTGAGATCTGAGGGTTTAATATCGGCAAGTATGGTACCAGCGGCCACAATTGCTGTCAGTTGTGCGGCTTGATTGCCCAAAACATCTTTCAATGCCGTAATCAGCGCTTCCAACCGGGTTTGCACATGGTGCAGCATGATCTGTCTTTGGACGATCAGATGGGCAAATTCGCTACGCAAGGCACGCAACGCGCCGCCAGTGTTTGGGTCAAACGTTTGCAATGCTGTTTTGACGTCGTTGATACGTGCTTCCAGCCCTGCAATGCGTTCCGCATCATGCAGCAAATCGCAATAGGCACCCGAGAGGAAGCGGCTACTTGCCTCAAGGGTTGTATTAAGCTGGTTGGGTAGTTTGCTCAACTTTTCAATATTTAGGAAATCTGCGGAGCTTAGCAGATTCTTTGTTTTGATATCGGCCAGAAGATCGGCAATTTTGTCTTCTGCGTCGTCGAAGTCAAAACCATTTGAGGCATCAAATATCTTTTCATATGTGCCTGCCAGCGCTTCAAGCACAACTTTGCCATGATTAACTTCAAGAAAACCTTTAACAACACTATAAGCCGGTTTGAGAGGAGCTGTTGCCGTTGTTGCGGGGACGCATTCAAGGGTGCTTTTCAGCGTGCCGTCAGTTTCAAACGCATTTTCTTTGTAGCTGGCCAAGGCAAATATGCTGGCAGTCGATGCTGTTGGTAGTGCGACGGCATCAATCAAACCGATAGTCTGTGTTTGCAAAACTTTAATTGATGTGTTGACGGGCGTAAGAAGAGAAATTCTGCGTCCACTGATATGCGACAGAAACGCTTCGGTGGTGAGTAGGATGTTTTGCAGGCGCCCGCTACCAAGGGCGGCCTTGGCATTATTCCAGAGCGTGTGTGCCTCTTTAAAATAGTCCACCCAGACACGCAACTTATAGTAATAGTCACGTAGCCGGTCATTCGCAATGGTGGTTGTGTTTGTTACGAGCTTGTCAATCTCTCCTGTAATGACATGGTCGATCTTATCAATCAGCGTTGTCAGCGCTTTGAAGTTTTCTTCAAGTTCGCGTTTTGCTCTTTCTTTCGCGATGGCGCTTAATTCATTGCCCAATTTATCAAGTTGTTCATTCAACGCGTCCTGTTTGCTGGTTATTATTTTCTCGCTTTTGACTTTCAAGATTTTCAAAATGTCTGCAGATGATTTCCCTTCAATGAGTTGGTTCAGTATTTGCTCAAGGGGGACCTGTAGATCGTCCCTTTTGATGGTGAGTGCTTGATTGATCGCTTTAAACGCTGTGTCCGGCAGCGGATGCATTGAGCCAAACGGATAGGGAATGACAAAGAGCGCCTCTTCATGCATACCGCGTGGTAAAATGGCGTCAATCGTGCGTGAGATGATCTCCTTTTTCAGCTCCTCGGATTGTTGGGCAAGCAGCGCTTTTATATCGCCATAGAGTATACCGAGGAGAACATTCAGATCATTTGTGATGGCAGTTATCCGTGAGCTGATTGCCTGTTCAAACCGTTCAACGGGATTGGCGGCAGTGCGATTGAGTGCATCAAGCAGACGCTGGCCGGTTTCATAGACATTGCCCAATTTTCCGATCAGGTGGGTAAGGTCCCGTTCCTCCTCAGCTGCGGTGACAGCCCCAGAAAATGGTCCTAATGTGCCGTCAATCTCAGGAAACAATTCCTTTAGCGTAACAACATTCACCTTGTCAGGAATACGCCCCTTCTGGCGGGCTTCCAATTCGCGGGCAAGGATGTTCCAGCGATCCTCTGTCTGGCGTACCAATGTTGCAAGCGGTATCAGGACATTGGCGCGAATGTCCTGGGCCGTTTCTTCCAGTGAGGCTGTTGCACGCGCTGCGCCATGTTCGACCGATTCAACGACCTCCATGACATTGTCAAATGTCGCCTCGGCTATCAGACTGAAAATCTTCTTAAATTTAATAAGTCCGCATAATTTGGACTCGCCAAAAATCTGATCGAAAATTTCGTTTTGGGATGGCGGCTTGAGTTCGGCAGTTACCGCTACGGACTTGGAGTTGCTCCGACCTGAACTCCCACCCGGTAATGGAGCATCTGTCGTGCCTGTATTGGGTTCAACTGCATTCATAGCAGTTTTTTGCTCTTTTGACGCAGGTGCCTGGGCGTTGATGGCCTGTTTGGCGGACATGGCGGGCAAATTGCCTTTGTCAATGACATGCTGACCATATTCCAGGCTGGAAGCTAATGGCCCCCTTTTGCGCGAAATACTCCGTAAATCTCCTTTGGGGCGATAAATTCCGCCGGACTGGTCACCCTGAGTGCCCATATCCTGACTGACCGGGTCCAGCAAATTGATAAAGATCTCTTCGGGTGCTGGCCGGGTAAGGCTGAATGGCACATGTTCCGTCGTCGCCTGCTTCTGTTCGGCAGGAAAGCCCGCTGCAATATACTGCCCGTCATAGGTTGCTCGCACGACTTTGGCAGGTTCACCTGTCAGTTGCGCATTCTGGGTCAGTCGGATGCGTGTTGTTTCAAGCGCTGGATAGAAGGGGGGCTGATCGGCCCCTTGCAACACCGGATCAAAGGCATAATAAGTGTTTGTAAACGCAATATAGGGTATCTCGTCCTTCTTGTTTGCATTTTTCTGCATCTGGCTTGGTGCCAGATTATATCTTCCCTCCACCCGTATGGTAATCGCATCGGTTTGTAGTGAGCAGCTCCCTGTTTTCAATTCGTCTGCATATCTGATCTTGCGACCACCAATCACCATGGTGCGGCGATGTTGGGTTGGGATGATGGGAGATAATGGCCCAGTCTGATTGAATGGAGCGTTGTCAGGGCTTGTTACGCCGGCAACAGGCGTCCCGCTCTTTGATTCAGTAAGCTCGTCGTTATAATAGCGGGCCAGTGCTTCCAATGTGAGATGATCGTTGATCGCAACATTGTCGACAAACAGCAACGGCAGGGTGGTGAAAGCATCGTCAATTTCGATGTCAAAGCGGATATCGGCGCTTCTGGACATGCCAGTCCGGGGCCAGAAGACCAAACCAGGCCGGTTCTTGAACAGGATACGACCGGTAGCCTGCTCGCGCACCTCATCTTGGCTTTCTTCAAAGACAGAGGTTGGATCAACGATATCCGGCGTTGTCTCGGTTAAAAGCCGCACAATCTTGCCGGGGAAGCGGCGGCCCTCAAAAGGTTGACCAAGGGCGGCGCTAGACTTTTCTCGATTGGCACAACGGATGAACATACGTTGGCGCAAATAGGCCTTCATCGTCCCCGATGGACTTTTCGCAAAAATCCGCTCGGTTACTTTGACCAGTGAGGCGCGAAAGCCAAGGGGGAACAAATATCCCTTATAGACGATCTCACAATGGACATCCCGCCCCAGCGAGATGGAATGTTGCCAGCGCTCGATGGACAATGCATCAAACAGATTGCGACCATCAAAATATTTTGCCGAGGAAGGCGGGGTAAAGCTGGTGTCATGGACAAAATGCCCGCCCAGTGAGCTAAGCGACAACTCGCTGACATCGAGAGTACGGGGGCGATAGATTTCCTGCTGCGGCATCACATCAATCAGCTCATAGTCCTCGGCTGGCTTGAACTGGCTGGATTGTTGGGATGAACCCGTTGAGCCATTGGATGCAACACGAGGCATAACCGGCAGACCATAAGCAGATGACAGCATCACAATTTCATGGCGGTCATAAGCATCAAGGCTGGTTCGGAAAAAGAAAGGATATGCCTTTTTCTGTGCTTGTCTGCGCTGGAAGCGTCGGCATAATTGTCTGAACATGGCGGGCAGCTTGTCTGCCAGGATCGATTGGGTATCTTCCTTGCAAAGTTCGGTATCTTGTTTGTGCGTGATATATTCTTGAATCTCTTTGGAAAGATTCAATTTATGATTTCGGTTTGCAATGTCGGCAAGGCGATGGGGTGGCATGTCTGCCATGCTGATCTCTGACCGGCTGAGAAGCCAGGGCGCATAGGGACCACGTGGCGGCGGCGCCATACCCGGCAGGCGATCCTTGCTGTTGGTTCGCGCACCGCGTAACCCTTCTTCAAACAGGGACAAGATGGCATCCGGTGCCAGATCCGGCGAATGAATCGCACGCACATCCGGCGGCGGCGTGTCTGACCGCATCATCAATTCAGCAGACCACAGCATAGCAGTGTACTCGCCGTCAGGATCGTCATTGGCCGATCTGTCTTTATCGACGAATATATCGTCATTGACTGAGCCTGGCGTCTTGAACAGGGCCTGTTGCGAGGGCGACAAGACCAGACGTGAGGGAATTTCAATAGCCGTTTCATCCCAAGCAGGAGCCTGCCGTAGGGAGTTGGCAATGCTGACCGCGCGATAGGCCCATTTTCGGGTTGCGGGGTCGTGTGTTGCGGCAAAGCCCAAATGATCCAGCATGGCCGCGCCGTGCAAATTCAGTGTACGTGCGACGCTTTGATCCAGCCGCCCGGAGGGACCAGGATCATAAATCCGCTCAGCCCGGGCAATCACGGATAATTCCATCGCCGCCCAATTGGTCAGACCGGCAAATGTGAACGGAATTTCGCTCACACCATGAGTTAAATCGCCACTATTGGGTGCGATGGCGCGATTGCGTGCCTCAATCAGACCATCCTGACAATTGATGCGGAAAGCGAGGCGTGATGGCTTGGACAATCTGCCCTTGACAGTATCAGGATATTTCTCGTTACCCGAGAGCGATCCTTCTCCATCCGTCTTATGGATGTAATGTCGAAGGACAGAGGTGAAAACATGTTTGGGATTTTCCAGATGCTTTCTTATCTCTTCCTTGGCTTTCGACTCTGTCTTTGCTATTTGATCAGGAGATTCTGTAAGACTTTCAATGTGCTGTTTGACTGCCAAACCGTTCCCGAGATCCGGTTGACCTGCCATGTTTTGCAGATCAACTAACAGCAGTTCCTGATGCAGCTTCTGCTTGGGCTCTGTTGCTACCTCAATCCCCATATGCTGGATGACCCTTTCACGAAAGGCTGATCGGATGATCTGATAGAGGGGAACCTGCCCTTCAAGGTAATGCTCAATCGGTAACATGGCCGCGCGGGCGGCGGGGCCGTGTTTCATGTTTGTCTGGATTGCATAGGCGACCGCATCCAGCAATTTTTGATCTAAAATCTCTTCCTCTTTGCTCTTCTGACGATCAAATTTGGCCTTCAGGATATCAAACTGGCGATAAACCTCCTGCATCGCACTGCTGAGCGCGGCCATGGGTACTTGTGTCTGGGTTTTGCTTTTGAGTAAATCACGATGGATTGCAGCAATATCGGGGGCCATGGCATAGGGGCCGACAAAGATCGCCTGATCCGCAGGACCAGCTGCCTTTTCAACTGTCCTTTTGAAGTCATCCGCATAGCTCGCAAATATTTGCGCCTGATTTGACCCCGATGCATTGCTGGCAGGGCCTTTCTTGACCTTGCAGATTTGTTCCCGCACAGTTTTACGATCTGCCTGCAACGGGATGTTGGCAAGACCCTTGATGATGCTTGCAGGAGAGGCAATGTCGATGATGACGAACTTGCCAGATGATGGGCTATCCGGCTTGCTCTTTGATAATACAGGTGTCATCAGTGTGTTTGATGCGTCCCAACGGCATGTGAGCCAGGTTCCAGATGCAGGCTTCTGCTTTAAAAGGTCAACATCCGGCCCCGGATCAGGCGATCTGCGAAAAATGGCTTCTTCGAGCACATGTTGCGGGGGAAACTCCACTGTCAGCAGAGGACGGGAATCCACAATATCAAGCACTGGAATGCGCTTGTCCGATCGCTGCGCTTTTTTTGCCTGCTCTTCCTCCGTCTCTTCAACGGCTGTCCCTTCTGGTTGTTTGAGTTCGGTATGCGCGAAACGATGGAAAGGGTTTTTCTCAGTGCCAGGTTTCGCATAGATGCCGCAAAGCGGGCCTTCCGGTACGATGCGCAGCCGATCACCGATCATCAAATAAAGCCCTTCAAAGCCGAATTTCAGACTGACCAGATCAAGATGCCGAGCCACCTGTAAACGGGCGCGAGAAAGGCTGATGCGGCTAATATCTGGCCAATGGGGATAATCTTTGCCGACAGATTTGTCGCCCAGCCAGACAAAATTGCGTGGCAGGCTTTGCGGTATTGATGCGGCAAACAAGAAGGTCAGGCTGGTGGGGTCAAATGTAAGACGACTGAACGAGACATCATGTAGCGCAAGCATGGATTCCAGCAGCAGATAATTCACCTCATACCATGTGACGATGCGTTGGGTACCCCGATTGGTGTCGAATTGCTCGCCTGCCTTGTTCTTGCCTTCGGTCAGCAAAAAAATCGGTGCGCCACGAATGGGTTCAAACGGGTTTTTGACAAATGGATTTTTATGCTTTTTTGATCCCTTGTGCTTGCGGTTTTGTACGGTTTGTAGATATGGGCTGGATTGAAGGATTACAGTGCCAATGGGAGAGTGGACACGGTGATATTGGGGGCCTTCATCGTTGAGCCGAGCGTCAGCGGGTACACCGGAAAAAGTCAGCTTTTCATTATCCAACCTCTTGGGGGCGGTACTGCCAGTTATGGTGGTGACGGTGCGTGTGACCACACCTTCGATATCTCTGAACGGCCCGGCCCGACTGCTTCGATCAGCGTCATTATATTCGGCGACAGACAAATCCCAGCGACCGGCAATGGCGGCCTCGCAATAGACCTGTTTGTCCTCTGATGGTGTGTGTGCTTTTTTGTTGAGTTTCTTACCTTGTGTCCGGGTTGATGCCTGAGCGGTCTCCTCCTCTGACGCGTCATCGTACGCCCTGAGCAGCAATTCAGCCTCACCGATTTTCCCCTTGAAGACAAAATCGCATTCTTTTTCATGATGTACATGAAACTCAGCGCCGGAAATGCTGCGCTCCTGCGCCAAAAGCTGTCCTTTGGGCGAGGGAATAAAGGCACGCAAATCCACCATTTTGGCTTCGACCAGATTGCCCTGCGTGCCATTGTTGTTGCGCCTTGTGTCTTTCTTCCAGGCAAGGATAAAACCGCTCGTCTCAAGCTGAGCAATGGCCGGATGCGCAATGGGAAGGATTGTGCCACTCGCACCTGGCTTGGCTCGGATGGACCATGCCAGTTGGGAGGATAGTGAGAGCAGAGTTTTTCGGGCATGCTTTGCTGTCAGTCCTTTTGGATTCTCATGCCCTTTGTGCAGGTCAATCAGGCCGCCAAAGACAGACCCCAAAACCGGTACAATCACGGTGGTATCGGTGTGAAAGATCAGATCAGTGGTTTTGACCTCAGCACTTTCGGAGGCAAGCATGAAGGCCCTGAGATCAACTGTTTCCGACTTAAGCTTGCCGCCGCCCCAATATGCGGTTTCAGCACAAAGCGTCCAGTGACCGGGCCCCTCAACTTTGCTGATCTGTTTGAGAAAGACCAAATCCAGCCAGCGATGTTTCCTGTTCTTAGGTTGATGGGCACCATAGCGCACATTTGCGATGCGCAATCTGGCCCTGTTACCAGTAATATCAAGCTTGCCGTCGTTTATGTTCTTGTGTTTGATGCCAGCAGGAAAAAGTTGAAAGCGTGCCTCGGGGCCAAAGGCCTGAGCTGAAATCGTCCAAACTTCTGCTTTTTGCTGGTTCCAATCATCAGCGCCCTTGGCAGCAGCATCCTTTTTCTCGTCTTTGTCTTTGTTTTTGGTCTCTTTGTCTTTACTTGTTTTCGCTTGGTCATCCTTTAACCAAAGACCAAGCAGGATCGTGACCGTTTTACGGTCTTCACTCAGTTCAAATGTCAAAGTTTGATCTTGATTATTGGCCTCTGCCAAAGAATTTCTTATGAGAAGGGAGTTCGCTGTCGCAATTGCAGCCGGTCCAATAAGGAAATTACGCCTCGTAAGACGGGTAGCTTCGCCTATTATGGATGTAACACGCGAAAAATCACTTGTGAAGTTTATCTGTTCACTTGAACTACCCAAGCAATCAACATTGTTATTTTTTTTATCCATGACCCCACCTGCAATACTCCATAGAAGCGTTGGTATAGACCGCAACACCGATGATATGAGGATTTCAGATAGATAAAAAAAATAGAAAATTACTGATATTAAAATTCAAAAAAACTAACTGAATCCAAACTATTATCGTCAGTATTTTATAGTAAATTTAAATTCAATAATATCTCCAAGTTAAATTACGGAATATTAACCAATAAATATTTCCCATAAACTATCTATTGATGTCAAAAATACAGGAATATTAATTTTTTTATTGAAATTGTTAAACTTTTAAAATTTCAATAAGTTGCGCAATTTATTATAATGAAAATTAACTACGCAACCTATGAATATCCACTCTATCCTCAAGCCGCTAGGCGGTGTGGACGGATTTTATCAAGATGAATGCGGCTGCAAGGGAGACGATTGATCTGTAGTTCTGTATGGTCTTCTCGCGCCTAGCGCTACAGTTGCATATTGTTCTTTATTGTGATTCTTTGTCTCTGTAGGGAGGCATTGATCATGGTTGTTGAGGAATGGTCTGGTACGCTGATTGATTGGCAGGCAGCGCTTGTTGAGTTGAAAGACACTCTTGCCCCTTCTTTGGGGCGAGCAGAAACGCGCGCCTCGGCAGGCGCTTTTTATAGACGGGCTCTTGTCTGGTGCGGAACGCAAGACGGGATGGATACTCGCCGAGGAAGCCGGGCTTGAACGGCCCTTTCGGATCCAGTCACTGCTTGGCCGAAGCGTCTGGTCTGCAGATGCCTTGCGTGACCGCGTTCAAGATTATGCTCTTTGATGCCGTTGGTATTAATATAGCGAATGGAACTCACCAAAAAGTTGTTTTCTCTTATTCTTGACTTTGTTCTGATAAAACCTGTATCCGCGCAACGATTGAAAGGGACATCGATATGACAGATGTTTCAAACTCTTATAATGAACAGGCTGCGATGTATGACACCGTGATCAGAAAACTCGTTCCGGATTACGAAGTGTTCAACACGCTGATATCTGAAGTCATAGGTTGCCCAAGAACAATTTTGGATGTTGGGTGCGGAACAGGAAACACACTGCTTCGGTTATTGGAACGCCACCCTTCTGCGAAACTAACAGGGTTGGATACATCGTCTGCAATGATTGAAGCAGCTCGCATCAAGTTGGAAGGCCGTGTCGACTTGCATAATATATCAGTGGAGGAGTTCCAGACGAAACACTCTTTTGATGTCATTACATCAATGATGGTCATGCACAATCTCAAAAGTCGAGAAGCCAGACGCCTTGCTTATGGTGTGTTCCATAACACCTTGGCAAATGAAGGCGTTTACGCCACGGTTGATATTTTCAAAGGGGAGTGTGAGCGTTCTGAAGAGCTGTTTTTTCAGATGTGGCGCGAGTTTCTTCTCCAAGGGTTTAGCGAAGAGGACGTAGACAAAAAATGGCTGGCTCTTCACAAGGCAAAAGACATGCCTTTGCGGCTTTCGGATCAGATAGCTTTGCTAAAAGAAGTCGGTTTTTCCAGCGTTGACGTAGTGCACAAGCAGTTGGGCTTTGGCTTGATTTTGGCTCATTGTTAGTTCGTCGGCTGCGATCAAACGTCGGCTTTGTCTGCCATCTTTGCCAAACAACTCTCCAGGCTTGCGCCCTTCCATCAGTTGATCCAAAAGGTCTTTGTCTATGCTCATAAGTCGGTCTCCTCATCTTAGAGATAAGACGACAAAGCACAAAATTCAGAATAGTCTTGGCCAAGGTGGTGGAAGCCAGGATCTGGACCAGTTCGCTGGCCTGCCTCCCCGCGCTTGTGCCCATGTCAGACAAAAGCATTGCCACAATGGCCTCAAACACAGCCCAGGGGCGGTTCGCATTGGCATCGCTCAGTGTCGAACGCTTCACCCATCCTGTCCCCAAATGATAAGGCCGCGCGCCACTGGCATTGAAAGAGGCTTCCAGCTCACGCAGACCTGTCTGAGCGGAAAATTGGGCATAGATCATCACAACCAGATGATCAAAGGTGGAAAATCTCTTCACCCATTTATCACTCTCATGAGTCGTAACCAGCGAGGCCATCTTGCGACGAGGAAGAGACTTTATGATCTGCTGAAAAGGGCTTATGCTCATGACTGGATCCGTTATTCTGGGCTGCGCAAAATCGTCACCTAACAACTTCCATTTAACCACAATCCATTCAAACAACAGGTCTTTTGACGATCAATGAAGAGTTTCCCGGACAGGAAATTTCCAGATCACTCAGAGATCGCTTCAATCTTGCCATATGAGGATGGTACTCAACCAATTTGCCGCCCAGCACGGTTGTTACTTCATAGACCGCATCGCCATCAGCAAACCGCGATCAAAAATGGAGATCTTGGCCTCCTCATCGGCCAAATATGTACCATCGCAAAATACTATTCTTGGCATAAATACGTTTTCCTTAGTGACCGATTTAAAAGTCTCCGAGTGAGACTTTTAGGCTGCATATCCATCCCTCTCCCCCTTTTCAGACCGCCCATAAGGGTACCATGACGGGTGGTCTGAAAAGGGGGAGAGGGATGGCTCAGGACTTTTAAATCAGGCTCTTATGAAGTTTGATTTCGGACTTGCTGAGCAATCGCTTTGGCAAAATTGTCCATGACGTCATGGGTTAATCCGGCCATATTGATCCGGCCATCCCCAACAAGGAAAAAGCCCTTCTCTCGACGTAACACTTCGATTACCACTGCTGACAAAGGCAGAAGGGAAAACATGCCAATTTGGGTTTCAAGAAAATCGAAGGTCGGAGCATCAATATGAAGGCGAAGGGCCGATGCAAGGTTTTTCCGTAATGACTGGACCTTGACCCGCATCTCGTTTAACTCATGTGCCCAAGCCGTTTTCAGGCCTTGATCAGCCAGAACGGAACGCACCAGAGCAGAGCCATGATTTGGTGGCATAGAATAAAGATTGCGCGCGCTCACCCCCAATTGGGCTTGGGCAATTTTGGCTTCCTTTTCAGTTTTCGACAGAAAAGCTGCCAAGCCGACACGATCACGGTAAATGCCAAAATTCTTCGAGCAGGAATAGGCAAATGCCGCTTCGGGCATCATCTTGGCGATGTAACGCGTTGCCCATGCATCTTCCTCAAGACCATTCCCGAATCCCTGATAGGCAATATCAACGATTGGGAGAATACCCTTCGAGAGAAAGACCGAGACCAACTGACGCCATTGCTCTTTTTTGAGATCCGTCCCTGTCGGATTGTGGCAACAGCCATGCACCAGAAAAATATCATTGGATTTGGCATTTTCTACCGTAGCAATCAGCTCTTCAAACCGAATAGAAGCATTCTGATGATTGTAGTAGGGATAGAAGGCAGCTTTAAAACCCGCCATCTCGAACAAGGCAACATGATTGACCCAGGTTGGGTCGGGCAAATAAACAGTCGCATTAGGATTGGCATCAAACAGAACACGCGCAATCAAAGTTAGAGCCCCTGCTCCACCTACGGATTGCACACGACCGAACCTGTTTTTCTCGATCTCTGATCCCAGCAATAAATCGAGAATATGATCTAAAAAGACAGGATCACCTTCTGGCGATACATAAACCTTGGTTTTCTCTGTTTTCAGCTTCTCCCGTTCCGCATCTTTGATCGAAGCGAAGATCGGCGTATTCCCGGCATTATCACGAAAGACGCCTATACCCAAGTTCAGCTTACCGGGAATAGCACAACGAGCAAATTCGGCAGAAAGCGAGAGGATCTTGTCTGGTTTTGGTTGTTGCAGGGTTTCAAGCATCGGTCAGCTTCTCTCTATGCTGCTAGCATCTTGCAAGATGGCTCCGGGATTAAGAATAAGTTTGGGATCGAAGGAGCGTTTCAGTGCTTGCATTAAGGCGAACTCTTGCGGGGAGATCATGCGTTTTAGTGCGTCTCTCTTAGTGCGGCCGATGCCATGTTCGGCGCTAACGGTTCCTTCAAGCTCTAAGGCAATCATCTCGGCACTTAACGCAAATTTGGGAATTTTGCTCGCAAAGACGTGATCATTCCCGTCAGGTGGCGCAATTAGATTGATGTGAATATTGCCATCGCCAGCATGGCCAAAAGCGATTAGGATCGCCTCGGGACAGGCTCTTGTGAAATCTGTCTCCAACCGATGAATGAAGTCAGGGATTTTGGAAACCGGAACAGCCATATCGGTCCGCATGAAGGGCCGATTATAGCCAGAGAAAGCTTCCGCAATGCCATCGCGCAACGCCCAAAGAGAGTGTCTTTGGGCTTCACTTTGGGCAATGACGCCATCATGGATGATCTCTTCCTCAAATGCCTTCTCAATGGCGGCATTAAAACTGACCTCAAGGGCCTCATCACTGCGCCCGGACGATGCCTCAATCAGCACCATCCAGGGTGAGGATGAATTGAGATTGGGTAATTTTACCTCTGTATAATCACAGCAAAACAAAATAGCAGAGCGGGACATCACCTCAAAAGCGCTCAGATCATCTCCCATATGGTCACGCATGAACTTTAGCATGCCCATAGTATCTTCAACGCTCGCACAGGCCACCAATGCGGTAACATGGTGAGTTTGTTGCGCACGCATTTTGAGTGTCACGGCAGTAATGATGCCAAGCGTGCCTTCGGCACCAATCATCATCCGGCCCAGATCATAGCCAATATTGTTCTTTTCCAGCTTCATGCCAGCGTTGATGATATGCCCATCAGCAAGCACGGCTTCGACACCAATAACCTGCTCGCGGGCCATACCGTAGCGAATGACATTGATGCCACCTGCATTGGTGGAGATATTGCCGCCAATGGTGCTGGAGCCCACGGCCCCATGGGAAATGGCAATGTCGCGACCATATTTGGTGGCCTGGTCCTTTGCACGTTGCAAAGGCACCCCCGCTTCGGCAACCATTATATTGGCGATAGGATCGACTGAGCGGATCTTGTTCAATCGCTCGGTCGAGAGGATGAAGGCTCTTTCCGGATGGTCAGGTACGGAGCCCCCTGCAAGCCCCGTACCGCCACCTCTCGTTGTGATGGCTTGGCCTTCGCGATAAAATATCTCCATAATTTTGGAGACCTTGTTTGTTGTAGCTGGCCGCAAAACGATCAAGTCGGGCGCTTGAAAACAACAAGCTTCGTCCTTACGATAGGACGCAATATCTTGCTCAGTTCGCAGGATTTCGCCTTCATCCAATACCTGCATTAAGGCGTTCAGGATATCGGTCATGTCACTCCAATCCGGGAAGCCACAGACAGATCATCGGGAAATATAACACCAGCAAGATCCGAAGGATATCCATCACATAATACCCAAGCACTCCCTTATAGGTTTCCTGAATTGGGATATCCTTGGCGATGGAGTTAATCAGAAACAGATTCAGTCCGAAGGGTGGTGATATGAGACCTGTCTCGACACTCATCAGAACGAGAATGCCAAACCAAATCAGGGCAGCACTAGAGGAAAAGCCAAAATCAAGCGCCAAAATGACGGGAATAAAAACTGGCAAAGTCAGCAATACCATGGCCAGAGATTCCATGAAACATCCTAGAATGATATATCCGATCAGGATGAACAGCACGATCGTGTATGGACCGACATCCAGAGCAACAACCCAATTGGCTATATGACTGGGTAACTGTGACAAAGCTAGAGCTGCACCAAACAATTGCGCTCCCAGCATGATCAAAAACATCATTGCGGAGACCTTTCCTGCCGCAATCACGGAATCGATCAGGCCTCTCATTCTCATGCCGCCCATAACGACCGCCAGAATGAAGGTAGCAAATGCACCAATAGCGGCACCTTCCGTTGGCGAAAACCAGCCGTTATAGATACCCAGCACCACAATGCCGAACACTAGCAGAAGTTGCCACACATCTCGGGTTGCCGAGATTTTTTCATGCCAGTCAACCTTGGGAGAACGCGGCGCTGAACCCGGTATAAGTCGGGAAAAGAGACTTGCAACAAGACCATATTGAAAAGCGGCTAGCAAACCGGGAATAACGGCTGCCATGAACAAAATACCGACGGATTGCTCGGTAAAGATGGCGTAGATCACCAGAATAACAGAAGGTGGGATCAGAATTCCCAGCGTACCCCCTGCTGCCAGGGTGCCGGTGGCAAGAGCCGGGGAATATCCGTGCTCTCGCATTTCTGGAAGTGCAACCTTCGACATGGTGGCAGCGGTCGCAAGGGAGGAACCACTCACCGCTCCAAAGGCTGCGCAGCCGCCCACACTGGCGACGGCAAGGCCACCGTGCCAATGCCCGAACCAGGCTCTTGTTGCTCGAAAGAGTTTCTTGTTCATGCCCCCTCTTGATGCAAATTCACCCATCAAAAGGAAGAAAGGCAAAACCGACATGGCATAATTAGTAAATTTGGAGAATGGCATGGTCTTCATGGTACTTTGCAAGGGCAAAACACCGACAATCAATGCATAGCCAAGCCCACCCACTATCAGCATGGCTGCGGCGACTGTCATGCGCAGGGCAACCAGCACCAGGACAGCAACGATCATTATGATGCCAATTTCAATATTACTCATCGTTATTCTCACACGGGATTGTTGCAGTCTGGTTTTATAGCTCAGCCAAACTCAGCGAGCTCATGCGTTTCCGGCGTTAGAATGCCGCAAGCCCTTAGTATCGCTTCGAAAACAGTAAAGATGATGACAAACAGCCAAAGCACCAGAGCGATGCTGCCCATCATATAAACCGGCCATTTGGGGATTTGCAGGAACATGCTGTGCCAGTCTCTTGAGTAAGATGACAGTCCACCAGACATGGTTTGAACCGTTATAAACCCGGCGACCAACGCAAAGCCTGCATTCATGACCGCATCAAGGGCATCATTTGCTCTTGGCGGAAATAGTCTGGCAAAAAAGTCCACCACAATATTGCCATTGTGCAAATGGCAATAAGGCAGAAAGGTGAAGATGGTGATGCCGATCATCAGTTCCACCAGTTCTGAATCTCCCAGAATTGGAGAGGAGACAATGCCAAGTGAGATGCTTGTAACGATGATCAGGATCGAGCAGCACATGGCAATGCCTCCCAGATACGCCAACCAAAGGCATATCTTCTCTAGAAAAACACGAGTGCCGGATTGAATATTGAGCAGCATCACCATCACCTATTCTATTTGCGGCCGTTTTCAGCGGTGATTTTCATCAGGCTGTCGAACATTTCCTGACCCGGAAAGCCTTTACCTTTCATCTCATCAACCCAAACGTCATAGACAGGTTTGACCGCTTCGGACCAGCGTTTGGTCTCCTCAGGTGTCAATGCGTAGATGGTGTTTCCAGCCTTGGTGATTTCCTCTTTGGCGGAGGCGGTCAATGCATCAATATTCTTGGCAATCGCGACAGAATTCTCAATGCTGATACCAGCGTCGATGACGTCTTTCATACTCTGTGGCAAAGCGTCATACGATTCCTGACGCATCAAAACCATGATCACACCCTGATAAACCGGTGCATCCAGATGGAACTTGGAGACTTCATGCAGTTTGTAAGGAGGGATAATGGCCCAGTTGGTCGCAAAACCGTCAATCTGGCCACGCTCCATCCCTTCATAGACTTCAGAGAAGCCCAGCCCGACCGGCGTGCCGCCCAATGCCTTGATGGCCTCGCCCACATAACGGCCCGGAGCGCGGATTTTCATGCCGTCAAAGGCCTCGATTGAATCGACCTTCTTTTTGGAGGTATGAAAAATAGAAGCATCGGTCGCATGCATATGGATCAGCTTCACGCCTTTGAAGTCGCGATCCATCAGCCATTCCTTGGCATAGGTCATCATCGCCTTGGTCTGACCAGCGGACGTGCCAGCATTGGCGAATGGCAGCTCCATACCTTCCATGCCAGAGAAACGGCCAGGCGTGAAACCCGGAATGGTCACGATGAAATCGACGACGCCGTCTTCCAGCTGCTGAGAGAGATCAGACACGTTACCGCCAAGTTGCATACTCGGGAAATATTCAACATTCAGTTTACCATCAGATTCCTTGTTTAGGCGCTCCTTGAATGGCTTCACAAAATACTTGTATTCAGGCGCTTGAGTTCCTGAAAATGAGTGCATACGAAGTGTGACTTTATCCTCAGCCATGGCAGTTCCACCAGCAACACCCAGTGCTGACGCTGTTGCAAATGCCAATACAGCAAATTTCTTGAGCATGATCTTCTCCTTGTCAGTGATCATTATTCTTCCCAATCAGCTCCGTTTGTTCTCTTCTCGGCACTGATTGATCTTTTTCTTGTATTAATGACGATCATGGCTCAGACGGACACTATGGATATGTGAAATAAGTCATAAATTTATTTGAAATGCTTTTTCTTGATTGCATGCCAAAGGAATTCCGTCAGATGGTAGATGCGAGATCAACAAGAACCTTAGTGCCCGATTTAAAAATCTCCGAATGAGACTTTTAGGCTGCATATCCGACCCTCTCCCCCTCCCAGACCGCCCATAAGGGTACCATGACGGGTGGTCTGAAAAGGGGGAGAGGATCGGCTCAGGGCTTTTAAATCAGGCTCTTACCAAGGCCGCTGATTTTTGGAGAAAATTCGTGATAGCCAATTTGATGATGTATAAGCGACCGGAGCTAGAAGAAGCCCATGTCGAACTTTGGCAACGGATCAGAAAGCAACTGACTTTTAAAGACATAGACAGCCCGGTGTTACTGTCACAGAATGCTGAGGAATTCTCCGTCTGGACCAACAAAGAACTAATACTCAGCCAAACTTGCGGACTACCTTACCGGGTCTGGCTCCATAATCAGGTCAGCTTGATAGGCACACCCGATTATGGATTGGAAGAATGTCCTCGCGGCCATTATCGCAGTGCAATTGTGGTTCGGGCTGATGATCCGCGAAACGAGCTTTCAGACTTCATCACTGGGACATTTGCCTATAATCAGAAATTCTCGCAGTCTGGTTATGCAGCGATGCTAGACCATCTAAGCATGCTTGATTTCTGGTTTGAAAAAGAGCTGCATGCCAAGCATCATATTCATTCAGCGCAGAGCGTTGCTCGCGGAGATGCTGACATTGCTTCTTTGGATGCGGTGTCCTGGCGTTCGATGCAGCGATATGAAGCATTTGCCGATGATCTGAGAGTATTGGCATGGACACGCCCGACGCCAGCCCTGCCGCTTATTACCGCAATCTCGCAAAATGAAGAGCTGATTTTTCAGGCAGTTCGCCTGGCGATCAAGGGCTTACCTACGGATCTGAGGATGCTGCTCGGCATTCAGGATCTTGTTAAAATTCCGAAGGAAGATTATCTCGCTATCCCGATACCGCTAGAAGTACAGGTGCTGGAGCGGCCATTTTAATAGAGCTTGTTGGCACAGTTTCATAAGGCCGGGCATCTGCGAATGCCCGGCCTTATATTTAGTTCAACGGCATGAAAGATTGACCCATAGGATGCCTTGAAATGGTTTCATAGCAAGGCGTCGGCTCGATCGGACAATGCCGGGGTATTTTCTTTTTTGATGCGAACCTTTTGCATTGAATTGTCAAGATAATTCAATGAGGCGCGTCCTAGAAAGACAACGCAGCTCAGTGAGCCATTTCAAGGCACCGAAGGTCGGTTTTATTGGCTTTCTGGACTGCGTCGCTCTTGCTTTGTGGTCAACCAGACCATGGCAGCAAAAGCGTCTTACCAGAAAGCCAATAAAATCCGGTCATATGGG
>JAOXSH010000055.1 GCA_025800145.1 Cohaesibacter sp.
CAGAACCATCAATCAGATTTTCGGTCATGATGTTCGGGTGCGCCATACCGCCCGCATCCAGATGATCACGAGTGAAGGCAACCGGACCGGACAGCTCGCCAGACTTCACCATCGCATTGACTGCAAGCGCCAGTTCAGTGCGTTCACCATGACCAAGCCATGCAATACGGGCTGGCAGACCTTCGAATGGCACATTCTCACGTGCCAGATTAATCCAATTGGTGACGATCTTGTTATCCGGGAAGCGTTTTAGCAGATAATCATCGATCTTGCGGATATCATCTGGATCATTGGACAGGGCAATCCATCTGTAAGGACCAATGGCACGACAGAAAAGCGGACGCAGGAACGCTTCGGTAAAGACGGGAATATTGAAGGCGTTTTCGACACCGCCATTCTTGGCATGTGTTCGGATAAGGTTGCCGTTATCAAACACGATCGAGCCGCGTTCCTGGAAGCCAAGCATTGCGGACACATGGGCCACAATGGATTCCTGGCCTTCCTTCATGAGGATGTCTTTATGGTCGTCTCGCAGAGAACGCGCTTCTTCAAGAGAGCGAGTATGCGGAATGTAGCCATAAACCAAATCGTGAGCAGAGGTCTGATCGGTCACGATATCTGGAATGATATTGCGAGCCAGAATTTCCGGATAGATCTCGGCAGCGTTGCCGCATAGGCCAACGGAGATTGGCTTCTTCTCATCCATGGCTTTCTGGATCATTTGCAGCGCTTCATCCAGATCTTTGGCCTCGACCTCAAGAAAACCAATTTCCATGCGCTTTTTGATGCGCTCAGGATCGATCTCAATACAGAGGGTTGCCGCATTGGCCATGCGACCGGCCAAAGGCTGAGCACCGCCCATGCCACCAAGGCCAGCAGTCAGGATGAAACGACCATGCAGATCATTGTTGAAATGGCGTTCTGCGATACGGCAGAAAATCTCATAGGTGCCCTGAATTACGCCTTGTGAGCCGATATATTGCCAGTCACCGGCTGTAAGACCTCCCCAACAAATGAGATTGTCTTTTTCCCATTCATAGAAGTTCTCGGCCTTGGCCCACTGACCAACCATGTTGCAATTCGCCATCACTACGATTGGTGCTTGCTTGTGGGTTTTCATCACACCGATTGGTTTTCCGGATTGTACGACGAGGGTCTCATCTTCTTCCATAGTCTTCAGAGTCTTAACGATGGCATCATGAGAAGGCCAGTCACGCGCAGCGCGCCCCAGAGCGGCATAGACCACCAGATTGTCCGGGTCTTCACCAACCGCCAGCACATTTTCCAGAAGGCGCAGTAGAGCTTCGGCACGCCAGCTTTTGCAGCGGCTCTTGTTGCCGGATGTCACATCAAAGGTTTTTTTCATGATATCCATCCTTACTTCTCCAATGCATAGTCTGATAGATTAATGCCCATTGTGGCCTCCACGGATGGATAGCAGGCAGGGTCAATGACGGAAGAGCTGAGTGGGATCACATCTTTACCGACATGCAGAACGAAGATCTCCATGCCTTCTTCAACCTCACCAACACTCAAAGGATCCCCTTTGCCATTGAGGGTGGTCAGAACGTCAGGATAGGTCGCCAAACGCTCACCATCAGGGCCATCAGTTGCCATATATTCGTTCATGACATGGAGGACATAATCACCCTTATCATTGCTGACGGTAATGGTGCCAACGTCAAATGCTTCCGAGGTATAGACAACAGACTTATCAGTCACCTTGCCTTGCATGAGGATGGAGCCTTTGGTGGTTTTGCAGATCGCATCAAGGACGGCTTCGCCGCCATTTGGTTCCGCATCCGTGATTGCTTCACCTAGGGCCAGCGCCATGGAGATTCCACCCAATGCAGCATGTTTTCGCACATAGGAAGCGCGTAACGGATTGCGACAGGAAGCAATGAAGCCACCAGACATGTCGGAAGCAGTCCGCAGGATCGGTGAGACCTTCGCAGTCGCACCCTCAACACACAGCTCGATATAGCTATTGTTAGCACGGTTGCCTCCAACGGCTGTCTGGATCATGGCTTCTGGAGAATTGGCCATTCCAATAGAACCCATGTCGCCCGTCGGATGGGCACGGATGTCACCAACAGCATCGATAACTTTGGTGCCGAGAATGGCGGAAGGAAGCCATGCATTGAGAGTGGAGCTTTTGCCATTCTGACCAACCATCAGGCCATAGACCGGAGCGCCAAGGCGTTCCTGCAAAAGCTTGACAGCATTGACATAATCGATACCCAACATCTGCCACTCAGTGGTACCAGCCGGGGCACCAATGGCAGCTGCGGTTGCAATCCAGGCATCATCTTCCACTTCATCCATGCTGACCAGCTCTGGCTGACCGGCATTGACAGCTGCGTTACCCAGCATACGGCCATGATCGGCCCAGCCACCGCCACCTGCGGCATAGATAGAGCCACCTTTGATGGCAAATTCAACATCGTCTTGGGTCAGAATACGGCCCATTTCACACTCCAGTTCATACGGTAATTGGCGAATTCGTTGGTCTGTTTGTTCAAAAGAAAAATGGATGCCCGCTCGGCAGCCTTTAGAGAGAAGGAAAAAACTGCCTTCATGCGGGGACATGAAGCTCTAACGAGCATCCATTTTTCGCAGGGTTTCGAATAAAAGAGCGGTGCCAGCGGCCAATTGCGCGGGTTCGGACCATTCTTCAGGACAGTGGCTGCGGCCACCCCTGCAGGGAACGAACACCATGGCTGTAGGAGCGATGCGGGAAAAGAAAACAGCATCATGTCCAGCACCGGACGTCATTTTCTTAGACGTCAGGCCAAGTTCATTTGCAGCCTCAAGCAAAAGATTGCCCAAGCCTTCATCACATTCAGTATGCAGACTGTCCGAGAGGATTTTGGTCTCAGAAACCTCAACTCCTTGGGCCATGGCCAGAGCAGGCATTTCCTCACGTACAAAGGTGAGGAATGTCTCCATCAGCTCACGTGTTTGGGCACGAGTATCGATCACCAATTTTACCTGGCTCGGCACTACATTGGCAGCATTGGGTTCCAAATAGAACTCACCGGTGGTGGCCACGAAGTAGCCCTCGCCAGCATCTGAAAGTTCTTTGGCTTTGTCACGAATTCCCGCGACGACCTCTATAGCACCCGACAAAGCATCTTTGCGCAGATGCATAGGCGTCGTACCAGCATGATCGGGCAGGCCAGTGACAATAATTTCGATGCGGGTAATACCGACGATGGTGGTGACAATGCCCACATCCAGCTCTTCACTCTCAAGAACCCGGCCCTGCTCGATATGTAGTTCGAGATAACCTTTGATATCATCACGCGTTTCTTGCGAAATAACATCCGGGTCACCGCCCATGCGGGTGATGGCAGAGCGAAGGCTTTCATCCTTGGGACCTGTATAATCCAGCATGGCAGGCTGCAGATGGCCGGTCATGCCACGTGATCCAACGCAAGAGAGACCAAACTCACTCATCTCTTCAGCTAGGCAGTCAACGATTTCAATGGTGTGGCGGGGTGTGACACCAGCATCGTACAATGCTCGGACCACCTCAAGGCCGGCAACCACGCCCGCCACACCATCAAACCGGCCACCACTTGGAACTGTGTCGCTGTGGGACCCGATCATCAAAACACCAGCATCAGGATCAGTGCCTTCCAATCGACCAATCAGATTGCCATTCTCATCGACGTTTGTCGTCATCCCTGCTTTTTCGAACGCATGGCGAAGATAGTCGCGACCTTTCAGGAACATCTCCGAAAAAGAGCGCCGGGTATACGGCATGCCCGGCTCGGTGATATTACCAAGAGCCATCAGATCATCCCAAAGACGATCCTGATTTACGGCCTTGTTGCCTTTGGCAAGGAGAGGAAAGCTATCCATGATCACGCTCCTTCTGCCTTCAATCCCTTGGATATCAGCGGCGTGACAAACTTGCCATTGCCGCGGTCTGCCAAGACATCTTTTCCATCAAAGATTTTCTCACCCCTTAGATAAGTCGAGGCCGGACGGAAGGGCAGTTCGATGCCTTCATATGGGCTCCACCCCACCACATTATGACCACTAGCGGCTGGATCATAAGGGCCTGGCTGCTCGGTCATCACAACGATATCGGCATCTTTGCCAATTTCGATCGCACCTTTCTGATGAGCGATGCGGAAATGTTCGGCCGGGTTCTTTGCCAGAAGACGCGCTGCCCATGTAAAAGGCAGACCACGCTCATGCAGACCTTTCAGCAATAGGGCATAAAGTGCTTCCAACCCTGGTACGCCAGAGGAATTTTTCAGCATGTCCGGATCAGTCTTACGATTCTCGGACCAGCTCACATGATCTGTAGAGACCAAAGTGATATTGCCTGCTTCCAGATGAGACCACAGAGATTCCACCTCCGCTTTTGGGCGAATCGGTGGGTTGATCTTGGCCTTCCCGCCAAGGCGGGAGACATCTTCCTCTTCATTGAGAATCAGATAATGTACGCAGG
The DNA here is from genome assembly GCA_025800145.1 of Cohaesibacter sp. Taxonomy (GTDB): domain Bacteria; phylum Pseudomonadota; class Alphaproteobacteria; order Rhizobiales; family Cohaesibacteraceae; genus Cohaesibacter. The sequence goes on from JAOXSH010000055.1 coordinate 4,466, forward strand.
CCTCAATCGAGGTCTGATAGCCTTGTTTTTGGTAAGAGGCACACATTTCATAGCCGCGACCCACCGAGCAATGAACCACGTGAGCTGGACAGCCCGTAGTCGCTCCAATCTCATATATCTCCGCCATAGCCAGCGTTTCAGTGATGGCCGGACGGCTCAAACCATGCGCACGATAATCGGTGATGCCAGCCGCCTTGACCTGCGCAGCCATGTCCATGACGAACTCGTGATTTTCGTTATGAACACCTGCAGCTAGGCCATATTTGGCAATCTCGGAAAAGCACTTATAGAGGGTCTGAGGAGGGATACGCGGGAAGCGCTCCGGGTCTGTACCGAAGGTTGAAAATTTGAAAGAGCAGGCACCAGCCTGGACCATCTCTTTCACTTCCTTGGCCCCTTCTTTCGGGTGGCATGTTCCATAAAGCGCGAAGTCTACACGACATTCCTGCGCACCCTCGTCCGCTTTTGCGCTCAAACGAGCCGCAGTGCAGATCAGATCTCCGTCATCATAGGGCATGTCAACAATGGTGGTGATACCTCCAGCAGCAGCCGAGCGAGTGGACCAGGCAAAGCCTTCCTGACCTTTCTGACTACGGCTATGCACCTGCGCATCAATCGCGCCAGGTAGAATATAGCCTTTGCCATAAGACTCACGGGCTTTCGCATCAGGTCCATCGCCAGATCCAACCCCGACAATTTTGCCGTCTTGAATGGCGACAAAACCGCTTTCCAGTACCTGATCAGTAAGGACGACAGTCCCGGTCAAAACAAGATCACACTGTGCTGACATAAATTTCTCCTTCTCTACGAAGGAGTATCAGACAAAACAACATGCTTGATAAGAACAGAATATTGAAATGCAATAGAACCTTTATTGAACTTATACCAACGGCATGAAATGAAGATCGGGCTTGCCAACATTTTCTACAATATGCATCGACTGGTGCAACTCGATAGAATGGGAGTGGTATAGGAACCAGTGGCTGGAGAAAACCGGCCAATATCAATGCTGCAAACCAGAATGCCTGTTCATATTACCATGAAACGCTGCCAAAGATAACACTCAAAGCAGGTTGATAGAGGTTCTCAAGTAGCGACCAGACATGGGATTCGCGAAAATTGTCTGCGAATCCACACTGTGGGACACGACTCCAACGTCGGGAAGATGGTTGTTAGCTTTGAAATCACCCAAGCATTATTAAAGCGCGGGTACGATGCGCAGTTCGTGCCAACAGGTCAAACTGGTATAATGCTTGCCGGGCATGGAATCCCAATGGACGCAGTCGTGTCAGACTTTCTCAATGGGGCTGCGGAGGAACTAGTCCGACGTAATCAACACCATGATATTCTATTGATCGAAGGCCAGGGCAGTATCGTCAACCCGATGTTTTCGAGCGTGACTCTTGGTTTGCTGCATGGGTGTATGCCGGACGCACTTATCCTTTGTTATCAGCCAGATCGCACCATGTTCCGGCACACTGATATATCCATTCCGGCACTCGATCGTCTCGCTCAATTGTATGAAGACATCGCGTCCATCAATCATCCCTGTTCGGTGATTGGAGTTGGAATGAACAGTAGTTCGCTGGACGATGCTCAAGCATTAGAAGAGCGTAATCGCGTGCAGACACTCTTAGGAATTCCTGTCGTCGATGTGATCAGAGATGGTAGCGCTG
>JAOXSH010000056.1 GCA_025800145.1 Cohaesibacter sp.
GAAAGACAACGCAGCTCAGTGAGCCATTTCAAGGCACCGAAGGCCGATTTTATTGGCTTTCTGGACTGCGTCGCTCTTGCTTTGTGGTCAACCAGACCATGGCAGCAAAAGCGTCTTACCAGAAAGCCAATAAAATCCGGTCATATGGGGTAATCTTTCGTGCCGTTGGTATGATATTTACTCTATACAGTAATACTCAAAATCTAACCTATAGGTAATCTTAATAAAGGCGCTATAGCTGACAGTAGACAAAAAATCGAGTCACAATAAACATTATTCACCATATGGATAAGTTTTTAGCCTTAGTGCCCGATTTAAAAGTCTCCGAGTGAGACTTTTAGGCTGCATATCCCAGCCCTCTCCCCCTTGCAGATCACCCATGAGGGTACCATGATGGGTGGTATGAAAAGGGGGAGAGGGCTGGCTCAGGACTTTTAAATCAGGCTCTTAAAACCAAATTTTACGTCTTAAATAAGAGGCATTTTATCTTATAAAAAGGCAATTTAATAATATGGAAAATCTCATCTTAAGATCTTCCAGCTTTTACTCATGCAATATTTCTCCCTTCATTCCTGCCATTGAAGGGCCATTTGCAATCTGTCATCCCCCCAGAACAAGTCTCCGTTTTGGGTGAGAAAAACGGGAGCCCCGAAAATACCCAAGCGGTCTGCTTTCTCCGTCTGCTCGCGTAAGGCCTTTTTGATTTTGTCAGATTGGGCTTTGTTCATCAGATGGGGTGCATCAAAGCCATTTTGGGAGAGAATATCAAAGAGCATGTCCTCTTGCGAAATATCCTCGCCATATTGAAACTGCGCCCGAAAAACAGCCCGGACAAAAATGGGCAAGCGGTCATCGCCTTGCAAAGCCATTGCAAGGCGTGCTGCTTGCAGTCCATTTTGGGGAAATTGAGCTGGCTTGACAAACTCTGGAAGGCCGCGCGCTTGGGTCAGCCGGACCATATCGCGCCACATATAATTGCGTTTTTTCTCGTGATGATTGAACGGGCTATCTGCATAGCCAAGATCTTTTTTGAAGATTGCTCCCAGCAAAAAAGGACGCCAAATCAGTCTGACGCCCTCTTGATCGGCCAAATCCTGCACGCGCATAGCGGACAGATAGGAATAGGTTGAAGCAAACTCAAACCAAAATTCAAGCTTACGCATCTTATCTCTCCTTATGGCCTTCATCTCTATTCCCGTTTAGGATGGAGGGCCAGTATGACAACAAGATGGGATGCGAGTAAACTATTGCGGCTCGATCATATTTTCCGGCTTGACCAGATCATCATATTGCTCTGCTGGAACATAACCCAGTTTGTCGGCTTCTTCTTTCAAGGTTGTGCCATTTTTATGGGCGGTTTTGGCAATTTCAGTGGCCTTGTCATACCCAATATGGGGTGCCAGTGCCGTGACCAACATCAGCGAGCGGCCCATCAAATCAGCAATTTGATCTTCATTGGCCTTGATGCCAACCACGCATTTGTCTGTGAAGGCATGTGAGGCATCGCTGATCAGGCGAATAGATTGCAACACATTGAAAGCAATGACCGGCTTGAAGACATTGAGCTCAAAATGGCCCTGACTTGCCGCAAAGGAGACTGCGGCGCTGTTGCCCATCACTTGGGTGCAAACCATGGTCATGGCTTCGCATTGGGTCGGGTTCACCTTGCCGGGCATAATGGATGAGCCGGGTTCATTTTCGGGCAGTGAAATTTCACCAAGGCCAGAGCGCGGGCCAGACCCCAGCAAGCGAATATCATTGGCAATTTTAAAGAGACTGGTTGCCACCACACCAAGCATGGCTTGGGCTTCTGCCATGGCATCGTGGGTTGCCAAGGCCTCAAATTTATTGGGTGCGGTTACGAAGGGAAGGCCTGTAAAGGCTGCGACTTCTTTCGCAAAAGATTCGGCAAAGCCGATTTTTGCATTGATGCCGGTTCCAACAGCGGTGCCCCCTTGCGCCAGCGCATAAAGGGCTGGCAAAGTGCCCTCAATGCGGCGTATGCCATTTTCAATCATGGCCGCATAACCGGAAAATTCCTGCCCCAATGTCAGAGGCGTTGCGTCCTGCAAATGGGTTCGGCCAATCTTGATGATATGCTCGAAGGATTTTGCTTTTTCGTCCAGCGCGGCATGGACTTTTTTCAAAGCCGGGATCAGGCTTTTGTTGATCTCTTCTGCTGCGGCAATATGCATGGCTGTGGGAAATGTATCATTGGAAGATTGGGAGCGGTTGCAATGATCATTTGGATGCACAGGATCTTTTGATCCCAAAATGCCACCGAGCAATTCAATGGCGCGATTTGAGATCACTTCATTGCTGTTCATATTGGATTGGGTGCCAGAGCCGGTTTGCCAGACAGAGAGCGGGAAATGCTGATCCAGCTTGCCATCAGCCACTTCTGTTGCCGCGCTGACGATGGCCTTGCCAATTTCTGGCTCCAGATTATCGAGCGCCATATTGGCCTTGGCCGCAGATTGTTTGACGATGCCAAGGGCACGCACCAATGGCTTGGGCATGATCTCATCACCAATGGGGAAATTAATCAGGGAGCGGGCTGTTTGCGCACCATAATATTTGTCCGAAGGCACCTCCAGGGGACCAAAAGAATCTGTCTCTATCCGCACGTCACTCATTCCACTCTCTCCTTTGGTGGCTCAGTCTTTTATGATTGCCATCGCTCGTTCGTTCACGCATTGATTGACGGCACAGCATTGCATTGCATCCCTTCCCTATACTACAGAGCAAGGCGGGCGACTATATTACATGATTTTTATACTCATATAATATAGTTGCACATATCCTCCACCTTGCTTTGACAGCACCCACTCTTGAAAGAAATATTGTCTATTGGCCGCAAGAAGGGCTTGAATTTATGGCCAATGAGTCGCACTGATATTGATGACCATTATTGATGACCGTGGCCAAATGACAAAGGCGCTTTTGACCCAAGCTCTTTTATTGTCTGGCCAGACCACAGCAAGGCTGCAAAGGACCAATTATGAGCTATCAGGCGAACGCGCTCTTCCCTTTGGGGAAGGATGATACCCCTTATCGCAAATTGACTTCTGACTATGTGTCTACCGAGACATTTCGGGGCAAGGATATGCTGGTTGTCGAAGAAGAGGGCTTACGTCTTCTGAGCGAGCAGGCCTTCATGGATATCAATCATTTGCTGCGCCCGGATCATTTGGCTCAATTGCGCAAAATTCTGGATGATGAGGATGCCACCGATAACGATAAATTCGTTGCCTTTGATTTGCTGAAAAATGCCAATATTGCCGCCTCTGGCATTTTGCCCATGTGTCAGGATACCGGCACCGGCATTGTGATGGGCAAAAAGGGCAAGGCTGTGTGGACCGAAGGCGATGATGAAGGTGCCCTCTCCCAAGGTGTCTTTGACGCCTATGCCAAGAAAAATCTGCGTTACAGTCAGGTTGCGCCTCTTTCCATGTTTGAAGAGAAGAACACCGCTTCCAATCTGCCTGCCCAGATTGATATTTTTGAAGAAGGCGAGAGTGAATATAAATTTCTGTTCATGGCCAAAGGGGGCGGGTCTGCCAACAAGACTTTCTTGTTTCAGGGAACACCATCCCTCTTAACACGCGATCAGCTTTTGACCTTTTTGGAAGAAAAAATCAAAACGCTGGGCACTGCCGCCTGCCCTCCCTATCATTTGGCGGTGACCATTGGCGGTTTGTCTGCGGAATTGAATCTGAAGACAACCAAGCTGGCCTCAGCGCGTTATCTGGATGCCTTGCCTACAGAAGGCTCGGAAACGGGCCATGCCTTCCGTGATCTGGAAATGGAAGAGGTCATTCACAAAATGACCCAATCCATGGGCATTGGCGCCCAATTTGGCGGAAAATATTTCTGTCATGATGTACGGGTTATTCGCTTGCCACGCCATGGCGCGTCCCTGCCCATTTCGATTGGTGTGTCTTGCTCGGCGGATCGTCAGGCCAAAGGCAAAATTACCAAGGATGGTATTTTTCTTGAAGAGCTGGAGGCTAATCCGGCCCAATATCTGCCAGAGGTGGAAGATGAAAGCCTTGGCGGGGAAGTGGTCAAGATTGATCTGAACGCGCCGATGCAAGACATGCTCAAGACCTTGAGCCAATATCCAACCAAAACACGCTTGTCTCTAACCGGTCCCCTGATTGTGGCCCGTGATGCAGCCCATGCCAAGATCCGCGCTCGGCTGGAAGCGGGCGAAGAGATGCCGGATTATTTCAAAAACCATCCCATCTATTATGCAGGCCCTGCCAAAACGCCGCAAGGCTATGCCTCTGGCTCCTTTGGCCCCACCACAGCAGGCCGTATGGACAGCTTTGTTGATCAATTCCAGGCCCATGGCGGCTCTATGATCATGTTGGCCAAAGGCAATCGCTCCAAGGCCGTGACCAATGCCTGCAACCAGCATGGTGGCTTTTATCTCGGCTCCATTGGTGGTCCGGCTGCGCGATTGGCTCAGGATTGTATCAAAAAGGTCGAGTGTATCGAATATCCCGAATTGGGCATGGAAGCGATTTGGCGCATTGAAGTGGAAGATTTTCCCGCCTTTATCGTTGTCGATGACAAAGGCAATGATTTCTTTGCGGAGTTAAAATTGGGCTAATTGGCCCTCTATGGGAACCTGATTTTAAAATCCTAAGCCAGAGACTTTTAAATCGGACATTAAGAACAGAAAACCCGGTTAGAGCATAATCCCAACCGGGTTTTCGTTATTTCTGCAATTCTTTTTCCAGCACCTGTTGCGCGTCCACCAACATTTTAACCGCATTTTTATAAAGCTGGCGCTGCACCTCTTTCACATCGCCTTCAATTTTGAGCGGTGTCATAATGCTGATATGGGGGGCATGGTCTGGATCGTCATGATTGGAGAGATTGATAGAGCCTATGCCTTCGATGAATTCTATATCAGCCATATCGATTTTTATCGTCATTGTGTGCTCGTCCTTACTTAGAGGCGTATCTGTTTTGTTTTGCTCAGCAAACCCACTGTATCAGTAGCACAGTATAAAGATATTTGAGGCAAAAATTGGGTGCAGTGCGCTTGCCACATACCCCCCATTCTGTCTGTCTATTGATCTTCAATATCGTGAAATCTGGCATAAAATCAGGCATATTCTGATCCGAATCAATCGTTGAACATGCCCGACAAGCGTCGCCATGGCGACGCAATCTATCAAATTAAAGACATATTTGTTCTTAAATAGCCTAATTTGTTTCGTTAACTGTTGCCAAACTACCACAGGCTATCATCAAGATGGCTGGAAAGCGGGGCAAGGCTCTGCTGGTCATCAAAAAAGGCTTGCGTCTGGACATCAGATTCACAAAATAACGGTTCGAATTTGGATTGCTGATTTGTTTGGGTGTGCCTTGGTAATTTCATTTTCGATCATCTTGATAATCCAAGACTAGCCAGTTCGGGATAGGATTAATGCGGAAACTCTTTTCATTGGCTGCCTGTGCAGCACTTGGCCTGACATTGGTCGCGACAAGCGCTGAAGCAGGCCGTTATTATAATATGGAAACCAAACGTTGGGAGGATGTCAAAGGCGGCGTACGCGGTGGCAAATCTCCAATCAAGCGCTCGACGGTTTCTTATGACGGCCCACATTCCAAAGCGGCCAAAGGCACAATCATCGTCAATACCAAAGAGCGCCGCCTCTATTATCTTCTGGGCGATGGCAAGGCACTGAAATATGGTGTTGGTGTTGGTCGTCAGGGCTTTCAATGGGCTGGCACACACCGTGTGTCACGCAAAGCTGAGTGGCCGGGCTGGACCCCTCCTCCTGCGATGCGCAAACGCGTTCCAAACCTGCCTCGCTATATGGAAGGTGGTCCGAATAATCCACTTGGTGCGCGCGCCATGTATATCGGCTCGACTATTTACCGCATTCATGGTTCCAATGAGCCATGGTCAATTGGTCAAGCGGTTTCCTCTGGCTGTATTCGCCTGTCAAATGAAGATGTCACCCATCTTTATGAGCGCGTGAAAGTCGGCGCAAAAGTGCATGTGATCCGTTAATACCAACGGCCTGAAAGATTACCCCATATGACCGGATTTTATTGGCTTTCTGGTAAGAAGCTTTTGCTGTCATGGTCTGGTTGACCATAAAGCAAGAGCGACGCAGTCCAGAAAGCCAATAAAACCGGCCTTCGGTGCCTTGAAATGGCTCACTGAGAGCGTTATCTTTCTAGGGCGCACCTCATTGAATTGTCTTGACAATTCAATACAAAAGGTTCGCATCAAAAAAGAAAATACCCCGGCATTGTCCGTCGAAAGATACCTTCTCAGTAAACCATTTCAAAGCATCCTATGGGTCAATCTTTTATGCCGTTGGTATAAGATCTCTGATCAATAGTATTTCGAATGGCCGGGCCTTGGGTCCGGCTATTTTTGTATGAGCCTTTTTGTGCTTTATCGAGTGAGGCCTTTTGCGTCCAATTCTGAAAGATAGGCCGCCCAGACATCATCGAAATTGCGGCCATTTTCGAGAAAATAGTCCCATGTGTAATAGCCGGTATCGTGCAGATCGGTGAAAACCAGCCGTATCGCATAATTGCCAACCGGATCCACCCGCATGATCTCCACATCCCTTTTGCCACTGACGGTCTTCTTTTGCTCCGGAGCATGTCCCTGAACCTCGGCACTGGGCGATGTGACCCGTAAAAATTCAGCGGGAAAGTCATAATGTTCGCCATTATCAAAGGCGATGGTCAGCATTTGTTTTGTTTTATGCAGTCGAATTTCCGTTGGCCAAGCTTGCATTGCCATCTCCCACTCCTTGTCTTCTGACCTTTCTTATTGCTGTCTATTAAACAGACATATCAAATAAACAGACATATCAAACTTACATAAAGCGTGATTGAGACCAGAACAATAAGATTGTTCATTTATGATCAATTTGCCAAAAATCAAGGCCACCTGCTTCATCTGACTTTATGGTTTGGCTCATCTGATGAAATGGCAGAGCAACTTGCAAGAGCGATGGTTATGACGCAAGTGTTATGTTTCTTTACGGCTTTTTACATTCCATCGACGCAAAAATCGCGTATGCTCAGTATATGAACATGATGGCATGACCAGACTATGCCAGTAAATGCTGTCATTTCAGCATTCATGACATGACTGACGGTTGAACAAGGAGACCTTTGACATGACGAGCGCAGGACTTACAGACGGGTTCGAGCCCAATCAGGGTTCCTTGGTTGATCCCTTTGGCCGTCAGGTCAGCTATTTGCGGGTTTCTGTCACTGATCGTTGTGACTTTCGCTGTTTTTATTGCATGTCCGAGCATATGAATTTCTTGCCGAAAAAGGAAGTTCTCTCGCTGGAAGAGTTGGACCGGCTCTGCTCTGCTTTTGTTGATCATGGGGTCAAACGTTTGCGTCTGACCGGTGGTGAACCTTTGGTTCGCAAGGGTATTTTGTCACTGATTTCCTCCCTTTCACGCCATCTAGACAGTGGATCTTTAGATGAGCTGACCATCACCACCAATGGCTCGCAGCTCAAGACAATGGCCAAAGATCTGGCCTCTATGGGTGTGAAGCGCATCAATCTGTCTCTCGATACCTTGCAGGAAAAACGCTTTGCAGACATCACCCGTTGGGGACGGTTTGGGCAAGTTATGGATGGGATTGAAGCCGCCCTTGCAGCTGGTATCCATCTCAAAATCAATGCCGTGGCCCTGAAAGGGGTCAATGATGATGAATTTGACGATATGATTCGCTTCTCTCATGAACGGGGCATGGATCTGACCATTATTGAGACCATGCCGATGGGCGAGATTGATGGGGATCGTCTGGATATGTATTTACCGCTCTCTGCGGTTAAGCAACAATTGGCCCAAAGCTGGAATTTGGAGCCAATCGCCTATAAAACCGGCGGTCCGGCCAGCTATATGCGGGTTCAGGAAACTGGCGGACGTGTGGGTTTTATCACGCCGATGACCCATAATTTCTGCGAGAGTTGCAACCGGGTGCGTGTCACCTGCACCGGTATGCTTTATCTGTGCCTTGGACAAGAAGATTCTGCCGATCTTCGCGCGCCTTTGCGGGCCTCGGAAAGCAATGATTTGTTGCACCAAACCATTCGCGAGGCTATCAGCCGGAAACCCAAGGGTCATGATTTTGTCATTGACAGAGAGAATAATCGCCCCTCTATTGGGAGACATATGTCTGTGACCGGAGGCTAGAATCGGGATCTGTTCATCCCTGCCTCCTGTTTCTTGCCATGTCGCAGATTTTCGCAAAACAGGTGGTGGATTATGACGACAGCTCCCCAAGGCACGGCTGCCCGTCGACAGAGCACAAGCACGACTGTCGGCAGAGGCAATTTATATGGCATTGCTGTCATGCAGATTGCCACATTGCTCTTTGTTAGCAATGATATGCTCAGCAAGTTGGCCAGTGCCGCCCTTCCTGTTGGTGAACTTACCTTTGTGCGTGGTCTTGGCACGATGCTCGCTCTTGCGATTATTCTGCTCTATACAGGCCAATATCGGCATTTTGCCCAGGCCTTGCATTATACGGTTTTGCTGCGCTCTCTTCTGGAAGCCGCCGCTGCCTTGTCTTTTCTCACCGCCTTGTCCCATATTCCCCTTGGCAATGTCACGGCGATCTTGTTGTCCATTTCCCTGACCACAACAGCAGGGGCTGCCATTTTCTTTGGAGAGGTGGTTGGTATTCGGCGATGGTCCGCCATTTTGGTGGGTTTCATTGGGGTTTTGGTGATTGTCCGCCCCGGCTTTGAGGGCTTTAACAGTTTTTCTCTTTATGCGGTTCTGGCCATGTTGCTAGCTGCAACGCGTGATTTGCTAACCCGCAGCATTCCAGAGGGCACGTCCCTTTGGGTTGTGACATCCACGACGCTTTTCTTTGTTACAGTGGCAGGAGGTGTGATGGGCATACAGGAAACATGGGTTGCCATTTCCATGCCTCATTTAAGCTATTTAATGCTATCAGCTCTTTGTCTTGTCTTTGGGCATTTTTTTCTCGTCATTGCCATGCGCAACGGAGATGTGGCCGTGGTCTCTTCTTTTCGCTATAGTTCCATTTTGATTGCGCTTGCTTATGGCTATTTTATCTGGGGAGATATCCCTGATTTTCTAACTCAAATTGGCATTGGCCTTGTGCTGGCATCCGGGCTTTACACAATCTATCGCGAACGATTGCGGGCGCGTGAGGCAAAATCATGAAGGTTTGACACAACAGCATAATCTCGTCTTTTCTCCCCTAATTTTCATGGCTATTTTTTAAAAAGCTGAGCTTATAGTATCCGTTTCATGACTGCATTTTCCCAGCCCACTCCGACAAAAATTATCCGCCCGTCCCTGCTGCTTCTGGTGGCTGTGACGGCAGTTAATCCGCTGGCGCTTAATCTTTATGTTCCGTCAATGCCCAGCGTTCAGCAGGACTTTGCTGCCAGTGCATCTCTTGTACAGCTAACCTTGTCTCTAGGGCTACTTGGCACCGCTTTTGTTCAGCTGATTATCGGGCCTCTTTCCGATCAGTTTGGGCGTCGTCCGATTTTGTTGGGTGGTCTTGTGATTGCTGTTCTGGCGTCCTTTTATTGTGCTATGACAGCAAATCTTGATGCCCTGATTGTCGGACGGGTTTTGCAAGTGGCAGGCGGCGCTGCGGGGCTTGTTCTGGGACGGGCGATTGTGCGCGACACCCATAGCACCAATGAAGCGGCCAGTATGCTGGGTTATGTGACCATGGGCATGGCCGTTGCGCCGATGATAGGGCCAGCCATTGGCGGCGTTCTGGATGATTTGTGGAGTTGGCGAGCAGGCTTTGCTTTTTCCGGTTTTTTTGCGCTTGTGGTTCTGGTCGCAGCATGGGGTAACTTGACCGAAACCAATCAGCATATTGGGCAGATGAAAAGCCCGATGGGCTTGTTGCGTGATTATCGGCAACTGTTAAGCATACGTGCCTTTTGGATTTATTCAGCCGTCAGTGCCTTTTCTGCCGCTAGCTTTTTTGCTTTCTTAGGGGGCGCGCCCTATGTCAGCCGCTCCCTGTTTGACATGAGCCCCACAGAATATGGGATCTATTTCATATTGGTTGCGGGTGGCTATAGCCTTGGCAACTTCTTTTCCGGTCGTTATTCCGCCCTGCTTGGCCTTTATAAAATGATGTTTGTCGGCAATCTGCTGGCCTTGAGCACTTGTTTAACTTTGGTGATATTCAGTCTCTTTTCTATTGAAAATCCGCAAATTCTATTCGCCATGATGTTCTTTTTGGGCGTTGGCAATGGAGTCACCCTGCCCAATTCCAATGCAGGCGTTGTCAGCGTTATGCCGCGCCTTGCCGGCTCTGCCTCCGGTTTGTCGGGCAGTCTGGTGACCATGATTGCAGCGGCGGCATCCTTCCTTGTCACATTGGTCTTGAGCGGCTCGCTGATGCCGATGCTTTTATTCATGACCGGCTGTGCCGTAATTGCCTTAGTAACAGGCCTGTTTTCTTCCCAAATTTATGAAGACGAAGAGGCTGGCTAGGCTGATTGTCAGCTTTGGCTCAGGAGGCTGTTGTTAAGCAACGCAATTGGACACCGGGCATGCGGATGAAGGAACCATAAAGGGTAAATTCCCCTTCCTGCATACGCGCATGGATTTTTTCCTTGGCTTCAACCGAGCATTGATCCATTTGGGCACGGTGCGCTTCACTTTTGGCAAAGGCTGCGCGCAATATGGACGGATCCTGTAAGGAAATGACCAGCGCCAAGATACCCATGATGATATAGGCGGCCCAAGCGATTGGCTTTAAATCTTTTTCCTGCAAATCCCGTTTTTTGCCTTTAGTCTTACCGGTTTGCGTCATGGCCATTCATCCATTTTTGGCATTTTATTGGCTGGTCTTTATTCTTTATCTTTTTAACCCTCAACGCCATCTCTTCCTTGATCAGCGTCAGGTGCTGTGCATCCCAGTTCCGTGAAAAGCCAATCTCTGAATTTTCTGACTTTGGATTTTTTAAGGCTGGATGGCGGACAGACGAAATAAGAGCCATAACCGGTCGGGATTTGCAAGTCAAAGGGCATGGTCAAACGGTTATGAGCCACATCCTCTCGCCCCAGTACCACGCGCCCCAGAACAATTCCGGCTCCATTGACCGCTGCATCCAGCACATGATCAGCATGGCTAAAGCGAATTCCCTTTTCTCCATTGACCTTTTGCGCTCCAGCCAAATGCAACCAATCTGCCCAGCCGATTGGCGGGCCGATCATGCTGGTAGAATCATCATGGAGTAATGTGTAATTGACCAGATCATCGGCTTCCTTGAGCGGGCCATTCTTGTCAATCAAGGAAGGGGCCACCATCGGAGCCAGATATTCATCAAACATTTTCTCCACATGAAGTTCGGGATAGTTTCCTGCCCCAAATCGCAAGGCGACATCCACGCCATCGCGTTCAAAATTGGTGAAGGCCAAAGTCGCAGACAGGCGCAATTCCAGCTCGGGATGATCGTCAGCGAAGCGATAGAGCCGTGGTGCCAACCATTTGGCCGCATGGGACGGACCACAGGACACCACAATGATGGTATCATCCTCGTCTCTCTGCAATTGCGCCACGCTTTGCTTGAGCAAGCGAAAGGCTTCTGCAATGTCAGATCTGATCAATTCTCCTTCTCTGGTCAGACTGACCTGCCGATTTCCGCGTATAAAGACAGCAACGCCAAGATGCTCTTCCAAACTTTTAATCTGATAGGAAAGTGCCGAAGGCGTCACATGCAATTCATCAGCTGCCTGCTGAAAACTCAAATGGCGGCTGGCTGCTTCAAAGGCGCGTAATGCATTTAATGGCGGCAGGATCATCGCGCAATTCTCAATTCAAATTATTTTAAGTCAGTCTTGAGAATTACCCGTTTGTCAGATGGTTGGCAAGGCCTTTATGGTGAGATCAGAAAATGAGATTTTAGTATTTTACTTTAAAAAATCTCATCAATCCTTTGAAATTAAATGGATGCAGATGACTATGATATATTCTTCTCAAGGTGATCTAAAATCAGCTCTGTTAAAAGGGCGGCATGAGCGCTCCCGTCAATTCAGAAAAATTGTCCTATCTCTTTTGTCATTTTTCTTCAACCGCACACAGGAAAACCCAAATCTGTCTTTACGGCACAACCGAGGGACAGATTTGTGCAAGGGCTGATAATCTCTGTTTGATGACAGGAGATTGGATGCCAAAAGACGACCGCAGTCATCAGATTGCGGTCGTCTTGTCATGTGTAGGTATGTCAACATAAATGGTTATTCGATGATGATTTGCGGGGCTTGCCTGCCTGCTCCGGCCAATTTTTCGGCCATAGAGCGGGCAATCTGTCGATAAATGGTAGAATGTTCGCTATCCGCATCTGTTGCAACAATTGGACGACCCGCATCCGAGCGCTCTCGAATATCCATATGTAAAGGCACTTCTCCAAGGAAAGGCACGCCAATTTTTTCTGCAATTTCGCGCGCACCACCATGACCAAAGATATCATGACGGTCACCGCAGGATGGACATAGGAAATAGCTCATATTTTCGACCACCCCAAGGATCGGAATATTGACCTTTTCAAACATGGCAATGCCTTTGCGGGCATCCAGCAAGGCCAGATCCTGAGGTGTGGAGACAATGACAGAGCCTGATAGCGGCACTTGCTGGGCCATAGTGAGCTGAATATCGCCAGTGCCGGGTGGCATATCCACCACCAGCACGTCCAATTCGCCGTCGATATCCCATTTCACGTCGCGCATCATTTGCGTCAGCGCCGAGACAACCATAGGCCCCCGCCAAATCATTGGCGTGTCTTCATCGACCAAAAAGCCAACGGACATGGCTTTCAGTCCAAAGCCTTCCATGGGTTTCAGGATTTTATCCTGATAAGCCATTGGGCGACCTTTTATGCCCAGAAGACGGGGAATGGACGGCCCATAGATATCGGCATCCAAAATGCCGACTTTCAAGCCATTGGCCTGAAGCGCCAAAGCCAGATTGACCGATGTTGTTGACTTGCCAACACCGCCTTTGGCCGATGAAACGGCCACAATATGTTTGACGCCTTGTACATCCAGTTTATGCCCCCCTGCCCCTTGCGCGGGCTTGGCGGCGGGGCTTGCTGGCTTTGCTGCCGGTCTTTGGGGCGGCGGGGTGGCTGAAGCTGTGCCGGGTCTTTTTTCTGCGGTCAACGCAACCATGACTTTTTCAACACCGGGCAAGGCTTCAACCACTTCTTGGGCTTTTGCACGCAATGGTTCCATGGCTTGCGCCTGCTCGGCATCGACTGTAAGCGAGAAAATAATGGACCCTTCATTGATAAAAATATCAGAGACCATGCCAAGCTCAACAATATCCGGGCCACCGGATTGGAGTTTCAGCTTTTTCAAGACTGTCAAAATATCGTCTGATGTCACTTTGCTGCCTGCTGGCGCTTTGTTTTTATTCCAGAACACGGAGCCGTCCCTCACTTTGCTGTCTGCCTTGCGGCACCACTTATGCCATACTGCCATTCTTCTTTTCGCCGGGGTCGGAAAAAAGAAGCGACCAGCATATACGCTTGCCATTTGTCTTATCCCTTTTGCCCTGCTGTTTGAAACAGGTCAATCTCTAGGGACATCATCAGGCTATGATCCTCATGTTGGGGGAGCTTTGCGCTTCGTCAAGGCCTGTGTCGCTTTTCTATTTCACCATGTCGTATGACCGCCCTGTTATACCAGCGGCATAAAAGTCTCATATCAAGACTTTTCAATCGGGCACTTAGCGGTTGCTTGTGTGTAATACCAACGGCATAAAAGATTGACCCATAGGATGCTTTGAAATGGAGACTATTTTGGTCAGGGCCGTTTTTCTCTTATAATCATCTTTTGCTTTTCCTGTGCGGGTTCGAGATAAAAAAGACAATGACAAAAAGCCTTCATCATTATAGCCCCTCTGACCTTGCCGCTTTGGACAAGGCAGCAATGGAAGCCAGCGAAGCCGGATTTTGTGGGCAACCAGTTGCGTCCAACCGCTGGGCGCATCGCACCCTTGGTCTTGTGCTGGCTGGTGGGCAATCCAGCCGTATGGGCGGAACGGATAAAGCCGGTCTGATGCTGGAAGGGCAAAGTCTGTTGCGCCGGGTTGAGGCACGCCTTGCACCGCAAGTGGGCAATCTGATTGTTAACAGCAATATGGATGCCTCTTTACTTGATAGTGAGGCGACCATTTTGCGCGATCAAATCGAGGGTTATGCTGGTCCTTTGGCCGGCATTTTGACTGCTATGCGCTGGGCCGAGCAAGCTGTCCCACAGGCCTATTGGATTGCCTCAGCTGCGGTCGATACTCCCTTTTTTCCGACAGATCTGGTGGATCGTTTTGTTATGGCGATGGGCGGGCCTGAGCCTTGCATTGTTCTGGCACAATCAGGCGAGCGCAAACATCCTGTTTTTGGTCTTTGGCCGATCCGGCTTGCGGACAGTTTGGAAGCTTTTTTAAACGAAGGCAATCGCAAGGTCGGCTTATGGGCAGAAAGCCATTTGAACAGTCGGGCCATTTTTCGCGGTCCTGTTCTGGATGGTGATATTGAAATCGATCCTTTTTTCAATATCAATGAACCAGATGATCTGGATGTAGCGCGCGTGATTGCGCAGGAATTGGATCCTTTGACATAAAGACCAGATATGGATTAATACCAACGGCATAAGGTGGAGGCAAAAGCATGAATGCGCGCGGGTTCTTTAACAATCATGGCCATCGGGTTTTTGGCGTAACGGGCTGGAAAAATTCCGGCAAAACCACGCTTGTGGTGCGTTTGGTGGAAGAATTGGTGCGCAGAGGCTATAAAATTTCCACCATCAAACATGCCCATCATCAATGCGATATAGACAAGCCGGGGGCTGACAGTTTTCGCCATCGTGAGGCCGGTGCAGGAGAAGTGGCGCTGGTTGCGGCTGGCACACGCTGGGCGCTTATGCATGAATGCCGTGATGAGCCAGAGCCTTTGTTGGGCGATATTTTGCCCAAGCTTTCGCCATGTGATCTGGTTCTGATTGAAGGCTATAAAAGCGAAGGCTTTCCCAAAATTGAAGTCAGACGCGCAGAGGCCAAGCATCACGAGCCTCTGGCACCCAAAGACAATATGATTGTTGCCCTTGCCAGTGATCATCCCAAGGATCTGGATGGTGCGCAAGGCTTGCCTGTTTTTAATCTTGATGACATTTCAGCCATTGCCGACTTTGTTGTCGAGCATAGTCAATTGCCGGGCCGCAACTGATCCTTTCATGCCGTTGGTATTACGCGCACCGCTGAGGTAAAATGTCGCAATTCAAGTCGGCATTTTACCGGCCAAAACAAGCATTTTATCATATTAAATTCTGCCTTCCGGTAAATTTTTTGGTCCACCATGCCCCAAAAAATATGCGACTTTTCCACCAAAGCGGCATAATATTTTACAAAAAACGCCACAGGACATTAAAATTCTGCAAAGACCTTGTGAATGCGTGCATTGTGAGGTCAAAGACCAAGTTTGCATTTCCCTATTGTCAATAAGACTAAAATAGTGGGAATATGCAAACCAAGCGCAGCCCCTTAAAAGGTGCGCGCACTTCAAGAAGGCCCATAAAGGTCCAAGCATTATACAATATGCAAGAGGGAAGAAATCCATGCATTTCATGAAAAAACTGGCACTGACAGCTGCTACTGCTCTTATGGTTTCCGGCGCGGCACAAGCTGCTGACAAGCTGCGCATCGGTACCGAGGGTGCTTATCCTCCATTCAATACGCTAACCAAAGACGGCACGCTGGTCGGCTTTGACATTGACATTGCCAATGCACTTTGTGCGGAAATGAAGGTTGAGTGTGAATTTGTTGTTCAGGATTGGGACGGCATGATTCCTGCCCTAATGGCAAACAAATTTGATGCTGTGATTGCATCCATGTCCATCACCGAAGAGCGTTTGAAGAAAATCGACTTTTCCGAGAAATATTACAACACTCCCCCTGCTCTGGCGGTTCCAAAAGATTCTGACATGAAAGATGCCTCTGCCGCTTCTTTGAAAGGCAAGCTGGTTGGTGCGCAATCTTCCACCACCCATTCTGAATATGCCGAGAAGAAACTGGAAGGCATTGAGCTTAAGCTTTACCCAACTCCTGATGAGTTCAAGCTGGATATTGAGGCTGGCCGTCTGGATGCAGTGATCGAAGATGTGACTGTGCTTGGCGAATGGCTGAAGTCTGACAAAGGCTCTTGCTGTAAAATGCTGACCCTTTTGACCCCGGATCCTGTTATCAATGGCAAAGGCGCTGGTGTTGCCGTTCGTAAGGGCGAGACCGAGCTTGCAAACAAATTTTCTGCTGCCATCAAAGCCTTGCGCGCCAATGGCAAATATAAGGAAATCAATAACAAATATTTTGACTTTGACGTCTATGGTGGCGAATAAGTCCTTGTGTTGATTTGATATTGCCCGGCGGGTTTCCCGCCGGGTTGCTTATAGGATGGCAGATCGCGCATGGAATTGTTATCGTTACTCTCATATGGCTCCGAGGGCTGGGGGGATGAGATATTAGCCAGTATCGGGGTGACCATATCCCTTGCCTTGGCCACGCTTCCTTTTGGCTTATTGCTTGGGTTTTTACTGGCGCTTGGTATCAATTCTCGCGAAAGCAGCTTGCAAATTTCCGCCAAGATCTTTACGACAATCTTTCGTGGATTGCCGGAATTGCTGACCCTGTTCATTGTCTATTATGGGGCGCAAATTCTGGGCAACTTCCTGTTTCAGACGGTCTTTGGCACCACAATCGAGATCAATTCCTTTGTTGCGGGTATGGTTGCGCTTGGCTTTGTGTTTTCTGCCTATGCCAGTGAGGTTTTTCTCTCGGCATTTAAAGGCATCAGCCAAGGGCAATATGAAGGATCTGCTGCCTTGGGTCTGTCGCGCTTTCAGACCATGCGCCTTGTCATCATTCCGCAATTGATCAAGCTTGCCTTGCCCGGTCTTTCCAATCTCTGGTTGATTTTATTGAAAGAAACCTCTCTGGTCTCAGTCATTGGCCTTGCCGATGTTGTGCGCATCACCGGAGTTGCAGCACGGGTTGAGAAAGAGCCATTTCTGTTTTTCAGCCTTGCCTGCCTGATTTATCTGGCGCTAACTTTTCTGTCTTCTGCCGGGCTTGAAAAAATCGAAAAGAATGCAAGACGCGGGGAGGTTCGCTCATGAGTGAAGCTTATGTCGCACAAGAGATGATTGCCGCACGCCCTCGCCCCAATGAAGTGCGCAAGGCAGACTGGACGTTTGCCAGACTGTTGGGCAGTTTGAGCATTCTGTTCTGGATTGCTGCGGGCATTGGTCTCATTGTGTTTCTGATCACATCCTATGATCAGAGCCAGATAGACAAATATGCTCCGCGCTATTTTGATGGCTTTTTGACCACCATGAAACTGGTGGCGCTTTCCGTTTCCATTGGTGCGGTGTTGTCCTTGCCCATAGCCTTTGGCCGCATGTCATCCAATAAAATTGTGCGCAATCTCAGCTTTGGCTATATCTATTTCTTTCGTGGCACGCCCCTTCTGGCGCAATTGTTCCTGTTTTATTATGGCTTTGGCTCTTTTCGGCACTTTTGGCAAGATCTAAATCTGTGGTGGTTTTTCCGTGACGCATGGTCCATTGCGCTTTTGTCCTTTTCGCTCAATACGGCGGCCTATCAGGCAGAGATTTTGCGTGGAGCTATCATGAATGTGCCAAAAGGCCAGCATGAAGGCGCAGCAAGCCTTGGCCTGCCGCCTATGGTGACGTTTTTCAAAATCATCCTGCCACAAGCTTTGATTGTTGCATTGCGCCCCTATGGCAATGAAATCATTTTGATGATCAAAGGTTCGGCAGTAGTCTCCATTGTCACTATTTTTGATTTGATGGGGCATACACGGCGCGCTTTTTCGCAAACGTTGGATTATCAGACTTATCTTTATGCCGCCATTTTCTATCTGCTTGTGGTGGAAATTATGCGCAGGCTTTGGGATTTGCTCGAGCATCGTCTGACGCGCCATTTGCGCCGGTAAACGGTTTTTGTTTTGCAATCCCGGCTCAAACGCTTGAGCCGGGATTTTTCTTGCCTTTTGCCCGATAGCAAAACGCAGACCAAGAGAGGGCGTGTTTTTTGTGGTCAAGCGCTTGAGCTGCGCAGTCAGCGCATTTTCTAAGTGACAAGAGAGCAGGCAATTGCTAGCAATTGCCAGTCACTTTGACATCCAATCCTTTTTTCAGCCGACCGAGACGACAATGCCAGATCTTCTGCTTGAGCTTTTTTCCGAAGAAATTCCTGCCCGTATGCAACGCAAGGCAGCCGATGATTTGAAAAAACTGATCACCAATGGTCTGGTTGATGCGGGTTTGACTTATGAAGGGGCGCGGGCCTTCGCGACCCCTCGCCGTCTGAGCTTGGTTGTCTCTGGCTGCTCAGTCGGCTCGCCTGATCTTCGTGAAGAGCGCAAAGGGCCCCGCGTTGGTGCGCCGGAAAAAGCTCTTGCCGGTTTTTTGCGCGGGGCTGGTCTTGCCAGCATTGAAGAAGCGGGCATCCAGTCTGACCCCAAGAAGGGTGATTTTTATGTGGCGGTGATCAACAAGCCGGGCCGCAAGGCGCAAGACATCATTGCAGAGCTGGTGCCTGAGACCATTCGCAAATTCCCATGGCCAAAATCACAAAAATGGGGTGTTGCCGGAGAAGGCGCTTTGCGTTGGGTGCGTCCGCTGCATTCGATTGTCTGTAGCTTTGGCATTGAGAGCGAAGCACCTGAGGTTATCGCCTTTGAAGTGGATGGGATTGTCTCTGGCAATCAGACACAGGGCCATCGTTTTCACGGCAAGGAGCCTTTTGAGGTCAAGCGTTTTGACGATTATGAAGCGGAGCTAAAAGCGCGCAAGGTCATTCTGGATCTGGATGAGCGCAAAAGCATCATTCTTAATGACGCCAAGACCCTTGCTTTTGCCCAAGGGCTGGAACTGGTCGAAGATGGTGGCCTGTTGGAAGAAGTCGGTGGTCTTGTCGAATGGCCCGTTGTCTTGATGGGTTCTTTTGATGAAGACTTTTTGGATATGCCCGATGAGGTGATCCAGACCTCTATTCGCGAACATCAAAAATGTTTTGTGCTGAAAGATCAGAAAACCGGCAAATTGGCGAATAAATTCGTGCTGGTGTCGAACCTGATTGCACCAGATGATGGCGCGACCATCATTTCGGGCAATGAAAAGGTTGTGCGGGCGCGTTTGTCTGATGCCAAATTCTTCTGGGAAACTGATTTGAAAACCGGCTTGGAGAGCCGTCTTTACAAGCTGGATAGTATGGTTTTCCATGAAAAGCTGGGCACGCAGGCCGAGCTTGTAGAGCGGTTGGTTGCGCTTTCTTCTAGCCTTGCCCCGATTGTTGGTGCCGATGCTGACAAAGCCGCTCGTGCCGCCAAATTGGCCAAGGCTGATCTTGTCTCGGATATGGTGTTTGAATTTCCAGAGCTTCAGGGCCTGATGGGTCGTTATTATGCGCTGGCTCAAAAGGAA
This sequence comes from Cohaesibacter sp., assembly GCA_025800145.1. Classification (GTDB taxonomy): domain Bacteria; phylum Pseudomonadota; class Alphaproteobacteria; order Rhizobiales; family Cohaesibacteraceae; genus Cohaesibacter. The sequence goes on from JAOXSH010000056.1 coordinate 19,518, forward strand.
GATGCTACGGTCGCGCAAGCCATTGAAATGCATTATAAACCGCAAGGTCCATCAGATGATGTGCCCAATGATCCGGTTGCCGCTTGTGTGGCTCTTGCTGATAAACTGGATCTGTTGACCGGCTTTTGGGCCATTGATGAAAAGCCAACCGGCTCCAAAGATCCCTTTGCCTTGCGTCGTGCAGCTCTTGGTATTATCCGCATTCTGGAAGCCAATGATATCCGGCTTTCGCTGTTTGATATTTTCGAGGCTGCGCGCCCTGGCTTTGCGCAAAGCAACGATTTGATGGGCTTCTTTGCTGATCGCTTGAGTGTTCATCTGAAAGACAAGGGTGCGCGTCATGATTTGATTGATGCTGTCTTTGCGCTTGGCAATCAGGATGACATTTTGATGATTTCCAAACGTGTTGAGGCTTTGGGGGAGTTTCTGTCCAGCGAAGATGGTGCCAATCTGTTGGCAGGTTTCCGCCGCGCTGCCAATATTTTGCGGGCTGAGGAGAAAAAATCCGGTGAGCGCTTTAGTGGACAGGTGGAAGGGGCGCATTTGCATGAAGCAGAAGAAATTGCCCTTGCAGCTGCCATTGATAGCGCACGCTCGGCTGCAACAAAGGCGGTTGAGCACGAAGAGTTTGAGGCGGCCATGTCAGCTCTATCGACCTTGCGCGCCCCAGTTGACGCTTTCTTTGATAAAGTTTTGGTGAATGACGAAAGAGTCGAGGTTCGCCAGAACAGGCTCAAGATGCTGAACCAGATCAGAGAAACCACCCGAACGGTGGCGGATTTCTCGAAAATTTCCGGGTAAAGTCAGGCGGCCTTGAGCCGCCTTTTTTCTTATCTTTTCGGTTGCATTCAAGGAGACAACAAGGTGGCTATTCTTCGCACAGCTCAGGAATTAAGAGCGCTTTATGATCTTCCAAAACCAATTCCCGTGAATAAGGAAATTGACCATCTGGACGACTATTGCCAGCGTTTTATTGCTCTGTCGCCTTTTGCCATTCTCGCAACAATGGGTCAGGATGGTTTGATTGATATTTCTCCACGCGGTGACGCGCCGGGTTTTGTCGAAATAGAGAGTGAAACCTGCTTGCTGCTGCCTGATCGGCGAGGCAACAACCGGATTGATGCATTGCTGAATTTGGTCGAAAATCCGGCCTGTAGCCTTTTGTTTCTGGTGCCCGGTATGGATGAGACCTTGCGTGTACAGGGTCTAGCCCAAATTGACAGCGATCCCTTGCTGTGCGAGCGCTTTGTCATTCAAGGCAAGGTCCCCAAAAGTATCTTGCGCATTCAGCTGCGGGAGGTCTATTTCCAATGCGCCAAGGCTTTGATGCGGTCCAAATTATGGACTGGAGACTATGCGATTGAGCGCAAGGATTTCCCCGCTATGGGCGAGATTATGAAGGCGCATACCCAATTGCCGATCAAGCCTGAGACGCGCGAAGAAATGCTCCAGCGGTATAAAGATATCATATATTGATTGAATTTTTTCTCTATCAGACAAAATTGTTTCCAGACAATATGATGTCCTGACAAAGCAGATTGGCTTGTCTATTGTCAGAGCCAGTAAAAATGGGCCCCTGTATGGCCAGGAGAATAAGAGCTTGAGGAGAGAGAAATGGCGAGAGTAGCCTTCATTGGTCTTGGTGTGATGGGCTATCCCATGGCGGCGCATTTAAAGCATAAAGGCGGGCATGATGTCATCGTTTATAACCGCACTGTTGCAAAAGCACAAAAATGGGTGCAGGAGCATGGCGGCACATATGCCCAAACCCCGGCAGAAGCAGCGGATGGGGCCGATTTTGTCTTTGCCTGTGTTGGCAATGACGATGATTTGCGATCGGTGACCACTGGTGCAGACGGGGCTTTTGCCACAATGAGAGCTGGCTCCATTTTTATTGACAATACAACGGCTTCGGCTGAAGTTGCGCGGGATTTATATCAAGATGCCAAAGATATTGGTGTTGGCTTCATTGACGCGCCGGTTTCTGGTGGGCAAGCCGGGGCTGAAAATGGGGTTTTGACTGTGATGTGCGGTGGCGATGAGGCAATCTTTGCCCAAGCCAAGCCGGTGATTGATTGCTTTTCGCGCATGGTTGGCTTGATGGGCACATCCGGCGCGGGTCAATTGACCAAAATGGTCAATCAGATCTGTATTGCCGGATTGGTTCAGGGCCTGTCAGAAGGGGTGCATTTTGCGCAAAAAGCCGGACTGGATGTGGATGCCGTCATTGATGTGATTTCCAAAGGAGCGGCAGGCTCCTGGCAAATGGAAAACCGTGCCAGCACCATGGCCAAAGGGGACTTTGAGTTTGGCTTTGCCGTTGACTGGATGCGAAAGGATTTATCGATTGTATTGGATGAAGCCCGCACCAATGGAGCACGACTTCCTGTGACTGCCAGCGTCGATCAATATTATGCCCAAATTCAGGGGATGGGCGGCAATCGTTGGGATACCTCCTCATTGATTGCCTTACTCAACAGGGATTGATCACTTGATAGGATAAAGAAAGGCCGCCCATCCTTTCCTTTGTCGATATGCTTGTCCGAGTTCGGTTCCCTCACTCGGGCATATCTTGTGGCGGCAATCGTTGGGATACCTCCTCATTGATTGCCTTACTGAATAGGGATTGAATAAAACAAGAAAGCCCGCCTCTTGATCAAGAGAGCGGGCTTTTCTTTGTTTGGCTGGGAGCAAACCAGCATCAACAGAACCTAACCTTTTGTGTCGCAAGAAGGTCAGCGAGGCTCTTTTTCTGGCAGATAATTCAAGGGCAAAGCCGTTGTATATTTTATCTGCTCCATTGCAAATGTAGTGGAGATATCGCCCACTTCAATGCGATTGATGAGTTTTTTATAAAAAACGTCATAGCTTTCAATGTCAGGCACCACGACGCGCAAGAGATAATCCACCTGACCGGCCATGCGATAAAATTCCACCACTTCGGGAAAATCGCGGATCACATCGGAAAAGCGCTTGAGCCATTCGGCAGAATGTTCGCTTGTTGTCACAGCAACAAAAGCGGTGACTTTGGCATTGACCTTTTCCGGGTCCAGAATCACCACACGCCCTGTAATAACGCCCTCTTCTTCCATTTTCTGGATCCGACGCCAGCATGGCGTGGTAGACAAGCCAACCCGGCGGCCAATTTCTGCCACGGGCATGGTCGCGTCCTCCTGAAGGATTTGTAAAATTCGACGATCAAGACGGTCCAGCATTTCAGTCAACCTTTTAGAACCCTAAGTTAGAAATTTCATTCCAACAGACATTTCATATTGTCTAATTTATGGAATTTCATTCCTAAATTCAAGTATATATCGCAACGAATGGCTTATTGATCCTTATTAGCCTTAATTTTCCTTTCTTCAAAAATTAGCATCAAATGTATAAAAGAGCAGCGCGCCTTGTTGAACAATTGATGATTTTCTGGCCAATCGGTCTAAAATTTCCAGCGATATCAAGCAGTCAGCTGTTTTACTTCTCGTCTTAGCAAGGGCAAAATCTGCTCTTCAAACCACGAATTGCGCTTTAACCAACCGGAATTTCGCCAAGATGGATGAGGCAAAGCAAGGAGGCGTGGTTTTTGTGACTTATGCCATATATCAACCGCATGTCGCACGGTTTCGGTCAGATTTTTCTTCTTTTGGGCCTTCATATGATAATTTTGCGCATATTGGCCAATCACCAGCAATAACTCGATTTGTGGCATCAGCGTAAAAAGTTGATCATGCCATTGGGTTTTGCATTCTTTTCTGGGGGGAAGATCGCCCCCTTTTGCATCCCAGCCGGGAAAGCAAAAGCCCATGGGTATAATGGCAATCTTGCCCTCATCATAAAAGATATCTCGGTCAATCCCCATCCATTGGCGCAAGCGATCGCCGGATGGGTCATTAAAGGGAATGGAGCTTTCATGGACACGAATACCCGGTGCCTGTCCGGCAATACAAATGCGCGCTGTGCTGGAGAGTCTTACAACCGGGTTTGGCTCATGGGGCAATGGGGTGCTGATGGGTTCATCCCGACAGATGCGACATGAGCTGATTTTTTGTTGCAGCGCCTTCAAATCATTCTGGTGTTTATCTGCTTGCATCATCCCTGCTGTCATACGCCTTCTCTTTAAGGTCTGATTGAAGATTTTCTCTTGCTTTTGATTGTGCATCTCCTTGTTGCGATAATTCCCTAAATTTAAATTTACTCTTTAATATCAAAACTTTAAATTCATCATAAAGCCAATGATTAAAACCACATTCACCATATTCATGAGGGGGATTTTAAGACATTTGTTGCAAAATTGAATAAAAATAACCGTGATGACATGCGCATCCCTTCACAAGAGGCATTCTTTTAGATGGCAGGAGCCCATAGAGGTCACCATTCGCAGGATCAGGATAACCGGGGCGTCAATAGCAAACGCGCCGCGCGTCGTCGTGCGGTTTTGCGCACTGTGCATGATGTGCGTGAACAGCTGAATACCACAAATGGCTATCGCCCTTCCTTTCAGCATGAATTGATGATGATGTATGCCAAGAACCGCACCAGTGCGTCCTTGGCTATTCCGCTTTTGTTGCTGATTGTAGGGGCTGTTTCCACGCTCTGGGCCACCGCTTTGCATACGCTGTGCTGGATCGCAGCTGCCTTTAGTGCGCATATGATGATGTTGTTTTTGGCTCGTAAATTTGAGAATCTTCCCCAAGAACATCTCAAACTTGGTGAGTGGAAGCGGCATTTCTTTGTGGGAGATCTGTTTTCCGGCATCATCTGGGCGAGCATTTTACTGCTGCCAACGCAAAAAGACATCACCTATCTGACAGAATTTCATTTCGCCATCATGCTGATTGTGGTCGCTGTTTCAACCATGTTATGCTTCACTTTGCCAGCCAATACATGGGCGGGCACGGTGCCCATCTCACTGGTGGTGATCGGCTCAACGGCCTTTAACACCGACAGTGTGGATATGACCCTTTCTCTACTAGCGGTTGGGTCGATGTTTTTCTTTCTCATGTTGGCAAACCGGTTATATGGCTCGACGCTTGCCATGCTGAATTTTCGCATGGAAAAGGATTTTCTGATTGCAGAGCTGGAACAGGCCAAGGCCATTTCCGATGAATCGCGCCGTCAGGCGGAAGAAGCCAACACAGCCAAAAGTCGGTTTCTTGCCACAATGTCCCATGAATTGCGGACACCGCTCAATGCCATTCTTGGCTTTTCAGAAATTATGCAAAATGAGGTTCTGGGCCCGCTTCCCAACGAGAAATATCGCGAATATGTTAGCGATATCAACAATTCGGGCAATCATTTGCTCAACCTGATCAATGAAATTCTGGATCTGTCTCGCGTTGAAGCTGGCCGTTACAAGCTGAATGAAGAAGCGGTCACCCTTAGCTATGTGGCAGAAGATTGTGAAAATCTGTTGCGGTTACGCGCGCGCAGCAAGGATGTGACCATTCGGCTGGATCTGGATTTGAATTTGCCCAAACTCTGGGCCGATGAGCGGGCAATGCGTCAGGTGATGCTCAATCTATTGACCAATGCTGTTAAATTCACCCCACCCGGTGGCGAGATTGTCCTGTCAGTCAAAGCGGCAGAGGATGGCGGTCAATATATTGAAGTTGCTGATACGGGCCCGGGCATTCCTGAAGATGAAATCCCAACGGTCCTTAGCGCTTTTGGGCAAGGCTCGCTTGCTATTCAATCAGCCGAAGATGGCTCTGGCCTTGGCCTCTCTATTGTGCAAGCTTTGGTACAAATGCATGATGGCTCATTTGATCTGGAATCGACTTTGCGTGTCGGCACCACAGTCATAGCCAGATTCCCGCCCTCTCGCGTGATGGATGTTTTGCCTCTTGAGCAAGATGCCAATCAGGGCCGGATCCAACTAACGAGAGTGGGATGATCTGAAAGTTTGTTCACATACCATAAAAAGGCGGTCCATCTGGATCGCCTTTTTATTTGTTTGTTTGCGCTTATAAACAGGGCTTGCTTATGCAGGGCCATCGACGGCGGCTTGCTCAAAGGTTGCCATGCCTTCATGGACCTGAACAGCGGCCTTAATGATGCCTGCGGCAAGTGCTGCGCCAGAGCCTTCGCCAAGACGCATACCAAAATCAAACAGGGCGTCAACCTTCATCGCATCCAGCGCTTTTTTATGGGCGCTTTCCGCCGAGACATGAGCAAAAATACAATGATCCAAAGCTGTGTTGTCCAACGCATAGAGCACGGCTGCGGCAGAGCTCGCGACAAAGCCATCGATAATCACCGGAATATTTTGCAACCGTGCGGCCAAAATGGCTCCAACCATAGCTGCAATTTCGCGCCCACCCAGACGACGCAAAACCTCCAACGGCTTGTCAAGCTGGCCTGCATGGAAAGCAATGGCCTTTTCAACGGCCTCAACCTTGCGCTTTAGGCCGTCATCATCGACACCGGTGCCACGACCACACCAATCTGCCGCATCGCCACCAAAGAGAGCGGTATAAAGCGCCGCTGCAATGGTGGTGTTTGCAATCCCCATTTCACCAATACACAGAAGGTCTGTGCCACCTGCAATGGCCTCCATGCCAAAAGCGATGGTTCTGGCGCAAGCCACCTCATCCATGGCCTCTTCTTTTGTGATATCGCCGGTTGGAATATCAAGCGCCAGATCAAAGACTTTCAAGCCCAAATCATGGGTGATGCAAAGCTGATTGACCGCAGCACCGCCTGCGGCGAAATTCTCAACCATCTGTTGGGTGACAGATGCCGGATAGGCCGAGACCCCTTGCTCTGCGACCCCATGATTGCCTGCAAAGACCGCCACGAGCGGACGCAGTACCCTTGGCGGCGCCTGTCTTTGCCATATGGCAACCCATTCCGCTAGATCTTCCAGGCGCCCCAGCGAGCCAGCGGGTTTTGTCAGCACAGCGTCACGGGCGCGAACCTTGGCACGCGCATCTTCATCAGGTCCGGCCATTTGGTCGATCAAAGACAGGATATCATCAAATGGTAGTCCGGTCGCAGAAGTGGTCATGGTGTCTTACCCTTTATCATCGCATTCTATAACAGGTGTCTTTGTCTACACTTTGCCAAATTTTCAGGGCCAAATTTTCAGGGCCAAATTTTCAGGCTTTTTTGCCGCGCTGGTTTGTGGCAAGCTTTTCACGCTTTTTGATGTCCTAGCGCATCTAGGGCGCTTGTGCTATCGCCCATGCGTCGAAATTGCGCCACGATCCCGGCGATAGGCTGTGCTATGCACAATAATTGCCCTGATCCTGTGCAGATATAGCGCCAACATGGCAAAGAGCAAGTCATAATGCGTGAGAGTGAGCTTATGTCCGAGAGTAACAAGCCCGAAGAGCCTCAAAGCCAAATTTTTGCAAAGCGTGTTCACGGGGATTTGCGTCTCTTTTTGCAAGATTTTCGCGATTGCCTGTCGTTTTTCTCACGCATTCCTGTAACATCAATATTGGGACCGGTCAGTGATGGCTTGCCGGAATTTGAGCGCGCCAGCCGTCATTTGCCCCTTGTTGGTTTGTTGCTGGGATTGCTTTCGCTGGTGCCAGCCACCTTGTTTGATGCCATTGCCCTGACCGCACCTTTGCCCTCTATGCTATTGGCAGGCCTTACCCTTGCCACCATGGCCCTGCTGACCGGTGGTCTGCATGAAGATGGGCTGGCCGATATGGCCGATGGCTTTGGAGGCGGCTATACGATTGAGCGCAAAATCGAGATTATGAAAGACAGCCGTCTTGGATCCTATGGTGCTTTGACCTTGCTGTTTTCGGTTTTGATCCGCTTTGGCATTCTCTCCTATTTGTTTGCCCATTATGGGGTCTGGACCGCTGGCATTGCCTTTTTGGCGTCCAGCATGGTGTCGCGCGTGCCAATGCTTCATGTATGGTATATGTTGCCAGCAGCACGGCTAAACGGCCTGTCCTCGGTTGCCGGACAGCCTACGGCTCGTTCCTACGGTATTGGTGTGGGCATAGCTGCTCTTGTCACCGGATGCCTGATTGTGCCCTATTTTGGCTTTGCTGCCGCTTTGTCCGCTTTCATTTTTGTTGCTCTTGCCAGTGGCTATATGGTGTGGCTTTCAAAACGCCATATTCGCGGACAAACCGGAGATGTTTTGGGTGGCTCTCAGCAAATTGGTGAGATTGCCTTTGGTGTTGGCTTGCTTTTGCTTGCCTCTGCCGGATAGGCATTTGCTTATTTTCAGGCTTGCCTTTGGCCATTTTGCCCTTTACCGATAATATTCCTATTCCTTGATCTCTGTTATTCCCAGATGGTGATGCATGGCAATTTTGTCCCCTTGTGTGAAATCTTGTCGATTGGATGATGAAAGCCAGCTGTGCTTTGGCTGTGGCCGTCATGTGGATGAAATTATGAATTGGCGCTATTACAGCAACAAACAGCGCACCGCGATCATGGATGAATTGGATGAGCGGATGGCCAAGACTTTTTCAAACGCTGTTGGCACAGGCTCGTAATTATCGGTAAAGCTTCCTATATAAAGGCTATCCATTCCATAAGGCGATATAAAGGGCCATAGCGCATGTTGTTTTATATTTTGATGGGTTTGATTGTAACCTCTGCTGCTATCCTGATGTTCAATCATGATGCGGGAGAAGTGTTTGGTTTACCGATTGAGCATGTTGCCAGCATCACCGTCTTGTCTTCCTTGTTGATTTATCTGGCTGCGGGTCGGTTTGGCTCTGTTGGAAAAATCGTCCAATCCCTTAAACAACTAGCCATTTGGGTCTTGATTGGCTTTGGCCTTATTCTTGCCTATAGTTTTAAAGATGATGCCAAGATGCTTGTGAGCCGTGTCGCCGGTGAGCTGGTGCCGGGCATGGGCATTCCCTCCACTGCCGGGTCCGTGACCTTTCCACGTACGGACAATGGGCATTTCATGGTTTTGGCAAAAATCAATGGCTCAGATGTGCCAATGCTGGTGGATACTGGCGCAAGTTCTGTGGTGTTGTCTTATGAAGATGCACTAGCGGTTGGTGTTGATCCTGATCGCTTACAATTTTCCACCCCGGTCTCCACCGCCAATGGGCGTACCAAGGCAGCCACTATTCGGCTTCGTTCTGTTGATGTGGGAGGCATTGAACGCGGTAGGATTCCTGCAATGGTCTCTCAACCCGGTGCCTTGAGCGAAAGCCTTTTGGGTATGAGTTATCTGGAAAAGCTGGGCGGCTGGTCCGTCAGCAATGATCGCCTGACCCTACAGCCCTGATGCTTATAAGGCCATGAAGAAACGGATGGATACGACAATCAAAAATACCCCGAACGCGCGCGAGAGAATGCCTTTGGGCAAGGCATGAGCAATTTTCACGCCCAATGGGGCGATCAGGATTGTGATCGGGATGATCAATGCAACGGCCAATAAATTGACAAAGCCAAGCGAGAAGTCGGGCAAGCTCTCCCTGCCCCACCCAGCCCAGACAAAACCCAAAGCGCCGGGAATGGAGATTAACACCCCAACCCCTGATGAAGTGGCAACCGCTTGATGAATGGGGCGATTGAACAGGGTCATGAAAGTGTTGTTCAAAACACCGCCCCCAATGCCCATAAGCGACGATAAAAAGCCGATAATAGAGCCAGCAAGGCCGCGGCCAAATGACCCGGGCAGATCATCTGACAGCCGCCAACTCTCCTTGCCCAACATCATTTTCAAGGCCACCAGCAAAGCGATGACAGCGAACACCGCTTTCAAACCATTTGCTGGGATATAGCTGACAACCAGTGAGCCAATTACGACCCCGGCAGGCACCGAGATTATATAATTTTTCAGCAAATCCTGATCCACCGCGTCACGGCTTTTATGGGAAAAATAGGATCGCAAGGATGTCGGCACAATCACGGCCAGAGATGTGCCCACTGAGAGATGCATCCGCACGGCTTCTTCAACACCCAAAATGCCCAGAAATTGATACAGCACCGGCACCAACACCGCGCCGCCCCCAATGCCAAAAATACCAGCCAGAAGACCAGCCACAGCCCCTGCCCCCATCAAGGCTAGCGCAAGAGAGATCAACATGGGATCAAGTGCATCTAACATTTTATTGTCCTGATTGATGGGAATTTGCGCAGGGAGAGTTTGCAGGCCACCCTCACGTATTGAATGTCGGCTGTCAAGAGAGCCCAGAACTCATTCAGTTTATCGAAGCGCGTCTAAAGCGGCACTGACAACCTCTGCTCCCGCATCCGGCTTGACCGACTCGACCGTTAAAATCTGCCGCCAGCGGCGCGCGCCGGGGCGCCCCTGAAACAAACCCAGCATATGGCGCGTAACATGATTGGCCCGCCCACCCTTGGCAATATAAGCCTCAATATAGGGGATCATAGCTTCTGCTGTTGCGAACAGATCGACATCCTGATCCCCTGTGCCATAGATGCGGCGATCAACCTCTGCCAATAGGAAAGGCGAATGATAAGCGGCACGGCCCAGCATAACCTCATCCATGATGGTCAGATGCTGCTCGGCCTCCTCTATTGTTTGAATGCCGCCATTGATACCAAGAGGCACATCGGGCAAGCGCTGTTTCAGGCGATAGACGCGCTCATAATTGAGCGGTGGGATATCACGGTTTTCTTTCGGGCTAAGGCCTTGCAGCCATGCTTTTCTGGCGTGAATGGTCAGAGCATCACAGCCCTCGTTCAAGACCTGATCAACCAAAACATCCAGCGCTTTCTCCTCGTCTTGCTCGTCAATGCCAATCCGGCATTTGACGGTGATCGGAATATCAACCGACGCTTTCATTGCCCCAACACAACGCGCAACCAGATCCGGCTCTGCCATCAAGCAGGCCCCGAACTTTCCCGATTGCACCCGGTCTGATGGGCAGCCCACATTCAAATTGATTTGATCATAGCCCCAATCGGCGCAAATGCGGGCAGCCTGTGCGATCTCTTTAGGGTCCGATCCCCCCAATTGCACGGCGATCGGATGCTCCAGATCATCAAAGCCCAACAAACGCTCCCGGTCCCCATGAACAACCGCGCCGGTGGTCACCATCTCGGTATAAAGCAGGGCCTGTCTGCTCAATTGCCGATGAAAATAACGACAATGCCGCGTCGTCCACTCCATCATGGGCGCGACGGAGAATGTTTTAGTCATTGATTTCTCTTTTTCTTCTTTATTATTCAATAACTTGAACCTCAAAATACATTTTTTATTCTAGTTTATTTTCGTGCGTATTTGTGTATTTCTGGGCAATAATACGAAAATTAGTATCAGAATTCGGATTTTAGTACCATTGGAACCATCATCCCTCGCAAACGCAAAAACGGCTCGGTTGTGTACGGAGCGCAGATAGTCATAAAACGTAATGACGGAATCGTCCACCGAGAGAGCAAAATTTTCGATAAAAAAAGAAAGCAGAACGCTGGATAGGGCTTATTTTTCTCCCACGTTGTCGCAAGGACTTGAAAATGAACCACATTGTCTGCATCCTTCCTTTGAGTGAGAGAACAAATAAGCCTCTACCAAATGCATCACATTTATGAATTTATAAATCTATGTCCTAGAGCATATTTTTCGAAAAATGTGTGCGGTTTTCGGACGAAAAGCGAATTGGCTTTGTCTTGATGTGATCATAATTTCGGTTTTATAGTTTTTGATCGTATATTTATGATGTCTATTTTAAGGAGCTTTGGAGGCAATGGCTGTCTCAAGAGTTGCAGATGCGTGGTCGGGAATGGCAGCGCATATGAATACGATTTTTGGCAATAATGGGCCGCGCAAATGGTGGGTCTCATGCCAGAGTCGCGATGTAGAACGCCTTAGCCATGAAATTATTTTACCCTGTGAAGATGGCGTGCAATTGCATGGTGTCTATAGCCCCCATCCCAATGATCAGGGCCGTCTGGCGATTTTGATCCATGGCTGGGAGGGGTGTTTCAGCTCCACTTATCTGATGTCCGCCACCAAGCATTTGTATAAAAATGGCTATTCCGTCTTTCGCCTGCATTTGCGGGATCATGGACCAACGCATCATTTGAATGAAGAACCCTTTCTGGCTGTGCGGCTGGATGAAGTTTTGCAGGCTTTGGGCAGCTTGCATAAGAGGGTGCCGGACAAACGCTTTTTTCTGGCGGGTTTTTCCATGGGTGGAAATTTTGTTGTGCGGATTGCGGCACGGGCAAAGAGCCATGGTTATGACCTTCCTCTGGTCAAGGCTCTGGCGCTGTGCCCACCGGTTGATCCTGAGCAAGTCAGCTATGCCATTGCCAACAGCCAGATCTATAATCGCTATTTTGTGCGCAAATGGCATAAATCTCTGTCTCGAAAGATGATGCTCTATCCTTCTTTTCAGCCCCATGCAGATTTGCTTCATCATCGGGATCTAGTCTCCTTGCAAGAAGATTTCATTCCGCGCTTTTCTGACTATGAAACTGCCAGCAGTTATTTTGCCGATTATGGTCTGACCAAGACCACGCTTTCCTCGATGGATGTGCCATGCCATTTGCTGTTCACGCGTGATGATCCGGTCATTCCGGTAGCAGATTGCGCGCTATTGCCCAAGCTGGAGGGCCTGAGTTACGAAATTGCCCCATCGGGTGGCCATTGCGGTTTTGTCAAAACCCCCGGTCTGGCGAGCTGGGCCGATGATTATATCTTGCGCTATTTTGAGCAGGATGAATTGCTCTTTGAATTTGCAACATGTTAGAGTTGCACCTTAACCCGGAGAGACTATGAGTGATCTTGCATCAAAGTTGATTGATCATCTGCCCAAAGCAGAATTGCATTTGCATATTGAAGGCACATTGGAGCCGGACTTAATGCTAGCACTGGCCAAGCGCAATCAGGTTTCACTGCCCTATAACAGTGTGGATGATGTGCGCAAGGCCTATGATTTTGACTGTTTGCAAGATTTTCTCGATCTTTATTATATGGGCATGTCGGTGCTTTTGACCGAGCGTGATTTTTTTGATCTCACCTGGGCCTATCTGGAGCGGGTTCATCAAGATTGTTTGACCCATGTAGAGCTGTTCTTTGATCCGCAAGCCCATACTGATCGCGGTGTCAGCTTTGAAACGGTTCTGGGCGGCATCACTTCGGCACTGCAACAGGGCCATAAAGAGCTGGGTATCAGCTCCAAACTGATCATGTGTTTCTTGCGGCATTTGCCAGAGGAAGAGGCTTTTGAGGCACTGGAATGCGCTTGCAGCCATAAAGAGCATATTTTTGGCGTTGGGCTGGACAGTTCTGAAAAAGGCTTTCCGCCGCCTCTCTTTGAGCGGGTTTTTGCCAAGGCCAGAGAAGAAGGCTTTGTCCCGGTGGCACATCTTGGCGAAGAAGGCACGGCTGAGAATGTCAAAGAAGGGCTGGATTTGTTAAAAGTGGAGCGCGTGGATCATGGTAATCATGCGCTTGATGACCCAGCCTTGACCCGTCGTCTGGCGCAGGCACAAACGCCGCTGACCATGTGCCCTATTTCTAACTGGCGCCTGAAAGGCATTCCTACATTGGCTCATAGCCCGGTGAAAAAGGCCATGAATGCCGGCCTGTTGGTCACCATCAATTCCGACGATCCAAGCTATTTTGGCGGCTATCTGAATGATAATTATCGGGCTGTCTATGAGCATCTGCCATTGGATGAAAAGGATCTGGTGACGCTGGCACAAAACAGTTTCAAGGCTTCTTTTTTGAGCGATCAGGACAAACAAAAAGCACTGGATGCCATTGATGATGTTGTGGATCAATTCCGGCATGATTAGCGATTGTGCTGGTTTGAATGTCTGGCCCGCACGATAAGAAAGTTAGCAGAATCAAGCGCTAATCATTTGTTTCTTAAAGTTGCTCAAACTGGGCAACTTCAAGGCAGTGTGCCGGTTTGAACAGATCATTTAACCATAGTTTCCCACATAGCCTGGATCGGACAGCACAAAAGACGCACCTGTTGCGCCATTTCTATCATATAGCGCAAAATCGCAGATTTCTGCGCTTTTTTCGTCGATTTTTTTCGACATAAAAAGTATATAAATGCAATTAGTACGTCTTTTTATATCTTTAAATGCACTCAGTACGCTTTTTCTTTTCTCTTTCATTTGCTTTTGTTATAATGGTGTCAGTTCTATGATGATTTTACATGTCTTGCCGAACAGATAACCGATATCTGTTGGATGGCCCAGATCATCGCTTCATGTCTGGAAATTATGAAGCTGGCAAGCAAGGATGGAAGGGTTTGCGATGGCAATCCTTGATTTTTTGCTGAATTTGGCAGGCGCTACAATGTTGCTGCTTTTTGCCGTGCGCATGGTGCGTACCGGGATTGAGCGCAGCTATGGCGCTTCCTTTCAGCGTCTTTTGACACGCCATAAGAAACCAGCGAAAGCTGCGGTGGCCGGATTGGGGCTTGCTGTAATCTTGCAGAGTTCTGCCGCCGTTGCTTTGTTGGTTTCAGGATTTGCCTCCAGCTCACTTGTCGGTTTCAGCTCTGGCTTGGCGGCGGTTTTGGGCGCTGACTTGGGCTCTGCACTTGTTATTCAGATTTTGAGCTTCAAACTAGACTGGCTTATCCCGCTTTTTCTGGCGGTTGGTGGCTGGCTATTTGTGAAGGTGGAAGACACGCGCCCCCGGCAAATTGGCCGTATCCTGATGGGCATTGCCTTCATTCTTTTGTCGCTTGAATTGCTGCGTGCAGCGATGATGCCCATTCGCGACAGCGCCTTTTTGCCTGCTATTGCCGGTTATCTGGCAAAGGATTATCTCACTGCCTTTTTTGTCGGGGCTGCTCTTGCCTTTGTCATGCATTCCAGTGTCGCAACCATTTTGATGTGTGTGACCCTTGTCAGCATGGATGCTTTGCCTCTGACCGCTGGCATATCGCTGGTTCTGGGGGGCAATCTTGGCAGTGCTTTCATTCCTATCTGGTTGAGCCGTGGCGCAGAGATGGCCGGACGGCGGATCCTGATCAGCAATCTTTTGCTGCGTGGCAGCTGGGCCTTTGTGGCGCTGGCTCTGATCAATAATTTGCCCATTTTGGACGCCCTGCCTGACATTCATGCCGGACAAATGCTGGTCAATGTGCATTTGGCCTTTAACCTGATTTTGCTGGTCAGTCTTGGTTTTCTTTCATGGCTGGAGCCTGTCATCATACGGCTCTTTCCAGAGCGCTCGTCTCAAGAGCATGGTCAGGGCATTGGCCTTGTCCATTCTGCTCTTGATCAAGCCGTGCTGGGCACGCCTTCCCTTGCTTTTGCCAGTTTGAAGCGCGAAGTTTTGCGCATGTCTGATCTGGTTGACCGGATGATCCGTCCGGTTATGGATCAATATGAACAGGGGGATCTGGACAAGATAGAAGGGCTTGCTGCGCTGGATGAAAGCGTCAATCAAAGCTTGAGCGATATTCGCGCCTATGTTGCCGCTATGCCGCAAGATGATATGGGAAAGAAGCACAAGCGGCATATTCATAATCTGATGGATTATGCCATTGCGCTGGAAACCGCTGGCGATATTGTCGCCAAGCGGCTGGTGCCTCTGGCGCGTGAAAAGAGCATTGAAAAGCTGGAATTTTCTGATGATGGCTGGGAAGAATTGGTCGGATTGCATGAAAAAGTCATGTCCAATATGGGCCTTGCTTCAAATGTTCTACTTTCTGGCGATATGGAAAGCGCCCGCTTGCTGGTTGCTGAAAAGAGCGAGGTGAAACGCTATGAGCGCAAAAGCCGCAAACAGCATCTCAAACGCTTGTCAGAAGGGGCCACAATGTCGTTTGACAGCAGTGACATTCATCTGGAGACCTTGCGGGCCTTGCAGGATTTTAACAGCCAGATTTCAACTGTGGCCTATCCTATCCTTTATCAGAAGGGACAATTGCTCGAAACGCGGCTGATTGAGAGCTTGCAGGAAAATGCCAAACATCTGCAAGACACTGACAGCCCCAAAAGCGCTCTTGGAAGCGCCTGATATAATGAGATAGGCACGAAATTGCAAAAAAATGGCCCCTCACTTTTGATTGTGAGGCGCCGTTTTTATTCTGGCAGTCAGGTTATGCTCAAATCCAGCCCTGAAGCTCGTTCATAACCAGACTTTCAAGCATATCCATGCCCTCATCGCTGTCATTGAGGCATGGCAGGAACGCGAATTGTTCGCCGCCATGCTCCTTGAAGATATCGCCATTTTCTCCGGCAATCTCTTCCAATGTTTCCAGACAATCGGCAGAAAATCCTGGTGTGAGAATGGCCAATTTCTTGACGCCTTCCCTAGCCAGACGCTCCACCGTTTTATCGGTATAGGGCTGGAGCCATTCTTCCGGACCAAAGCGGGATTGAAAGGTGGAGAGCATATAATCCTTATCCCATCCCATACTATCGCGCAACAAACGCGATGTTTTCATGCAATGGCAATGATAGGGATCGCCCATCTCGAAATAGCGTTTTGGCAAGCCATGATAGGAGGCCATGATTTTTTCTGGCACAAAGTCCAGTTTTGACAGGCTGTTTTTAACAGAGATCGACAAGGCTTTGATATAGGCAGGATTGTCATGATATGGCGGCAAGGTGCGCAAGGCCGGTTGCCAGCGCATGGTTTTGAGCACATCAAAGACCCTGTCATTGACTGTGGCCGTTGTCGCCGCTGCATATTGCGGATAAAGCGGCAACACCAGCAAGCGCTCCACCCCCTGCTCTGCCAGCCCTTCAATGCGCGATTTTATAGACGGTTTGCCATAGCGCATGGCCCAATCGACAACCACATGAGGCCCGCGTTTCTCCAGCCTTTGCGTCAGTTTCGCGCCCTGATCACGGGTGATGGTGCGCAAGGGCGATTCATTCAGCTCCTTGTTCCAAATTTCCTCGTAGGCCTTGCCCGATTTTTGCGGGCGCGTTTGAAGAATGATGCCATTGAGAATGGGCCACCATTTCCATTTTGGCTCTTCGATGACGCGCTGGTCTTCGAGAAATTCTTTCAAATAGCGGCGCATAGACCAATAATCTGTTCCATCTGGCGTGCCCAGATTGACCAACAGGATTCCGATCTTGCCATATTTGACAGGCGGGTGATTGTCTGGCCAGAAATCCGTCATAAAGTGGTCCTTCATATTGCTTTTGCGTCAGTTTCAATGCCGCTCTGTCTTATTCTTTCCATCCAGAGAATGGATTGATCTATGATTCCTCTTCCTCTACGAAGCCAAGAAGAAGACAGATCCCAAAGCCATCACATTTGCTGGACAGATATCAAAATTTATAGAGCATGGTCCTTAACTTGTGTCAAAAGCATCCTATCTCATGCCTGTCTTGCACCGACATGAAAGTTTGGTAATTCAAACATGTTTCTCACTGCCGATCTGTTGAGCCTGTTTTTGATCAGTTTTAGCGCTGCGACCCTTCTGCCCGGCGGCTCGGAAGTGGCCCTTCTGGCGCTATCGGCCGATGGCAGGCATGGGCCAGCCTTGCTGTTATGTGTGGCAAGTCTCGGCAATATATTAGGCTCTGTTGTCAATTATTGGCTGGGGCGTGCAGCACTTGGTTTTCGTCATCATCGTCTATTTCCGGTCTCGCAACAACAATTGGACAAGGCTCAAAGCTATTTTTCACGCTGGGGACATTGGTCCTTGCTTTTGGCATGGATGCCAGTGATTGGTGACCCGCTGACAGTTGCCGCTGGTGCCATGCGCTGCTCTTTTCTTACATTCTGCCTTCTGGTCAGCCTTGGCAAGATTGTCCGCTATATGGCAATTCTGGGTCTCTTTACCCAGATATTTTCGTAAAAATCTCAAAAGAAAAGGCGGAAGTTTCCCCCGCCTTTTGCTTTGTACAACATATGCTCTATTGCGCCGTTTCCGTATTTTTGACCTTGAAAAACAAGGCATAGAGCGTTGGCACCACAATCAGGGTCAAAAGAGTTGCAAAGGTCAGACCAAAAATGATGACCACAGCCAAACTTTTAAAGAAAGGATCCCAAAGCAAGGGCACAACGCCCAAAACCGTTGTCAAAACGCCAAGACTGACCGGTCGCACCCGGCTGACAGAGGCGTCAATCACCGCACTTAAACGTGGTTTGCCCTGTTCAATTTCCAGATCCGTCTGATCAATCAACACAATGGCATTTTTGATCAGCATACCTGTCAGGCTGAGGACAGCCAGAATGGCCATGAATTCCATAGCGGTGCCGGTCAGGATCAATCCCCAAATAACGCCAACGCCGATCAAAGGCACGGTCAGCCAGATAATCAGCGGCTGGCGAACAGCATTGAACAGCAAAAAGACCACCAGCACCATGGCACCAAATCCCAGCGGCATGGTGGAAGCAAGGCCTGCATTGGCTTCGGCGCTATCGCCAGACTGTCCGCCCCATTGCAAATGATAGCCGGTTGGAAGATCAAGAGCCTCGACCTTTGCCTTAATGCGATTGAACAAATCAGTTGCATTGTCTGAAGGGGCCGGATCGGCTTGCGCCTTAATGGCCAAAGCGCGATCTTCGCGCAGCAAACGCGCATTTTCAAATGTCGTTTCAAAGCGCTCAACCACTTGGGTTATGGGCACATATTGGCCGGTTGACGCATTGAAAATCTGAATGGATTTCAAGCTCTGCGCGCCTTTGCGGTCGGCCTCCAGGGGGCGGAAGATTATCTGTTTCAAATCCTCTGCATCGCGATAGATACCGATAGCTGTACCGGAAAAATGACCTGCAATGGCTTTGGTGATATCGCCTTGTGTCAGGCCAAGACGGCGCATATTTTCTTCGCGAATGCGGGGCTTGATCACCTTGACCATTTCTCGCCAATCATCCTTGATGGCAACGGCCCCTGCCTGCGCATAAATCTGCTTTGTCCGCTCGGCCAATTGCCGCAAAATGACAGGATCCTGTCCGGTGAATTTGGCCTCAATCAGGCTGCCGCCGCCGGGACCGAGATTGAATTTCCAGACCTTGGTAAAGGCTTGTGGGAAATTGCTTTCGATATATTCGCGCACGCTGGTCAATAAAGGCTCGATGGCCTCATATCCTTCGACATCAACCAGAATCTGGCCATAGGCAGCATCGTCACTTCCGCCATCATAGACCAGCATGAAACGGGGATGACCGCCGCCTATCATACGATTGGTGCCGGTCACGCCTTGCAAGCTGCGGATATGGTCAGCAATTTTGGCCGTCTCGTGTTGGGTTTTTTCAATATCCGTGCCTTGGGGCAGATAATAATCGACCACAAATTGCGCCCGTGTTGACGCAGGAAAGAAGCCTTGCTTCATGAACGGCGTTGCAGCCAAGGACAGCCCAAACAGGCCAAATGCCAGCAGGATGGTGGCAAGGCGATGCTTTAATGCCAGTGCCAGCATTTTGCGATAGCCACCCAGCAAGATGCCTTCGTTAGCTTCCTGCTCACCTTCTGTTGCTTTTTCATTTTTCAGCATCAATGTGCAGTAATAGGGGGTCAGCCAGATCGCAATCAGCCAGCTAAACAGCAGGGCAATGGAAATAGTCCAGAACAAAGACCCGGCATATTCACCCGTATTGTCAGGAGAAAAGCCGATGGGTGAGAAAGCCAGAAAGCCGACAATGGTACCACCAAGCAAAGGCCATTTTGTTTGATTGACCACTGCAATTGCTGCACTGGCTGGGCTTTCGCCCTTATGGATACGCACCAAGGTGCCCTCCACCACCACGATTGCATTATCCACCAACATGCCAAGCGCAATGATCAGCGCTCCCAAAGAAATGCGCTGCATATCCAAGCCATAGAGCTTCATGCCAAACAATGTACCCGCAACGGTGACAAGCAGGATACCGCCCATAAGAAGACCCGAACGCACGCCCATGAAGAGCAACAAGGTGCCAACCACAATTGCCAATGCCATCAGCACATTGAGGACAAAATCATCAACCGAGATACGCACACTCTCGCTTTGCTCCGAAATGGGGATGATCTCAATTCCCAAGGGGCGCTGATTTTCCAAATCCTTGATGCGCGCCCGCACGGCATCGCCCATCTTCACCACATTGCCGCCAAGGATGTTGGAAATTGCCAATCCTATAGCAGGTTTGCCGTCTCTATAGAGGCGTTTTCCAATTGGGTCTTTTATGCCAAGTGTGACTGTTGCGATATCTTTCAAGCGGAATGAGCGGCCGCCTTTGGGGTCTGAAATGACCAGCTCTTCCAATGCCTTTAGCGAGGAGACGGCGGCACCTGCACGAAACTCGATGCGCAAATTTCCTGCTTTGACATTGCCGCCAGAGACGACCAGATTTTGCCCTTCCAGTACTTGGGCAATCTGTCCTGAAGAGAGGCCAAGCTGAATGAGGCGTGAAGGCTGGTAATTGATATAGACCCGCTCTTGTGGGCTGCCAACCAGAATGACCTTTGAGACACCTTCGACCAGCACCAATTCGCGCTGCAAGCTTTTTAGATAGTCGTGAATTTCGGACAGGGAATAGCCATCCCCCGTAACCGCATAATATTGCGCATAAACATCGCCATAATCATCATAGACTTGCGGCATTCCGGCATTGGGCGGCAATTGGCGCTCTGTATCTGAAATTTTGGCGCGAAGCTGGGTGAATTTTTGCGCCAGAACATCCCGCGTTTTGGCGCTGGCAATGGTGAATTCTACCGTGACTTGCGACAGGCCCGCAGAGGATGTGGATTTTACCTCTTTCACACCAGACAATTGCTGAATGGCCGTTTCAATCACATCGGTGACTTCCTCGGCCACTTCCCCAGCTGATGCGCCAGAATAAGGCGTGATGACCTGAGCGGAGCGGATGATAAATTCCGGGTCTTCAAAGCGCGGCAATGATGTATAGGCAACGTAACCGGCAAGCAGAATGACCAAAGTGAGCAATGCGCTGACAAGCCGTTTCTCAATCGCAAATCTGGCAAGATCCATCTGCTTAGTCCCCGATTTGCGTTACAGGAGCGACCGTCTGGCCTGCTTGCAGAGCGGAAATGCCTGCACTGGCAATCACCTCGCCCGGTTTCAAGCCTTTTCGGATCTCAACCATGGCCGCTGTGATTTCCCCCGCTGTCACGCTGCGCTTGATGACTTTATTGTCCTTCTGCACGATCCAGACAAAAGCGCTACCGTCAGGCGCGGAGGCAAGAGCAGTGATGGGAATGGACAGGGTGGTTTTTCCTAATAATTTTTCAACCACCCAGATCCGCCCTGTCATGCCGGGCAAAATGGTAATGCCTTGAGGCGGTTTCATGCTGACACGCGCCCGAAATGTTTGGGTTGCGGCATCTGCCTGCGTTGAAAAGTCAACCAGCATCACTTCAAATCTCTGATCGGGCAAAGCATCCAGTGTGGCTTGCACCTGTGGATGCTTTTCGCTGGAAAAGCGGGCAACGTCACTTGCCGGAATATCGAGCACCAAATCCAGACGATCAAGCTTTTGCAAAATAGCGACAGGCTCTTTTGCCTGCACATTGACAAAATTATCCAGCACACGTTTGGCAATCACCCCAGAAAATGGCGCGCGCAAGGTGGCATCGGCCAGATTGTTTTGAGCGGCCTGAATTTGTGCGTTTAAGCCTTTGATACCGGCTTCCTGAGCGCTGATTTCCTCGGGGCGAGACCCTGCTTGCCCCTTGATCAATTCCTGATGGCGGCTTTCCAGCTCCGCTTTTGCCACTGTCAGGGCCGTTGTGTCATTATCCAGTTGCGCTTTGGTGATGACACCTTTTTTGAAAAGGGTTCTGGAGCGCTCAAGCTGTTGCTCGGCGGCGGTTGTTTTGGCCATGGCAGCGGCTTGTGCAGCTTGCAAAGCGGCAACATCTTCAGGCCTTGCGCCGCTGGTCATGGCCGCCAAATTGGCCTCTGCCTGATCCAGTTGGCTTTGCAATTGTGCAATCTGGTTTTCCAGATCTCGTGTATCGAGCTTGGC
Source organism: Cohaesibacter sp. (assembly GCA_025800145.1). Taxonomy (GTDB): domain Bacteria; phylum Pseudomonadota; class Alphaproteobacteria; order Rhizobiales; family Cohaesibacteraceae; genus Cohaesibacter. Next base: position 41,323 of record JAOXSH010000056.1, read on the forward strand.
TATGATCTGATCTTTTTCCACCTGTTGGGCCGCACGGATGGGCAATTCAATGATTTGTCCGGAAACACGAAAGGATAAATCAGCCTGTTGAGCTGGGAGCACCGTTGCCGGATAGTCGCGCCGGATGGCTGCATCAGTGGGGGCTATAGTGAATGTTTTGACCGGTCGAATTTGCGCCTGTGCATTTTTGTTCTGGCCCTCACCCTGATCGCAAGCAGAGAGCAAACCGGTGAGCAAGAGCATCGTGCCAAGGGATGCTGCCTTTGGCAAAGCCGGAATGGATGAGAACAAGCGCATGGGCGTTTCTCCAACGGTTTTGAAAATACAAGTTTATTCTTTTTTAGGCCTATTTCCGAGATGTGAGTCTTTGTACCGGATATAGTTTCATGCTTGCGCATTTTTATGTCTACAACAAGACTTAACAACACCAAAATCAGAACAATTACGAAAAAACACTTATTTTCTGTAACCACTCAACCATATGTCTTAAAGCCTGACTTTGCTGTGCCCGGCGTGGATAGACCAGATAAAAGTCTTCTTCATTGCGCCAAATCATAGAGCCGACCGGGAGCAGAGACCCCAGTGCGATTTCCCGCTCGACCAGAATTTGAGGGGCCAACACCACCCCTTGGCCAGCAACAGCTGCTTCAATTGCCAAGGCGGTTTGATTGAAATGCAAATGTTGTCGCGCAGAGGCTGTCTCGCTGTGTGGTTTTTCTGCTGTCATTTGGCTTTCACGCAGCATTGCCCAATAGGATGGCCAATGATTATGGGCATCGGTCAATAAAGGGATATGGTGCGCGCAACTGGCATCCAGCCCTTGCTGCAAGTCAGGATGATGCTCAAACAAGGAAGGCGCAGCATAAGCTCTGATCTCCATTGGCAAGAAAGGCTCCACCCTCAAGCTTTTTGCAAAAGGCGGCTTGGTCAGACGGATGGCCAAATCCGCCTCCTGTCGATCAAATTCCGATAGTTTTTCTGTTGCCAGAATTTTGACATCAATCTCAGGATATTGATGTGTGAAGCCGCTAAGTCTGGGCATTAGCCACTTTGTGGCCAAGGATGGGGTAAGGCTCAGGGTCAAGCTTTGGGACTGGGTTTCTATATCCTTGCTGGCTTCCAAAATGATATCAAGCGCTTGGGCTATTTCCTGATGATAGCGTTTACCTTGCGCGGTTAGAGAGAGGCCTCTTGCTTTTCGTTCAAACAAGTCCTGCCCCAGATACGCTTCCAGACCGCGCACTTGTTGCGCAACAGCTCCTTGGGTCAGATGCATTTCTTCTGCGGCCAGACGAAAATTCAAATGGCGCGCGGCTGCCTCAAACATGGGTAAGGCTTTGAGCGGAGGCAAAGGTTTTTTCATAACATATCCATTTTCAGCAGCCACTGGACTCAAGACAGTAATTTTTCTATTGGCTTATTTTACAAAAACTGGCTGGTTCTGGCTAGGCATAAGCGGCACACTCTTCTCTATATCCATGTTGCAAGGAGTGTTTTATGTCACATGATATGACAAAAGTTGCCTTAATCACTGCTGGCGGCAGTGGTATGGGCGCTGCCAGTGCAAGAGCCTTGCATGATGCAGGTTATCAGGTTGGGATTTTATCATCGTCCGGCAAGGGAGAAGCCTTGGCCAAGGAATTGGGCGGCTTGGGAGTGACCGGCTCTAATCAATCCATTGCCGATTTGCAGAAGCTGGTTGACGGCGCAATGGAGCAATGGGGGCGCATTGATGTGTTGGTCAATAGCGCCGGTCATGGTCCACGCGCACCCTTATTGGAGCTGAGTGATGAGGATTGGCATAGCGGCATGGATGTCTATTTTCTCAATGCTGTAAGGCCCACTCGGCTTGTCACGCCGATTATGGAGCAACAAGGCGGTGGCGTGATCTTGAATATCTCCACCTTTGCCGCCTTTGAACCCGATCCAACCTTTCCCACCTCTGGCGTGGCACGCGCGGGACTGGCGGCTTTCACCAAATTGTTTGCCGATCACTATGCCGCCAAAAATATTCGCATGAATAATGTTTTGCCCGGCTTTATCGACAGTTTGCCTGAGCGCGAAGTGTTCAAAGCCCGTATTCCCATGGAACGCTATGGCACCATGGATGAGATTGGCAAAACGATCGCTTTTCTTGCCTCTGATGGTGCGGGTTATATCACCGGCCAGAATATTCGGGTGGATGGCGGCATCACCCGCTCTGTTTAAGAAATTGTCTTAAAGCCTGATTTAAGAAAATTCTTCGCGGATTTCTTGGGTATGTGCTCCAAGGGGTGGGATTTTTTGGTAATCCAGACGCTCCCGCCCCGCAGGAAGCGGCAATTGAAAGGTCTCACCATTTGGCAAAATGGATGTGGCCCGTTTTAAAGCTGGATGTGTGGGCAAGTCCTGCAATTTTGTGACACGCGACCAAGCTATCTTTTGCTCAATCAAACGCTGGATGGCTTCCTCTCGCGTCCAGTTGGCAAAGATGGGGTTGATTTGCTCATCCAAAGCCTTGCGATTTTCACTGCGTTTGGGATTGGTTTCAAAAAGCGGATTTTTTGGCAAATCCGGTCGCTCCAAAACACCATCGCACAAACGAAGCCATTCGGCGTGATTTTGAATGGCGATGACCAGTTCCCCATCCTGACAGGCAATTTTGGTATAGGGATAAATCACCGCATGGGAGAGGCCATTGCGGGTTGTTTCCTGCTGCAAATAGTCCTGATAGAGCAAAGGCACGGACATCCAGTCTGCCATGCAATCAAACATGGGCACTTTGATATGTTTGCCTTTTCCGGTGATGCCACGGCCAATCAAAGCTTCCAGCACCAGCGCGTGCGCAACCATGCCTGTGCCAATATCGGCAATCGAGATGCCGACCTTCACCGCCTCCTCTGTGGTACCTGTGACGGTGCAAATGCCGCTTTCTGCCTGTACCAACATGTCATAGGCGCGCATGTCGCGATAGTCGCTGTCCTGACGATAGCCATAAATATCGACCACAATCAATTTGGGATAGTGTTTGGTTAAATGCGCCCCACCCAAGCCAAGGCGCTCGGCTGCACCGGGGGCGAAATTTTGAATGAAGACATCTGCCTTTTTCAAAATCTTATGCAACAAGGCCATGTCTGCTTCTGTCTTGATATCAAGAACAGCGCTTTCCTTGCCGCGATTAAGCCAAGCAAAATAGGCACTGATGCCTTTGACGGCTTCGTCATATTTGCGGGCCGGATCACCTTCTGCGCGCTCTATCTTGATCACGCGTGCCCCGGCATCGGCCAATTTGACGCTACAAGTGGGCGCTGCAACAGCCTGTTCCAGCGAAACGACCAATAGACCTTTGAGCGGTTGATCCTGCAAGGGTTGCTCTTTTGCATCAAGCCCTGAGGCGCTTTTCTGTTCTGATCCGGGCATGAGACATCCTTCTTTGCAAGCTTTGGCGCAATTTGCAGTTTCTTGCAAATTATCAGGCAGAGGCTCGCAATGGCAGGTTAAAAATCTCATTTCCCCTTGAGAAAAAGTCGAAGACAGTGCGCCAATGGCCTATTCATCGCCAGAACGTCCACGAAAGCCCTTGGCAAAGACATACATTTCCGGGCTTTCTTTGCGGCTTGCCGGGGGTTTGATATGGGCGATGCTTTGATAATCGCGTTTTAGCTCGGCCAACATGTCATGCTCTGTCCCGCCCTTGAACACCTTGGAGAGGAAAACACCGCCGGGGCGCAGATTTTCTTTTGCGAAAAGCGCTGCTACTTCAAAAAGATGCACAGTGCGTAAATGGTCGGTCTGTTTATGACCTGTGGTGGGTGCTGCCATGTCTGACATCACAATATCGGGCAAATGGCCGCCCAAAGCTTCCATCAGGGCCTGTGGGGCGTCATCATCCAGAAAATCTTTTTGCAGAATATGCACGCCTGCAATCGGGTCCATGCCCAGATAATCAATGCCGACGACCAAGGGATTGTCGCTGTTGGACTGAACGCGCCGGGCAGCAATATCGCACCAGCCGCCGGGCGCGCACCCCAAATCCACCACGCGCATTCCGGGCTTCAAGAACTGGAATTTGTCGTCCATTTCAATCAATTTGAAGGTGGAGCGAGAGCGAAAGCCCTCGACCTTGGCCCGCTGGACGTAAGGATCGTTCAACTGGCGCTGAAGCCAGCGCGTAGAGGAAGCCCTGCGACCCCGTGCAGTTTTTACCCGCACCCGCTCAACGCGATGCCCTTGAGAGTCCCGGCCTTCTCCGCCGCTTTTTCCCTTAGCCATATATCCCGTTCCTGTCTTCACCCAACATCATAACTGTTTTGCCTCTCAGGCACTCAACGACCGGTCAACCACTCTTGCCCATATCAGCCATTGTCCTGAGGCGAGTTTTGACTTATCGTCTCGCCTGCCGTCTGGCCTGCCGTCTGGCCAGATCCAGCTTGCCCCGTCTGTCCGCGATGGCCACGGCCACCGCGCCTGCGTGGACGGCGGTTTTTGCTGTTGCGTTTTTTGCCAGATTGCGGCGTCCAGACCCCATCATCCAGCATCATTTCCATTAGAATGCCCTCGCGCAAGCCCCTATCGGCAACACGCAATTGCGGGCATGGCCATTCACGATGGAAAGCTTCCAAAATAGCGCATCCTGCCAACACCAGATCGGCCCGATCCTGCCCTATGCAGGGATTGGCAATGCGTTCTTCAAAATCCATCTCCAGCACCCGAGCAATCATGGAGCGCACTTCCTGCGCACTGAGCCAAGTGCCATCGACCTGCTTGCGATCATAGCGCTCTAAGCCCAGATGCACGCCGGCCAGCGTTGTCACCGTTCCCGATGTTCCCAGCATATGGATATGCTTGTTTTGGATGGCATGGGCAAGGGCTTCACGTTCGTCAAATTCATGCAGCATTTCGCGCACTTCTGCAACCATAGCTTCAAAATGCTCTTTGGTGACAATATGGCCGCCATGTTTTTCTGACAATGTGACCACACCGACTTGCAGCGAGGTCCAGCAGCGCATACGCTCTGACAAGCGGCGCATGGCGCGACGGGTTTGCCGATTGCGCTTTTCGCCGGGTAATGGCTGTTTTTCTTCTTCTGCAATTTTGTCTAGATCCAGCCAGACAATTTCTGACGAGCCGCCACCAATATCAAACAAGACCACACCTTCGGCCTCTGGATGGACCAATGAGGCACAGCCAGCCACAGCAAGGCGGGCCTCTGTTTCGCGATTGACGATTTCCAGTTTCAGGCCGGTTTCTTTATAGACGCGATGCAAGAACGTGCCGCCATTCAGTGCCCGACGGCAGGCTTCTGTTGCGATCAGGCGGAAACGTTTGACCCTGCGATAGGCCAATTTGGATTTGCAGATTTTCAGCGCGGCAATTGCACGCTCTTGGGCTTCATTGCTCAAACGGCCAGTTTGGGATAAGCCCTCGCCAAGCCGCACAATGCGGGAGAAAGAATCCACCACGCGAAAAGACTGGCCATGTGGCTCTGCGACCAGCAAGCGACAATTGTTGGTGCCCAAATCAAGCGCGGCATAGACGGTGCGATCTGGATGGAATTGTGCTTTTGCCTGTGCAGGGCCATGAGACCCACCACTTGCGTGCTTTTTGCCGCGATAGGATGATCCGCGATGCGATTGGGATTGCGTACGCTCCCTCTGCTCTTGCTGTTTATGATCTTGCTGCGGTTGCTCTTTTTGTGAGCGCTCTTGTTGTTGGCGATTTGAGCGTGATTGCGATGCATCATTAGGCTGACGCCCCTCAATCGTTTGGCGTTTACGCCCTGTGCGGCCCCGGCGTCTATGCTCGCTCTGGGGCTGAGCATCTGTTTGGGTTTGGTCCTGATGAGCTTGCGCTTGTGGCCGTGTCTGGCCTTGCATTTGGGCGTCACTGCTCTCAGACTTTGCCTTTGACCGCTGCCAAGCACCAAAGTCTCGCCCAGTCCTATCTGACTGGCGAGGCATATTTTGCTGGGTGGCTGAGGATACAACCCCAGATTTGCGCTTGCCTTTCCGGCGCCGCGCTTTGAACTTTGGCTGCTCTGCCTGCTCAGTTTCAGGGTTTGATAACCCGGATTTGCCGTGAAGCCTTTCAGACTCCTGCCGTTTTGCAGAAGACCGGCGCTTGCCGTTACGCGTGCGCTTACTGGTCCTCTCGTCTTGTGTGACAGGAGACCTGCTTTCGCTTCTCTTTTCCTCTGCTTTGCTTTTGCTGGCAGAAGAATGCGCAGGTTCAACAGCTGTACGACGCCCACTCGGACGATCGTCAGCGTCATGTGCCACTTAACGTCTCCTGCTGCGCTGCTTCATGTTGACAAAACATGGCGCGCAGCGTGTGATTCAAAATCAATGTCGCCAATCAGTCTATCAGGCCCCTAAAATAGAGCAAGAGCCAAGCGAACGGCTTTTTACTTTTTTGCCGCGCGGCTCTCCTCTTTGCGCTCTTTTATACCAACGGCACGAAAGATTACCCCATATGACCGGATTTTATTGGCTTCCTGGACTTCGTCGCTCTTGCTTTGTGGTCAACCAGACCATGGCAGCAAAAGCGTCTTACCAGAAAGCCAATAAAATCCGGTCATATGGGGTAATCTTTTATGCCGTTGGTATTACAGATGCAAAAGTCAATCAGCCTCTCAATGGAAAGGCTCTGATAGGGATCATATTTTAGAGAAAAAGCATTGGCTGGGGATCCTGGACTCGAACCAGGACCGACGGAGTCAGAGTCCGCTGTTCTACCATTAAACTAATCCCCAGCAGGATTTATGCGGCATCATAAGCACCGCTATCGGTAGTGTGGGATCGTTTAATGGCTTTGCCTGCGCCCGTCAAGCATCTTGCAAAGCATGTGCATAAATGCATGGGGAAAAGAAAACCGGTTTGATTGGCTTTGTGGCGATGGCTCAAACCGGCTTTTGGGCTATCAATCGTGATTATGGCCGGCATGACTATGCTGGGTGGCATTGTCTGCTTCAATTTCAATCGTGACATGCATTTCGCCACGATCAAAGACCAAGTCCATCTCAAAACTTTCCCCTTTGTGATAATCTTGCGAGAGAGCATTCAAGCGCAAGGCAATCGCCTTTGGGGCTAAATCCAGATGACGGCCTGCCTTGATGGGCACAGGCTTGTTGATTGGCAGATATTTTGGCGCGCCATCTTTTAGCTGAAATCCAACCAACTCCACCGATTGGGCATTGCTAGCTTCGCCGCCTTTGAAGATCACCGTGGCATCAGAGCGATTGTCCAATTCCACAAAAACTAATCCATTCTCGCCTTTATGGCTTTCGCGCATCCAGCCATGCAAGGCATGAATGCCCTTAAATTCGCTTTTATGCGTCTCATGCTTATGCTCACCATGCTTATGATGATCATGTTTTGCTCCACTTCCAGCATAGGCTGTAAAGGCCGTGAGAGACAGGGCGCTGGCAATCAGCATGGCGAACAGGTTGTTGGATTGCATCTTGGTTCTCCTTGTGTGACAGACAGTTTGCGTCAGGCTCGCAAATCCCTGATTGCAGGCCGAAGCAAGGCCAGCCCTGCCGGGATCATAGCCAGTAAAATGGTGATAGAGACAAACCCGGCCAGTAAATGAAATTCTGGCCATTGCAGGCTTGCCTTGATCAGGATATCGGTGCGCTCACTGATGATGTTTGACAAAAGAGCCGTTGTCACAAAGCCGAACCCCAAGCCAGACACAGCCCCTGCCCCAATCAAAATGGCGGCAAAGCTCCAAACGATCGAAAAGACAAACCGTCTTGGCGCACCGATGGCTCGTAACAGCGCCAACCGTCGGGAAAAGAGGCGGGTTAAGATGACAAGCCCTGTCAGGACACCCCCGGCCACCAGAATTTGTGTGATAACGGCCATGATGGACATGACGGACCGGATGTCCCCCAAAATAGCATGCAATTGGGACAGTACGGCCCCGGGAAAGATGGCCATACTCTCTTTGCGGGTAAATTCCGATTTCAACGCATAATTGGCCCAAAGCTCTTCTGCCCTAACCAAAATGGCGGGCGTGCCGGGAAAATAGTCTGGATCAAAGGGCGGGCCAAGGCGTGCACCTTCTTGCGGTTTATGGCCCGTTCCCATGCCATGAACCAGCCAAACGGCCTCAACTGGCACCAAAATCGCCTTGTCCCATGGGCTGCCCGTTGGTTGCATACGGCCCACAATGCGAAAGACTTCGCCTTCATGGGCGTCTGCTTCTGCACTATGACCAGTGCCATGCGCCGGGGTGAAGTGACTGCCCAATGGCAAATCAATCGCGCTTCCTACCACTGCTTCAAAGGGTTTTTCGAAAGCGCGTCCTTTTCTTAATTCACCGGAGAGATGCTGCAAAAAATCCAATGTTGTCCCGACAACCGGCGCGCCCTGATAGCTGTCACCAAATGCAATGGGGGCTGCAAAACTGACATGATCATGATTGGCAATTTCATTATAGAGTTTGCCATCAAGGAGCGACAAATCCGTTGGTTGTAAATAAACCGCTGCCAGAACATTGGTCACCTCACTGCCCGGTGCAGCAATGATGAGATCAAACTTTTCTGCGGCTTTCGCTGTGCCTTGACGCAACCCCCGCTCTTGGGCCAAAAGCCCTACCCCAAGCGCCACAGAGGTTGCAATCAACGCAATGAACATCAGGCTGGTCCAGCGAAATTGCCACAGCATTGCCCGCACCAGAGGAAGCGGTCTGAAGCCGTGCGAGACATAAAGACCAACCATGATGCATGGCATCAAATATAGGGCGAATAAAAGGCTGTCCTGCATGAATGGCGAGAGCGCGTCCCATAGATCAAGCATGAAGAGCGGTAGAAAATCTTTCATGATCCTACCTCTTCCTTGCCTTGATTGAGGCCTTGTCTTTCCCTGTTTTGCTTTTCCCTGTCGTTTCGCTCAGTAATTTTGCCGTCTGTGACCTCAAGGATGCGATCCATTTTTTCGCATAAGGATATGTCATGACTGACGACAATCAGGGTTTTGTGCTGTCTGCGCACCAGAGCGGTCAAATCTTCAATCAAGTGATCAGACGCCCTGCGATCAAGGCTGGCTGTTGGCTCGTCGGCCAACAGAATGGGCGGATCATTGGACAAAGCACGGGCAATCGCGACGCGCTGCCTTTCTCCGCCAGAAAAGCTGGCAATGGTTCGCTTGGCGATATCCTTGATGCCCAAATGACGCAAAGTCTGCTCGGCGCGTTGCTGCACTGCCTTTTTGTTATGTCCCGGCATATAGCCGTTGGATATAGTGGCATTGGCAAGGGCGTCCATTTCTTCAAAGAGCAAAAAATCCTGAAAAATCATACCCAGAGTTTCGCGTCTGAAACGCGCACGCACTTCAGAGGAGAGTTTGACCATATCCTGCTCTCTATTGTTTTTCTCTTTGTTGCCGGTTGCTTGGGGGAGAGACCAGCATATTGAGCCGGACATATGCTCTGCCAAGCCTGCCAGCGCGAAGAGCAAGGTTGATTTGCCTGCACCCGACGCGCCCTTGATGGCGATGGTCTGGCCGTGAAAAATCTTCAGCTGCGGCACATCCAAAAGCAATCGGTCTTTCTCTCCCCTCACCTGCAAATCCTTGACTGTCAGAATTGCGTGAGGCTCGGACCCTTCATCCATAAAATCAGAACCGTTCATAGCTTGCATTCACAACTCGCACACGGCTGACAAAGCCGGTTTCAGGATCCTTGAAAGAACCAAGCGCCAAACGTCCCTTGACGACAATTTTCTGATTGAACGGAATGACTTTCAAAATACGCTTGGTATAGATGGCAAGAATATCATCGGGCCATTCTGCATCTGTTTCGCAAAAAGGGCAGACAGCGAGAGGGCGTTTTGTGAGGACGAAAAAACTGGATTCGGCCTTTAAAGGTGGGGCCATAAAGCCTTCGACCAGAATGGTTTGCTCTTCGTGAGCTTTGGCAAAGTCAGAAAAGCTCAGATCCTTATTATAAAGCTCGCGCATTTTGATGCGGGGGATCTGGGCATGAGCATCGCGCTGCATTCCTGGTAAGACAGACATGAGCCCTGTTGCAGCTGCGATTGCACTTTTGGTTAAAAAATCACGGCGATCCATCATCAGATCAACCTCATTTGTTTCATTGGAAATGGAAGACAAAATAATTTCCATCTTCCATTATCGCTTAGGTTCAGCCAGCTTTTATTTGGCGTTGGCTGCGTGCATCATGACGTTGAAGATATAATTTTGCTCAATGGTGCCATTGAGCAGATGCGCCCAAGGGCCGCGGGCATAAACTGCAACATCTTCGCCAGAATGAGTCTCGGAAGAGCGCGGGATCAAAGCCTGTTGTGTATAGTCAGGATCCGTTGCTTGCTCCATGGTGATGTCACCACGAGCACCCACCCAATTCATATCTTCGCGCAAGACAGAGCCTGCACCATTGAGGTAGCCGATGACGGTGTAAGGTTTGCCATCTTTGCCGGTTTGCGGCTTGTCGGAATATTTCACACCATTTTTATCGATGCCCATGCAAATGCCTGTGATCGGATTCCCGCGACCGCAATAGCCGTTAAAGGCAATGGCATGTTCGTGATCGGCAGTAACAATGATCAGAGTATCTTCTGGCGAGGTCAAGTCAGCCGCTTTGGCAACCGCTTGTGCGAAGGCGATACCATCGGTGACAACGCGATGAGCATTGCCGTCATGGTTGGCATGGTCCACACGGCCTGCTTCGATGGACAGGAAGAAGCCTTTTTCGTTGCCTTGCAACGCCTTGATTGCCGCTTCTGTCATTTGTGCCAAAGAAGGCTCGCCTGCCCGGTCATGCTCATATTTCATATGGGAGCTTTCAAACAGGCCGATGATTGGCTTGTCGGATTTCAGATCCAGCGCCTTGAAGCTTTCCTCATTCCAGACATAACGTGCGCCAGCAGCTTCCAGCTCTTTGATGAGATTTTTATCATCGGTGCGTTTGCCACTTTTACCTTCCTGATCCTTCATCGCTTTGGGGATGAAGTGGCGACGACCGCCACCGAATGCAACATCAACAGTGCCAGCCTTCATCGCGTCCATCAGCTGGGTTGCGATATCTTTTTGGGTGCAGCCTTCTGGCAGCTTTGAATTGTCTTCAAAGTTACGATCAGCAGAATGTGCATAGGCAGATGCCGGGGTCGCGTGGGTGAGACGAGCTGTGGAGATAACGCCAACAGATTTGCCCTGCTTTGTCAGCAATTCTGCGATGGTGGCAACTTTTGCCCCTTCCACTTGCGAGCAATCCCCACGGTTCAGGCTTTCATCCACCCCAATAACGCCTGCCTTGGTTTTGACACCGGAATGCATCGCGGTGCCTGTTCCGGCAGAATCCGGGGTTTGGGCGTTGACATTATAGGTTTTGACAAGGCCAAGATGCGGGAAATTTTCGTGAGCAAGAACATGCTCTTCGCCCAATTTGCCCATTGTCTGACCCTGATAGACACGGGTCGCATAATTGGTGCCAACCCCATTGCCATCTGCAATCAAGATGATCACATTTTTGGCGCGCTTGGTAATTGGCTGAACGGCCATGCGCTCTTTCAAAGCGGTTTGGGCATTCTTGTACCATTCATTGGATTTCTGTGGCATATGGCCATCAGCAAAAGCAACTGTGCTGGACATCAGCACCGCAGCAAAGGTGAGAAAAGACTTTTTCATGATGAACTCCCGTTGTTCCTCAAGGACACACCTAAAAGTTTCTCATGACAGTTTTATTGCAGCGGATATTTTGTGATTGCAATTGACCTTTATCCTGCCTCGCAGTCCAAAGGGCTGAGCACCTTTGTGGGCTAGAGAATTTTGAATAAACACGTCGTTATTCAAAATGCTCTAGTCTTTGTTTCTAAGCATATTTTTGTCCGAAAACCGCACACACTTTTCGAAAAATATGCTCTAGTGGTCAAGGCGTTTATCGATTTTCACATGATCGCCAAGACATTGATCATGATTGTTCAAAACCTCTAAGATCCGGCAATTGGCAACATCATGATGGCTGCATCCGCCAATCATATTCTCCAGCTCTTTTTTCAGAGCTTGCAATCTGGCTATATGCTGATTGACCAATTCCAATTGTTGAATGGCCAATTGATCGGCAGTCTCGCAAGACGCATCGGGATGGCGTGTTAAATCCAGCAAGGCGCGGATAGCATCCAGCCCAAAACCCATATCACGGGCATGGCGAATGAAAGTCAGGCGCTCCATTGCCTTGGCATCATAGCGGCGCTGTCCGCCTTCGCTGCGCTCTGGCTCTTCCAGCAAATCGATTTTTTCATAATAGCGAATGGTGGGCACCTTGGTGCCTGTTCTGCGCGATAATTCACCAATGGTCAGCATGGACTCTGTCCGGTTTTTTGCTTCATTTCTTCTCTATAAGTTGCCCTTGCGCAGCATAAAATCAACAGGTCTGTGACTTTTTTTGCCTTTGCTCTTGAAGCTCTAGCCACTAGAGGCCGTAAACGTGCCATCAGCCATACTATTTTTATGTCGTTTTGTTGCTGGAAGGCAAATGCAATGGTTGATTCTGTCCCGTCTGATCTCAAAAGCTGCTGCGCTTCCCAAGCAGCCGTTAAGCCTGTCTTCTCTTCTTCCGGTTGTTGCAGCAAAAAAGATGACAAGCCAGAGACGCATAAGCACCATCACGGATATACTCATGATAATCCAAAAACAAGCCCGCAAGGCCGCTCTTTTCAGGTGATTGGCATGTGCTGTGCCGAAGAAGTTACCATGCTCAAAGCTCAAATTGGGCCGCTTGTCGGTGGGGCAGATTATTTGGGATTTGATTTGCTCAATGGCCGCATGGTTGTTCTGGATGGTGCCAAGGCTATTTCTGATGCCGTCCTGATTGACGCGGTGGACAAAACCGGCCTGAGCGCAACAAAATGGGACAAGGAGACAGCTGATCAGGAGCGCTCCGTGCAGCTGTCTCGCCTCAAGCTCTTCACTCTGGGCAGTGCTCTGGCATGGCTGGGCGGTTTGCTTTTTCATTTGTTCGAAAAGGACGGTGGAGGCCTTCTGAGCCTGTTTGCAGGCCATGAAGGCAACGCCATGCCCCTCATCGAAATGGCGTTTTATGTGAGTGCTGCCGTGCTTGGTGCGCGCTATGTGGCCCCAAAGGCTTTCTTTTCCATTCGTCGTCTTTCTCCAGATATGAATTTATTGATGATGGTAGCCGTGGTTGGGGCAATGGTGATTGGAGAATTTTTTGAAGCGGCGACGGTTGCCCTTCTGTTTGCTTTGTCTCTCACACTTGAGGCATGGAGCGTTGGGCGCGCACGCACCGCTATTTCCGCTCTTCTCAGTCTTGCGCCACAACAAGCCTTGAAGCTGGAGGCAGATGGCAGTGAGCGGCTTGTGCCAGCCGAACAGATCCTGCCCGGCGATAGCTTCATTATACGCGGTGGGGATCGGGTGCCTTTGGATGGTCTGATCCTGTCCGGTCGCAGTGCTCTTGATCAGGCACCCATTACCGGTGAAAGCATTCCCGTTGCCAAAGAAGAAGGCGATGAGATCTTTGCAGGCACGATTAATGGTGATGGCAGTTTGACCGTTCAAGCCACCAAAGCGGCCCATGATACCGTCTTGTCGCGCATCATCACTATGGTTCAGGATTCGCATTCCAAACGGGCTGATGTGGAACAATGGGTGGAGCGCTTTGCCAAAATTTATACGCCCGTGGTGATGGTCTTGGCCCTGTTGGTGTTTTTGCTGCCGCCTCTTGTGCTTGGCGGTCAATGGGCAGACTGGTTTTATAATGCGCTGGTTTTGCTAGTCATTGCCTGTCCTTGCGCTTTGGTGATTTCAACCCCTGTTGCAATTGTGGCCGCCCTTACCGCCTCCGCCCGGCATGGTGTTCTTGTTAAAGGGGGTGGTTTTATGGAATTGCCGGCTAAACTGGAGGCAATCGCTCTGGACAAAACCGGCACCCTGACCCGCGGGGAGCCGGAAGTGCAGGATTTGATCGCTTTTGGTCTGGCACATGCGCGTGAGCTTTTGCAAATTGCCGCGAGTTTGGAGGCACACTCCTCCCACCCTCTTGCCCGCGCTATTCTGGCAAAAGCCAAACAGGATGGTCTGATTTTGGCACGTGTTGATGAGGTGCAGGCTCTTCCCGGTCGTGGTGTTCAGGGCTTGATTGATGGACGCGCTTATTGGCTTGGCTCGCCACGTTATGGGAATGAAAAAGGTCTTATGACGCCAATGATTGAAGACATGATTGCCGATTTGCAAGCCAAAGGCCAGACCGCCATTGTGGTGGGGCATGAGGATGGAATTATGGGCCTGTTGGCTTTGGCTGATGCCATTCGGGATGATGCACGCAATGTGATTGATGCGCTTCATGCACAAGGCGTCAAAACGATTGCCATGCTAACCGGCGATAATGAGCAAACGGCCAAAGCCGTTGCGCGATCCGTTGGCATTGATCAGGTTTATGCCAATTTGCTGCCTGAGCAAAAAGTGGATGCAATTGAAGCGCTGATGGCTGATCATAAGGTGGTGGCTATGGTGGGGGACGGGGTCAATGACGCCCCCGCCATGGCACGAGCAAGCTTTGGCATTGCCATGGGGGCTGTTGGCTCAGACGCTGCCATTGAGACCGCCGATATGGCGCTTATGAGTGATGATATTGGCAAATTGCCATGGATGATTGGCCAGTCTCGTCGCACGCTTGGCATTATCAAGCAAAATATTCTTTTCTCGCTGGTGATAAAGGCTGTATTCGTTTCTTTAACCCTTTCAGGACTGGCCAGCATGTGGGGGGCGATTGTTGCTGATGTCGGTACATCTTTGTTGGTGGTTGGCAATGCCTTACGCCTGCTCAGGCATTGATTATCAGGCTGTTGCCTCCTATTGTTGCGCAATCTCTGTTCAATAAGGATATGTCATGAAAGCCAATCCTCTGAAGCTGAATAAATTACAGCTTAAAACCCTTGTTCTGACCCAAATTATGGCACGCAGCCAACCAGAAAAGGCATGGGGAGACGATGGCAGTATCACTCTTACCTCCCTGCCCCATGCCCATGGTGATCATATGCATGTGGGCGAATTTGTGGTTGCTTCAGCTGATGCGACCGGCTTCTCCAATCGTGCCGTTTGGACAGCATTGGCCCGCAAAGGACTTGTGCAAAGCCGTGACATCCCGCCAATCGTCCTCACCCGCGAGGGACTGGACTATGAGACAGGGCTGGATCATCATTTCGTGCATAAATCTGATCATTAAGACGTAGCCTCATAGCCGGGTCACGCGCCTTTCAGCTGCACTGCCACATGATTGGCGATTGCAAGACATGAGGTCAGGCCCGGCGATTCTATGCCATAGAGACCGATATATCCCTCTATTCCATGGTCTGAGGAGCCATGAATGGCAAAATCGGCTGCTGTTTCTGTGGGTCCAGAAATTTTGGGGCGAAAGCCTGCATAATCGGGCATCAGACAGCCCTCTTGCAGATCAGGCCAATAGGTGCGAATGGCCTGATAAAAGCTCTTTGAACGCTCTTCATATACTTTGCTATCCATCTGCTCGGTCCATTCAACATCGGGGCCAAATTTGGCTTGTCCGGCGAGATCCAGTGTCAAATGCACCCCAAGGCCGCCGGGTTCTGGCACGGGATAAATCAGATGCTTGAAAGGTGCTTTGCCTGCCAGTTGAAAATAGCTTCCTTTGGCAAGATAGGCTTTGGGCAGATGATAGGAGCGACAAGTATCTTTTTGCCCATCTCTCATGGTTTTGGCCAATCTCATGGTTTTGGCCAATTTTATTGCCCCGTGGCCTGCGGCATTGATCAGATTTTTGCATTCAAGCGTGAAGGGCGTTTCCCCACCGGTTGCGACTTGAAAGCCGTTTGGCTTGGTTTCTATTTTCAGAACCGGGGTATTGAGGCACAGCATAGCGCCTTTGGCCTCTGCATCGCCCAACAAAGCCAACATCAAAGCATGGGAATCTATAATGCCTGTTGAGGGAGAATAAAGCGCGCCGCAGCTCTTGAGGGCTGGCTCCATTGCTTGCGCTTCGCTCTTTGAGAGGCATTGCAAATCCTGCACGCCATTCTCTTGTGCTTTGGATTGTATAGCGTGCAAATTGCTCATGTGGTCCATCGAAGTGGCGACGATCAATTTGCCAATTTTCTGGCAGCCAATATTATGGCTTTGGCAATAATCATAGAGCAGATCGCGCCCTGCAACGCAAAGGCGCGCTTTTAACGAGCCTTTGGGATAATAGATCCCGGCATGTATGACCTCAGAATTGCGGGCCGATGTTTGAGAGCCAATTTGATCTTCCGCCTCGATGATGATCACATCATGGCCCAACTGGCTGAGTTTACGAGCAATGGCAAGGCCAACAATGCCTGCTCCGATCACAATGGTTTCGCAAAACTCACTCATTCTGGCTCTCATATGTCATTCAATCCCGTCCATGTGCATAGAATATATGAGACAGAGCCGACAAGGGTCGAACAGACTGATGATGGATTTTTGGTGTTTTTTTAGTCTTAGGAGACCTGTGTGTGGATGGTGATTTGACGCGCGAATTATTCTTTGATTCAATTGGCTTCTCGGGTTTATTTTGGAGGCAGAAAGATGGTTCGTCGGATCATAGGACAGGAAGAGATGTTCGGCACAGAACGTCGGATCCCAACAGATCTAGATGAACTAGCCAGCCTGATAGATTGGGATGTTGCTGATGCCCTTATGGGGGACATCTCCTCGTCAACCAAGGGCGAACAGGGCTGGCCTCCTCTTTGTCTTTTCAAGGCTCTG
>JAOXSH010000063.1 GCA_025800145.1 Cohaesibacter sp.
GCCCCCGGCTTGACCACAGCCCCGCTCCGCTCCGTCTGCTGTGGGGGCCACTGCACTACGCGGGTATGGACAAGCCTTCGCAACAAACGCGGCCTGAAATGGCCGCATTAAACAGCAAAAGGGTGGGTCAATTTTAAAGGCTGAAGGCGGGTCAGTTTTGAATGATCATTGACACTGAGACGGAAAAATGAGCGAAATCAGAGATTCATCTCTTCAATTTCTGGCCGGTAGCGATTTGATGGATGAACTCTGATCTGAAGCGATCAAAGTGTAATGCAGGGCAAGCACTGCAAGCAAGGCAAGGGAAGAAGAGGACAAACGCGCAAGACGCTCTTATCTGACATCAGCACAATGCCATCAAACCAGGACAGCATGGCCAGAGCCTAATATGTGCCAGTCACGATCTCGACAAAGTGATGAATAGGTGAGGGCTTAAATGGTCTATAGTGGCCATAAATTGGGTGTAAGCATCGATCGAGGAGGGGCAGAGTGGCTTTGATTGGCTTTGGTGGTGGGTGCCACTGGTGCACAGAAGCGGTTTTCCAGCCATTGATGGGGGTGCGCGCGGTATCTCAGGGTTTCATTCAATCAGATAGCCCTTTTGATAGCTGGTCCGAAGCGGTGGAGCTGGACTTTGACCCCGATGTGATTTCTACGCGCGATCTAATTATGGTGCATCTGACCACCCATGCCAGTGCATCTTCGCATAAAATGCGGGATAAATATCGCAGCGCTGTCTATGTGCTGGATAGGGATCAGAAAAAAGACTGCGAAAAAATTGTCGCTGACCTTAGCAAAAAAACACAGATTCACTTCATCACCCAGATTTTGATGCATCGCGGTTTCAAACCATCTGATGAGCGCTTTCATAATTATTATCAATCAAAGCCCGAAAAGCCTTTCTGCAAAACCTATATCGAACCAAAATTGGCCAAGCTCCGAAAGCAATATAAACATCTTTTGCAGGTTCAAGTCGTGCCAGCGCAGGAGGAACGTCAATGACATGGATTTTTCTGATCATTCTTTCGATCTTCGCTGGCTATTCATTATTCAGCAAAGTGATTATGCGCAGTCCTTTGACCTTGCCAATCATCTTTACCGGCCTTGGATTTGCGCTGTCAGAGCCTCTTCATACGGTGCTGTCAGATGACCTTATACTTGAGGGTACAAAAAGATTGGCTGAAGTAACTCTCATCCTCGTGTTATTTGCGGATGCCAGCCATGTGCGCTTTCGAAAACTTGTGATGAATTGGCAATATCCCGCGCGGATGCTGGTGATTGGTGGGCCACTGACAATCGCCTTTGGCACTGCAATGGTTCTTTTATTAAATCCGGGATCAGGCTTTGCTGTTGCGCTGCTGGCCGCCGCAGTGCTCACCCCCACCGATGCAGCCCTTGCTCAATCGGTGGTCTCTAGCCCCCAAGTGCCCGACCGTTTGGGCCAGACGATCAATGTAGAAAGTGGACTGAATGATGGCTTGGTTCTGCCCTTTGTTCTGAGCGGTGCGATGCTGGCCTCAATGTCTTTGATAGAGGCGGATGCCGATATTTTGGCAATGACGGCTTTAAAGGAGGTCCTGCTGGGGCTTTTGGCCGGGCTGGGCATAGGCTGGTTTGTGGCCAAAGCCATGAATTGGGCGCAGAACCGCGATTTGATGCAAGAAGCCTCAGGGGCAATCGTCTTTCTGGTCACTGCCTTTGCAGCTTATCTGTTAGCGCTATCCATTCACGGCAATGGCTTTGTTGCAGCCTTTATCTCTGGCATGGTTTTTGGCAATTCTTATCGCCACAATATTCATTTTATCAGCGAATTTATGGCAGGGGCAGGACAATTGCTGTCTATGGCAGCTTTCCTTGTTTTTGGAGCTTTCCTTTTGCCCAATGGTCTTGCGCATGTGAGCATGACCACAATCATACTGGCAATTCTATTTCTCACCCTTGTGCGTATAACACCTATCTTTCTTGCGCTGACGCGCAGTGGATTATCAACAAAAGAAAAGCTGTTTCTGGGCTGGTTCGGGCCACGAGGATTGGCCTCAATCCTGTTCACGCTTTTGATGATGGAGCAATTCGATTTTCCAGGGGAAGAGGAGCTGCTGGCTTGTGTGTCTTTAACTGTGGGTCTCTCGATCCTGCTTCATGGCCTAACAGCCATGCCTTTGGCCAAACTTATTGGGCACCATAGCAAAGACGATGACACATGATTGTCAGTTTCAGCGTTGGCATTATACGCCTTGCCTCAATCAGTTCTGAGAGCAGAGTTATATAAATTCCGAGGCACTAAGGTCTGAACCTTTCAAAAATTGACGATCTTGATCGCAAACTCTTATCTTATGCCGTTGGTATGAGTGCCCGATTTAAAAGTCTCCGAGTGAGACTTTTAGGCTGCATATCCAGCCCTCTCCCCCTGGCAGACCACCCGTCATGGTACCCTCATGGGCGGTCTGAAAAGGGGGAGAGGGCTGGCTCAGGACTTTTAAATCAGGCTTTTACTGGCAAGAGTGCCTGTTAACGATTAGGACGTAAACTTATAAATCTGGCGTATTTGGCGCTTAAATGGCCCGATATCGCACGAAAAAGTATGAAGGATGGGCTGGTTGCCCGTTCAAACACTCTTTTTGCACCTTGCCGCCCACCAACCCAAAGGGGATGACAAAGCGAGAGCGCGGCCATTTAAACGTCCAAAGGATAGGACTTATCTGTTCTTGGTTCTTCTATCTGAACGCTTCATGACAAACAGAATAGCCCAAATTAATGAGCCCTAAGCCTAAGTGCCTGATTAAAAATTCCAAAATAGCACAAAGCACGCCAAATCAAAAGCCTGTTTTGAAAAAGGCTTTTGAGCCAGTGCTATGAAACGGATATCAACGACATACATAGCCTTTGACATACATAGCCTTTATAGTGTGTTCAGCACCTATCAGGGGCCAGTTAGCAGAGTTGTTGCCAGGGCTGTTGCCAGGGCTGTTGGGGGAATGAAGGCGACAATCATTAAGGTGACGAACATGGCCAAGATGAACCATTTGCAATAGCCCATCACCTGCTCCACCTTTAGTCCAGTGACGGAACAAACTGTCAGCAACACAGAGGCAACGGGTGGGGTCTGTTGACCAATGCCTAAATTGAGGCAAACAATCACCCCGAAATGAACAGGATCAATGCCCATTTCCTGCGCCAGAGGCAACAGCATAGGCACCACCACGATAATGGCGGCGGAGGCATGAAGGAACATGCCCAAGAACAGCAAAAAGACATTGATCAGCAACATACGCAACACGAAATTTTCGGTCAACGCACCAAGGCCGGAGGCGATCTGCTGGGGGATCTGCTCATTGGCAAGGAACTGCCCTAGCACCGCAGAACCGGCAATAATCATCATAACGACGGAGGTTTGCCGCACGGTTGTGGAACCCAGCGCATAGACAGCTTTGAGAGTGAGATCCCGACGGATCGGCCAACCATAAATCAGCGCAGCAACAACGCCGAGCGTTGCCGCTTCGGTTGGTGTGACAAAGCCGCCAATCAAACCACCAACAACCAATACCGGGATCAGAAGCGGCACCAATGCACCAACAAATGCCTTGCCAAGCCGCGTCACTTCAAAGCGCTCATCAACCGGATGGCCTTCTTTGCGAGCAAAAATATAGGATGTGAGCATGAAGGCACCGCCCAGCAGCAAACCGGGAATGATACCAGCGACAAACAAATCCTTAATAGAAGTATTTGTGGTCACGCCATAAAGCACCATAGGAATGGAAGGGGGAATAATGATCCCCAGCGTGGCGCTGGTGGCAGTCACGGCAGCAGCAAAGCTTTTCGGATAGCCCTGTTTTTCCATGGAAGGCACGAAAATCTTGCTCATCACTGCCGCATCTGCCACAGCCGAGCCCGACATTTCCGCCATAAACATGGATGTCACCACATTCACATGGGCCAAACCACCACGCATCCACCCCACCAAGGCACGTGCCAAAGAGATAATACGCTCAGAGATCGAGGTGGCCCCCATCAATTCTCCCATAAAGATGAAAAGCGGGATAGCCAGCAGAACCACTTTGTTGACACCGGAAAACATCTGGATCGGCGCCATAATGAGATCAATGTCAGAAATTGCCATGGCAATGGCAGCCGAAATCATCAGGGCAAAGCCGATGGGTGTGCCAATCAAAATGAGCATCAGGAGCAGGACGACAACAATCCAGGCCATGGTCACTCTCTCCCATCGTCTTGTTTATAGTGATCGAAAAAGCGTTGAACGGTGGCAATAAGAAGCAGAATAGCGGCAAGCGGCATAATCAACATGAACCAACCTTGCGCAATGTCTGCCGTCTCAATCTCTGTCGCGCCAGCAACACCGATCATGCGAACCGATTGCCATAACAGCAACACCAAAAATCCACTGATCAAGACTGTATTGGCGCCGCGCAAAAGGCGTCGCCCAAGCCTGGGCAAACTTTCCTCAATCAATTCAAAAGCGATATGCCCCTCCCGCCGCATGGTGAGATAAGCCCCCAAAAAGGCAACCCACACCAACAAAAAACCGGGCACTTCATCGGCTGTCACAACGATATTGCCAAACAAATCCCGCACCCAGAAATAAAAAGGCCGCATGGCCTCATTGGTTTTGGCCCAGTCGCGCAGCAAGCCAAGCACCAAATAACGATTGACAACATTGAGGAAAACAAAAGCCGAAGATATGGCGAAGATAAGCACCGCCATAGCTTCAACAATTTTGTCCAGAAGACGCAGCATGATCAATTTGTCGCGTTGCGTATAATCATCAGATAGTCATCCCCCTGACTTTTGACATATTGATCATAGCTCTTTTCAGTTGCCTTTTTGAAAGCATCAAGATCAACCTTGTTAATCTGCAATTTGCCCTTCATCTCCTCGAAATATTTTGTCTCAAGAGAAGCCGACATCTCATAAGCTGCATCGGTGATCGCCTTGCCTGCCTCTGCAAAGGCCTTTTTCTGCTTATCGCTCAAACTGTCATAGAATTTGTTCGAGGCCAGCAGGAAAGACGGAGTATAAACATGGCCGGTTAGGGACAAATGCTTGGCAACTTCAAAATGTTTCTGCTCATAAAAGCCATAAGTGGCAGCTTCCGCCCCATCGACAACACCGGATTGCAGGGCGGTGAAGGTTTCACCCCAAGACACCTTCTGGGGCGTTGCGCCCATCTGCTGGAAAACACCTTGACGGAATTTGCCGCCGGAAATACGGATTTTCAGACCCTCCAGATCGAACGGCTCTTTAACCGCCCGCTCTGTATTAATGACATGACGAAAGCCATTCTCATAAACGCCGATAACCTTGAGCTTGCCAACCTCCTCAATGCGGGTACGGATGGCATCCTCTAGGCCTGCTTTCATCGCGCGTTTCACATGGTCGCGGTCCGTGAAGAGCCAGGGAAGATCAAAAACGCCAAGTTTCTTGTCCAGTTTCATAACGCCAGAAGCTACATTGATCATTTCAATGGATCCGGCTTGCACATTGGTCATCAGGTCTTTTTCCTTACCCAATTGACCACCGGGGAACAATTTAAACACAAACTGACCAGGCAGGCGTTTTTCAATCTCGGCTGCAAACAACTCCGACTGAGCATGCAGGGGTGAGAAGGCCGAAACATGGCTAGCAATGCGCACTTCAACAGGAGCGGCAAAAGCTGGAGCGCAGAGAAGCGTTGCGCCTAGCAAGGCAAGGCCGAAAGATTTCACGAGTTGCATGGTTTCCTCCCAGAACTAGATAAACTCAGCGAATTTCAGTGTGATAGTGGAACAGATCGGCCCGCCCACGAGAGCGACGCCATTCCATTGGTGTGCCATCATAGCCCTTGGCCAGACGATCAATCATCATGACAGGGCTACCCGTTTCAATGCGCAACAGGCGTGCAGTTTCCGCGCTTGCAGCTTCTGCTGTAAGGCTTTCTTCAGCCTTGGCAATCAACTGACCACAAACCTCGTCATAAACGGGATAAAGCAGGTTGCCGACATCTTCGGTCAAGATATCAAGAAACGCCTCAAAGCGCTGCAAAGGCAGCCAAATTTCTTCGGCCACAATCGGCACATCATCAATCAAGCGCAGACGGCTCATAGAAATGGCAGCATCACCTTCAGGGATCTTGAGCTGTCGCGCAATATAGCTTGGCACTTTTTCCCTCGTCCGGCGCAAGATACGCCCCTCGGGAACCGACTTGGTGCCATCAGGCGTTCTGAAGCGAAAGAAGCGAAAGAGAGAAGCGTCAAAGGACGGGCGCCTCACAAAAGTGCCGCGACCATGAAAGCGCTCGAACAAATCCTCTTGGACAAGAAGATCCAATGCCTTGCGCACAGTACCAGGGGACAGCTCATAGGCATGGGACAATTCATTGTCAGACGGCACTCGATCGCCCGGGCGCAACCGCCCCTCAGTCACATCCCGGCGCAATATATCCGCCAAACGCTGATAGATGGGCAGTCTTTGATCACCGGATAAGGGCTGCGCGTTCATGTTGCCTCTTGCCTTTCTGTTGTTTCTATAGTTCTATATAGAAGCATATAAGTCAAGCGACAATTTTCCAGCCTCATCAGATGAGCATGTGAGACGCATCTAACGAAAATTAAAGACTCTCAGAAGATCTTGTTATCCAAGACAGAATATCGGCAAGGAGGATGCCATGACTCAGAAAATGACCCGATCAGAGAGGCAGGAATTGTCCGGCACCAATCGCTTGATGGGCGACCTGATCGGGCAATTTGACGGCCATGCTCACATCTTTCGCTCTGACCTGCCCATGACATCTCCAAGGCGCTATACACCCGATTACCATGCCGAACCAGAGGCCTATTGCGCACGTCTAAAACAACACAATCTTGATGGCGCTCTTTTGGTACAACCAAGTTTTCTGGGCACCGAAAACAGCTATATGCTGAATCAGATGGCTTCTATGGCCAGAGAAAGCGGCCTTACCTTCAAAGCCGTCATCGTGCTTGACCCAACAGAAAGGCCGATCGATAAGCCCTTTTTGGAGAATCTCAGTCAAAGAGGTGTCATCGGAATAAGGCTTAATCTTGTCGGCATGTCTGATGGTGACGTGAATGATCTCTCATCTTGGGAGCGCCTTGTGCGCTTGACCGATCAAATTGGCTGGCATGTAGAGCTGCATTGCGAAGGGCCGCGCCTACGCTCCCCTCTCAACCAGTTGCTCGATTGGAGCCACACTGTCGTTGTCGATCATTTTGGGCTGCCCGATGCCTTCAAAGTGCTGCAATGTGACAGCATGAAAACCCTGTCAGACGCCCCCAAAGACAGATTATTTGTCAAATGCTCGGCTCCTTACAGAATATTTCCAACAAGCTCGTCATCCAACGCCGCACAACAAATACAGCCAGTGTTTGACCACCTATATCAAGCAATTGGCCCCGATCACCTCATCTGGGGCAGCGACTGGCCGCATACCCGCTTTGAAAGCCAGCAATCCTATCAGGAGTGCCTCAACTGGAAAACGCAATATCTCGCCTCATAATGCAAGCCAACCACCTAAAAAGATGACAACACACCCTTTCTGCTTTGGCGACAAAAAGCTTGCAGGGCGCATGAGTCAGGTGTGATATTATTGCACATATAACTACCCTATTGACCGCCCTAACAGGAGGTTTGGATATTATAACTTGCTCGAAGAAACACTGAACTGCTTTTCAAAAGACACGCTTATCGCTAACATCTTTATACAAAAGCAGGCCAGTAAACAAAAAGGCCCGCCGTGCGGACCCTCTTAAACCGTAAAACTTAATGGAGCTCAATAAAAGCAAGTCAGGCAGGGGCACCGACACTATTCTTATATGCAGACTTCATACGATCACGACGTGCTGATTTCAGAGCATCCATCATGAAAGCGGGAACGCTATCATTCGCATCCATTTCTACATATTTATCTTCCGCTTCTTTGAGGTTATTTTTTTCAACCTCAACTCTTTTCAGCGTCACAAGAGCACTCATAATCAGATCCATCACTATATGATTTGGAAGATCCTTAAGATCATTTTCTAAAGCCTTACAGGCTATTTTCTCGAAGAACGTGGCACCTTTATCCCAGCAAATCAAGCTTCGCAAGAGAAAATTTCATTATTCTGCTACCCAGAGATACACCCAAACCATGTCAAATTTATGTAGGGATTATACAATTTATACACTTTCTGCGCAACAAAACACAACATATAATTGCACATGTATCATTGAAAAAAGGTTAAGCACTTACAATGCCTTTAAAGAACTTGCGGGATATCGCACATCATATCTTCGGCGTAGAAGACGCAGAAAAAGATGGTAACTTCCTGACGGATGAAGGCTATATGCACCTATTCTCAAGCGAGGCAGTAGACTTATTAATCAAATTGGTTGAAGAATATAAACGAAGTAACAGACAAAAAAGCTGATACAGAATTGACCGAAAGACGGCACGGCATCAGGTCAATCTGCACACGTGTCGACACAAGCGTTGCCTGCGTTTTACCAAAATCGCGGGTTTCACAGGTCGGATGCAATATCACTGCTTTTTCCAGAAATCTTGCATTATTGGCAAGCAGTAAAGGCGTTCGAACACATTTACAAAGGCATAATAACTTAGCGCAGCGGGCACAAAAAATTGCGCAAGGCGAGCGGGATACAAAAACACTCAATATTTTATACCAACGGCACGAAAGATTAACCCATATGACCGGATTTTATTGGCTTTCTGGTAAGAAGCTTTTGCTGCCATGGTCTGGTTGACCACAAAGCAAGAGCGACGCAGTCCAGGAAGCCAATAAAACCGGCCTTCGGTGCCTTGAAATGGCTCACTGAGCTGCGTCGTCTTTCTAGGGCGCGCCTCATTGAATTGTCTT
>JAOXSH010000064.1 GCA_025800145.1 Cohaesibacter sp.
ATCGAAGAAAATCAAAACAGACCGGCATGGCCAATTCCCCGACAATTGAAGCTGGCCGTACCGGAAGACCCGTCGCGGCCGGTAAACGGAAAAAAAACAACCGCTTTAGGCCCGTTTTACGACGCTGCGGAAGACAAAATGACCGGAGGGGTGATCAACACTTATGCATGCCTCGCATTTGCCGAAACAACATACAACCTGTTGAAGACCGAACAGTCGGTCGGGTCCGTACTGGCGATGAATGCAAGATCGGTATCCAACCGCGCAGCGATTGATTTCTGGCTGAAAGGCCAAACTCTGCTGCAAGCCAGCGTAGAGAATCCTAATAGGCGTGGCGCGGCTGTAACGCTATTGAGAGTAAACGATCCTGACATCACCGACCCGGTAACCCACGCCAGAATCGTTGCGCTTTCGAAGCAGCTGCTTGGTTACCAAGGGATCACCCATCCTAACGGCTGGCACGAACCAGGTTTGGATGTCGCACGATATGTGAACGCTTTTCCCGGATCGCCTGGCGACTATCGCGCATGGATTGGCGGTGTTCGCGAACAATCAGATATCGAAGCTCTCCTTGAAAATATTTCATACGCTTATCTCAGAGCGAAAGTCGTCGTGATCGAAGAAAGATTGGCGCAAGAAGACGTCAAGTTTGAAGCTCCTGGCCTCGTTCTAAATGCTCCTCCCATGTCGGCACCCAATCTCAAGAAGCTTCGAGATGCTGTTGAACTTATGTCATCATTTGTGATGGCTGCAGATTTGCATACTGAACTCGACCAGGCGATGGATGCTCCTGCAGACATGATTGCAGAGGTTAGCCAGGCTTCGGATTTTGTTGCATCAGAATTTAGGCACCTCTTGGCGACATCGCCAGACGCTAAAATCAACCACTCGTCAATAGTGTCATCGAAGCACTAGCCGACACTTTAGTGAATCAATGTTCCGTCTCAGCCCAATCTGTCCCATAGTGCTTCCTTCCATTCAATGAAAAATATTGCACCATCAAAATCTGGGATCAAACACCTAGTACTACAGTTGCATATTGTTCTTTATTGTGATTCTTTGTCTCTATAGGGAGGCATTGATCATGGTTGTTGAGGAATGGTCTGGTACGCTGATACCAACGGCGCAGAGTAAAATCATGCGGCACCGGTCGGAAAGAGACCGAGAGACTTTGTGGTGTCTGAGCTCCCCTTCAAGACAACTCCGTTCTTCATCACTCAAGACAATCGGCGCTGCAACACGTCCCTGCATAATAGCCTCCTGAAAATAGATATCCAATCAATAATACTTATTTCGGTTCCATATGTGATTAGGACGCAGACTCATAAATCTGGTGCATTTGGCGCTTAAATGGCCCTCTATCGCGCGAAAAAGTGTGAAGGATGGGCTGGTTGCCCATTCGAACACTCTTCTTTGCACCTTGCCGCCTACCACCAATGATGATGACAAAGCGAGGGCGCGGCCATCTAAACGCCAAATCCATCACATTTATGAGCTCACGTTTCGATTGGCTATTTTTTATGCATTTGCTTATTTTTGCACCACAATCTTTCCCCATTTTGCCTGATAATTCGACCTTCTGGCACTGGTTTACCCCAAAAAACTCTGCTTTTATGTGCCCAAATTGAGTTGGCAACAGGCTTGCACAAAATTTCATCGTTCAAAATGACGGATCCAATCCAAAATTTTGGTGAGAAACGCAGAGCAAGGTGATGCCAAACAGATCAAGCAAAGAACCCAATCGGGTCTATCGGGAGCCTGAATGCCATGAAGAAGATTGAGGCAATCATCAAGCCCTTCAAGCTGGATGAAGTAAAAGAAGCCTTGCAGGAAGTTGGTCTGCAAGGCATTACCGTCATCGAAGCCAAAGGATTTGGGCGGCAAAAGGGCCATACAGAGCTGTATCGCGGCGCCGAATATGTGGTCGACTTTCTTCCCAAAGTGAAAGTTGAAGTGATTCTGGCTGACGAACAGGTCGATGCAGCGATTGAAGCCATACAAAAAGCGGCTCAAACAGGTCGCATTGGCGACGGCAAGATCTTCATCTCTTCTGTAGAACAGGCCATCCGCATTCGTACCGGGGAAACCGGCAACGAGGCAATCTAGGTTCTATAGATCCAAAAACGGACATTCGGCCAAAATCATCAATCACCAGATAGCAATCTGGACAATTAGATCAGGCCAACCATAAAAGCGAAATCTGTCTTCTGATTTTCTGGCAAAGGCCCACAAAACAGGCGACCTCAGCAGTAAAGGAATAGTGGAATGACCACCGTAGCTGACGTAATCAAAATGATTGCTGACAACGACATCAAATATGTCGACCTGCGCTTCACCGACCCACGCGGCAAGTGGCAGCATGTCACCATCGATGCTGATTTCTGCGACGAAGATTTCTTCGCCGATGGCATGATGTTTGACGGCTCCTCCATTGAAGGCTGGAAAGCCATCAATGATTCTGACATGGTTATGATGCCAGATCCTTCAACCGCTGTGATGGATCCTTTCTTTGCTCAGTCTACCCTGATCATGACGTGTGATATTCTTGAGCCATCCACAGGCGAGGGCTATGGTCGCGATCCACGCATGACCGCGAAAAAGGCTGTTGCTTACCTACAATCCACCGGTATCGGCGACACAATCTATTTCGGCCCGGAAGCAGAATTTTTTGTCTTTGACGATGTGCGCTTCTCTGCTGATCCATATAAGACCGGTTTTGAAGTGGATTGTGGCGAGCTTCCCACCAACACCGATGCAGAATATGAAGCAGGCAATCTGGGTCACCGTCCACGCATGAAAGGTGGTTACTTTCCGGTTCCTCCCATTGATTCCGGTCAGGATTTCCGCGGCGAAATGCTTGCTGTGATGAAAGAAATGGGAGTGAAGGTTGAAAAGCACCACCACGAAGTGGCCGCTGCCCAGCACGAGCTTTGCATCCAGTTTGAAGATCTGGTGACCATGGCTGACAAACAGCAGATCTACAAATATGTTGTTCATCAGGTTGCCAATGCATATGGCAAAACCGCGACCTTCATGCCAAAGCCGGTTTATGGCGACAACGGCACCGGTATGCACTGCCATATGTCCATCTGGAAAGATGGTGAGCCAACCTTTGCAGGCAACCAATATGCAGATCTGTCAGAAAATGCCCTTTACTATATCGGCGGCATTCTGAAGCACGCAAAAGCGGTTAATGCCTTCACCAACCCATCAACCAACTCTTATAAGCGTCTGGTTCCTGGTTTTGAAGCACCTGTTCTGCTGGCTTACTCTGCACGCAACCGCTCCGCCTCTTGCCGTATTCCATACTCCACCTCTCCAAAGGCAAAACGTATGGAAATTCGCTTCCCCGATCCTTCTGCTAACCCATATCTGGCCTTCACCGCCCTGATGATGGCTGGCCTTGATGGCATCAAGAACAAGATCCATCCTGGCGATCCAATGGACAAAAACCTCTATGATCTGCCAGCGGAAGAGCTGAAAGACATTCCAACCGTAGCAGGCTCCCTGCGTGAAGCTCTGGATGCTCTGGATGCAGACCGTGACTTCCTGAAAGCCGGTGGCGTGTTTGATGATGACCAGATTGATGCCTATATCGAACTGAAAATGGAAGAAGTCATCAAACTTGAGCATACCCCGCATCCGGTTGAGTTTGACATGTATTATTCTGTCTAATTATCAAGACAGACCAAATAGACCGATAGAAAAGGGCTGGTTTTACCGGCCCTTTTTTGATGCGATCATGGCTTGCTCAAAAGGTCTCTTCCATCGGCAACCAGCTATGCAAAATGCTGTGGTCCACCCAATCATATGTGAAATAGCAGCCGCCGCCTGATTTCTGATCATAACAGCGATCAATCGGCAATCCGGCCAAATGGCAATAGAGCAAGGTTCCAACCCCGCCATGCCCGACCAAGAGCACATCGCCCATACGTCCACGTGCTTTCACCTCGCTCATAGCCAATTCGAACGCCCCAATGATTCGCGCTTGCGCATCAACAGCACGCTCCCAGCCCATGATTGACTTGTCCGGGTTGGCGAAAAATAACCCTGCCAAATCATCAAACATTTCAGGCAAAACAAAGCCCGTTGCAGAGCGATCATGTTCCGCCATTTGTGCGCGTACAATCACGGGAATATCCAGCGCGCGACCAATCGGGGCCGCAGTCTCCAGCGCCTTTATTTCATCACTACAATAAATAGATTGCGTGCCAAAAAGCCAATCCTGATCCAGCAGCGCCTGAACCCTTGCTTTTCCAGTTGCATTCAGGCTCCATTGCGGCACAGGAATATAGGGCTCTATCTGAATTTGGGGATGGGTAAGATAGCGCACGAGCATACTGAACTCTTAAATCTGGAAATGACAGACAAGGACCAGCTTAAACGAGCAGAAAGAAAAGACCAAGCAAACAGGTAAAGAGAAGATTATACCCAAAAGACAGGCGTGTGGGGATTGCACGATTCGCATGGGCGCGGTCAGCACGATATAAAGTGTGTTTGAGCTCAAACACATGCGCGCGCACACTCTCAATCTCCGTATCAACCTTATCCATAAAAAGTCCCAAAAAGCATCGCCCACTCAAAGCAGCAGTGTAGCGCCAAAAAAGTAAAGAAACATTAACCATATTTCTTTTCCCCATAAACAATTCATTTGGTTAGTGGGTTATTTCATAATATTTTCAATAGATAAGCGCCTTTCTTTCATCTAAAATTAACATCATTATTATCCAAAACCAGATTGGTTCATTGTCTTTCTTATGACATTTTCTCATATACAACTCATCAACCCAAACAAAAAAGAGAGGCTGGATTTGCAGGAAAATCTAGACTTTTTATTCAGATCCTATTGACCCGACAAAGAGCAACACGCCAAAGTGAGGCACATGCAATCCTGTTGATTCGAAGTATCAAGACCGATCTGTTCGATCCGGGAACAAAGTTAGTGCGGCCAAAATATAATGAATGGCCCCAGAACAAAGCCA
Source organism: Cohaesibacter sp. (assembly GCA_025800145.1). Lineage (GTDB taxonomy): Bacteria > Pseudomonadota > Alphaproteobacteria > Rhizobiales > Cohaesibacteraceae > Cohaesibacter. The sequence continues at coordinate 4,983 of JAOXSH010000064.1, forward strand.
AGGAAATAGATGTCTGCGTCCGACGATCTTTTTGCCAGTCCTGCGAGCCAGTCAGCCTCCAAGCCAGCCACCAAGACAGCAGCAGCAAAACAAACCCCTGATGCCGACGCAGCAAAACCAGCGGTTCCGTCTACACCGATACCGGAAGCAAAGGCAGATTATACCGCTGCCGATATTGAAGTTCTGGAAGGACTGGAACCGGTCCGCCGCCGTCCGGGCATGTATATTGGCGGCACCGACGAAAAGGCTTTGCATCATCTTTTTGCCGAAGTCATCGACAATTCCATGGACGAGGCCGTTGCAGGATTTGCCAACTGGATTGAGGTGGAATTGAGCGCAAATGGCACCCTGACGGTTACCGATAATGGCCGCGGCATTCCGGTTGATCCCCATCCCAAATTCAAGGACAAATCCGCGCTGGAAGTCATCTTGACAACCTTACATGCAGGCGGAAAATTTGATTCAAAAGTCTATGAAACCTCTGGCGGTTTGCATGGCGTGGGCGTCTCTGTCGTCAATGCCCTCTCCGAAAGCCTGATTGTGGAAGTGGCCCGCAACAAGAAGCTTTTTAGACAGAGCTTCTCGCGCGGCATCACGCAAGGCCCATTGGAACATTTGGGCGATATCCATAATCGGCGTGGCACAAAAGTCTCTTTCAAACCGGATCACGAGATTTTTGGCAAAAAATTACGCTTCCGCCCGGACATCTTGATGACAATGGCCCGCTCAAAGGCCTATCTGTTTGGCGGAGTGGAAATTCGCTGGAGTTGCGCCCCGGAATTGCTTGAAAATTTGCCTGACATTCCACCAAAGGCAACCTTCCATTTCCCCGGCGGTCTGAAAGATTATCTCGCAGCATCATTAGGCAAGCAAAACTTTGTCACACCAGAGATTTTCGCAGGAAAAACCGAAAAAACCAGTGGCCATGGTGCGGTGGAGTGGGCGGTTTGCTGGTATGCTGGCGATGGTTTTGCCAATTCCTATTGTAACACCGTCCCCACCCCGGAAGGGGGCACCCATGAAAGCGGCTTGCGCACTGCCCTGCTCCGCGGTCTGAAAAATTACGCTGAGCTGACAAATAACAAAAAAGGTGTCTTGCTCACCGCCGATGACGTGATGACCTCGGCAGGCGCTTTGCTCTCCGTTTTCATTCGTGAACCAGAATTTGTCGGACAGACCAAGGACCGTCTGGCAACGACGGCTGCCACGCGCATTGTCGATCAGGCCGTACGCGACCAATTTGACCATTGGTTGACCAATGCCCCACAACAGGCCAATCGCCTGCTGGAATGGGTGATTGATCGTGCCGAAGAGCGTCTGCGTCGCCGCAAGGAAAAAGATGTCAGCCGCAAATCTGCGGTTCGCAAATTGCGCCTGCCCGGAAAATTGGCTGATTGCTCACAAAATGCCAAGGGCGATACCGAAATTTTCATTGTGGAGGGCGATTCTGCTGGTGGCTCTGCCAAACAGGCCCGCAATCGCTCTACACAAGCCGTACTTCCATTGCGCGGCAAAATCCTCAATGTGGCCAATGCCAGCCGTGACAAGCTGGCCGCCAATCAATTGCTGGCCGATCTGACGCAAGCACTTGGCTGCGGGACGCGCAAAACATATAGCGATGACGAATTGCGCTATGATCGTGTCATCATCATGACTGATGCCGACGTGGATGGTGCGCATATTGCTTCGCTATTGCTGACTTTTTTCCAACGCGAGATGCCGGAATTGATCAGAAATGGCCATCTTTATCTGGCCATTCCGCCGCTTTATCGCATCAGTCAGGGCGGCAAAACGCTGTATGCCCGTGATGATGCTCATAAAGACGAATTGATGGAAACAGAATTTACCGGTAGAGGCAAAATCGATATTGGTCGCTTCAAGGGTCTGGGGGAAATGCTACCAGCCCAATTGAAGGAAACCACCATGGATCCGTCCAAGCGCACCTTGCTAAAAGTGCAAATCATCGATAGCCAGCCGGACGAAACAAAGGATGCTGTGACGCGGCTGATGGGCAATAAGCCTGAAGCTCGTTTCCAGTTCATTCAGGAAAATGCCGAATTCGCAACGGATCTGGACATTTAGAAACGCTCGATCACCCATGCAGATGCCAATGACTGATGACAAGACACGCTTCGCCAAGCATCATACTTTGGGGACCAGACAGGCTAAAGGACTTGTCGCTCTTTGTCTTGTTGCGGTTTTTGTCAGCTTTTCACCGGCTCTCTCGCTTGCCGCCGATAAAAATCTGCCCCCTTATGAAAAGCAGTTGCGGCGCCTGAGCACCATTGTCGGTGCTTTGATGCACTTGGATCCTTTGTGCAATCAATCCTCTGCCAAAAGCTGGTATCAAACCATGACAGCCATCCTGGAGGCAGAAAATCCCGATGATGTGCGCATTCGCCAACTCGTATATCGGTTCAATCAAAGTTACAAGACTTTTGGCGCAACCTATCAAAGCTGCAACAAGCAAGCCCGCAAGGTCACCGGCCTCTATCGTGAAGAAGCCAGCTCCATTCTCACAAATTTACAATTAAAACACGCTCGTTAACCATTTTAAAACACGCGCGTTAACCATTTTTCTTAAAACCCCACGCATAACTTTAACTTTTTCTTAACCAGATCAATCCTTTTGCGGCGCATTATGCTATTGCTGCCTCAATCAAAGGCTAAAGCCGATAGGCCCGGACTGACAGAAGCCAGCAATCATGATTGAGGAACAGGATATGAAATTCGACGATCACAGCGCACAAGACCTTTCCCCAGAGATTGAAACTTATGAGCTGGAACGTCAAAAACAGCATGTCCTGACATTATTGAATGACTTTTGGGACGAAGCCTCCGATGAAGGCGTTGATCAGGATCTTCTGGCCCATGCCGCCTTGTTTCAGGCCCTCTCCAGCTTCGTGATTGCCTATGGCGAGGAAGCCGTCTCGGATATGTGCAAAAATCTCTCCAATCGCGTCATGGCAGGCGATTATACATTGGGCCGGACACTTCAATAAAAGACACCTTGAACAAAGTCGGCAAGAAACAGCCATTCAGAATGGGATAAAAGCATTTCCAGATTTTAATCAGAATGATAGGGTGAACAAAACCCCGCTTCAGGTCAAAAACGGAACAGAGATCCATGCTTTGCCAGCCAAGAAAACAGAGCCTTGCCGCCTTTTGCCTGATAGCCCTCTTTTGGCTGCCATCATCAGGACAGGCCACCAGTTCAGTCACCACTGAACGCATTATCAGCCTACCAACTTATTCGACTTCCAGCAAAGATGCCCCGGCCAGTTTAAGTGGAGAGATCCAGGATTCCGCTGGTAGTGGCACAAGCCTGAATGGCGATCAGTTGCTCTCTCAGGAGCCGGAAGGTGCAGAAGGCCAGATTGCCCTGCCCCCATCAAATAATGAAGCACCGGCAGTTTCCTCTTTCAATATTCCCTTGCCCGATATTCACTATGACATCACAAAAGCCCCAAAAGGCGTACAGAGGATGCATGAGAGCCTTTTAAACGCCGCAAAAAGTGGCGATATGGCAAAGATGCGTCAGGCAATCGAAATGAACGAAATGCCGCCAATTCTTGGTTATGAAGATGCAGGATCGGATCCCCTCGCCGCGTTATATGGCATGTCTGGCGACAGTGAGGGGTCAGAAATATTGGCCATCATGAGCGAAATTCTGGAATCTGGCTATGTGATTCAGAATAAAGGCACGCCGCAAGAGCTCTATCTATGGCCCTATTTTGCCGATTATCCGCTGGCACAGCTCACCCAATCTCAACGGGTTGAGCTATTTCGGCTAATCACTGCGGGTGATTACGCAGAAATGCAAACCCTTGGGCATTATATCTTCTATCGATTGGGAATCGGACCGGATGGAACATGGCACTATCTGACAGCCGGAGATTGAGACAGTAGTGCAATGGTCCGCCAATATCGCTCACACAGTGACATTGCATATCGCTTTGATCGAGATTGGGGAAAAGACCGCAAAAAGGGTAAAAAAAGCGCCAAATAAACCCTATTTGGCGCATTTGATTGACAAATCCTATTAAAATCGTATGGTTCGCCCACATTTCCGGCAAACAGAGCGCTTTAATAAATATAAGGCCCTCAGCAACATATGGTTCCATCATCGGATGAAATTTTCGGATTTAGGTCTGAGTTCAAAAGTCCTCGCAGCAGTTGAAGCAGCAGGCTATGAAACTCCCACTCCCATTCAAGCCCAAGCCATTCCGCATGTCCTTTCGAAAAAGGATGTTCTTGGCGTTGCCCAAACCGGAACAGGCAAAACAGCCTCTTTCACCTTGCCCATGCTGTCTTTGCTGGAAAGAGGACGCCCGCGGGCCCGTATGCCACGCACACTTATTCTGGAACCCACACGAGAATTGGCAGCTCAGGTTGAACAGAGTTTTGAAGTCTATGGCCAAAATCACCGACTGACGGTTGCCCTTTTGATTGGCGGTGTTTCCTTTGCCGATCAAATCAAGAAATTGGATCGTGGTGCGGATGTACTGATTGCAACGCCAGGTCGCCTGCTTGATCATTTTGAGCGCGGTAAATTGTTGCTCAATGGCGTTGATACCTTCATTGTCGATGAAGCCGACCGTATGCTGGATATGGGATTCATTCCTGATATTGAGCGGATCTGCAAATTGCTGCCGCCGTCGCGCCAGACTGTCTTCTTCTCGGCGACAATGCCTGCGGAAATTCAGTCACTGGCAGATCAATTCTTGCGCAATCCAGAACGCATAGAAGTGGCTCCCCCCTCTTCTACCGCCAAGACCATTACCCAAGGCATTGTAGCCTCAGGTTCCAAACCATGGGAAAAGCGAGCCGTTTTGCGCGATCTGATCAGCAATGCACAGGATCTGCAAAATGCCATCATTTTCTGTAATAGAAAGCGTGATGTTGCAACGCTGTTCCGCTCATTGAACAAACATGGTTTCAATGCCGGTGCCTTGCATGGCGATATGGATCAGACATCGCGTATGGCAACGCTTGATAGCTTCAAATCTGGCGAATTGAATATTCTGGTTGCCAGTGATGTTGCGGCACGCGGACTGGATATTCCAAGCGTCAGTCATGTCTTCAATTTCGATCTACCAACTCATGCCGAGGATTACGTTCACCGCATTGGCAGAACAGGCCGTGCAGGCAGAGAAGGCGTTGCCTTATCCATTGCGACCCGCAGTGATAGCAAATATATCGATGCCATTGAAAAACTAATCAATGAAAAAATCAGTTGGCATGGCGATCGCTCTTTCAGCTCACAATCAGATGATGAGGAAGAAGACAGCAAATCGCGTCGTGGCTCTCGAAATGTCAAACGCGGGCGTGGCAACAAAAAAGATAAAATTGCCAAAGACAGACGCAACAAGAAAGAGAATGACGAGACCCCTGATCAGAAGGAAGAGCGCAAGCCGCGCGGTCGCAGAGACCGTCAGGATCGCACAAATGATCAATATCAATTCGAGGCCCCTGCTCGTCCCCGCCCCCCACAACATCGTGGCAACCGTCGGGGCCGCGATAGAGATGACAAGCAGGTCATTGGTATGGGCGATCATGTGCCGGCCTTTATGCTGGCCCCAATCAGGCCACCAAAACGCAAGGGCAAAAAAGTCCAGAGCGAAACAGCTGAATGACAAAAACCCGGCGAAAGGCCGGGTTTTTTATGGTCACCCAATAAAAACATCAACCGTGTCAGATTGTTGCACTCTCGTCAGCCTCAAAATCTTTCAAGACACAACCCTGCATAGGAAATTTTTACAATCACCCTTTGAGAAATAATGGTTTTTATAAATCAAAGAGAGAGCATTTAACGTCGTCTTAAAGGTTGGAACCTTACTCTATCGCCCAAATAGGGGATGATAATGAGGGATCACGCTTTTATAAGCGTGGTGAAATCATATGGACAACGCAGACTTCAAGCGCACCTACATATATGGCGAATCGGCTCTGGGTAATCTCAAGAAAAACCAAACCCCGGCCTATCCGCGTAATTATGAAATCTGGTACACTTATGCGGCAGGCTTTAACCGAGGCCTGAACAAAGCGATTAATGATATTCTGCGCAGTCAGGGGAAAATCTCACCTCAGGAACTCGATAACATCTATAATGAGCATCTGTCGCCAAGCCGCCTGAGTGATCGGGTTGATGAAGTTGGAAGTCAAATTTCCAAGGAATTGCGCTCCATTGTTCGCGAAGTTGAAGATTATGTCTCAACCGCAGAAAATTATGGCAATTCCCTTGTTGGCGCTTCAAAAGATCTGTCCAAAACTGAAGACCGTCAGGTCATCCGGGATATTGTCGCCCAGCTCATCGCCGAAACCAAAGAGGTTGAATCGCAAAATCGCGCTCTGAGTGAACAGCTTGCCGCCTCACAAGCCCAAGTACTGGAACTGCGCGAAAGCCTTGATACGATCCGTTATGAATCCCTGACCGACGATCTGACAACATTGGCCAATAGAAAGCATTTTGATCGTTCTATCGAAAATGCTATGATAGAAGCCTCAGAAGCAGGTGAGCCAATCTCGCTTCTGATGACAGACATTGATCATTTCAAACAATTCAACGACACATTCGGCCACCAAACAGGCGATCAGGTTTTGCGTCTTGTCGCCTTGGCCGTTAAGCAAAATGTCAAAGGACAGGATGTTCCATGCCGCTATGGCGGGGAAGAATTTGGCGTAATCCTGCCAAGAACCAATTTGCGTCAGGCTGTCTCTGTGGCAGAAAGCATTCGCAAAGCGGTGATGGCAAAAGAATTGATCAAACGCTCAACAGGCGAAAATCTGGGCCGTATCACCATTTCTATCGGTGCCTCAACCTACAAACCGGGCGACACGCCCCAAAGCATGATTGAGCGTGCTGATAAATGCCTCTATGCCGCCAAGCGCGATGGGCGTAATCTGGTGAAAGCAGAAACAGACCCGGATATCGAGCAATCAAGCAGCGATGTTGCATAATACCAACGGCACGAAAGATTAACCCATATGACCGGATTTTATTGGCTTTCTGGTAAGAAGCTTTTGCTGCCATGGTCTGGTTGACCACAAAGCAAGAGCGACGCAGTCCACAAAGCCAATAAAACCGGCCTTCGGTGCTTTGAAATGGCTCACTGAGCTGCGTTGTCTTTCTAGGGCGCTCCTCATTGAATTGTCTTGACAATTCAATGCAAAAGGTTCGCATCAAAAAAGAAAATGCTCCGGCATTGTCCGATCGAGACGACGCCTTGCCAGTAAACCATTTCAAGGCATCCTATGGGTCAATCTTTCATGCCGTTGGTATAAGATGCGAGCTTTTATGCCAGACAAGCTTATAAAAATTTTCCAATAAAAAAAGCGGCTCAAAAGGCCGCTTTTTTTATTGTTGGGTACAAGAATAAGGCAGATCACCCCTGATTGCGCATCGCTTCCAGAGCAGAGGGGTCAACCGGCGTCAAAGCAACAGAATCCCCACAGCCGCATGCCGACGATTGATTCGGATTATTGAAGGTAAAACCGGATCTGAATTTTGTGACCTCATAGCCCATCTCTGTGCCAAGCAAAAAAAGCACGGCTTTGGGGTCCACATAAACCCGCACGCCCTTATCCTCAACAACATCATCCTTGGGATCGGGATCTATGACCTTATCAAGCACATATTCCATACCGGCACAGCCGCCATTTTTAACGCCCACGCGCACGCCCTGCAAAGCATCGCCCGATGCTTCAACAAGGCCGCGAATACGCTCTGCTGCTTCATCTGTAATGGAGAGAACCTGAAAGCGCCCAACCATGTAATCGTCCTTCCTTCACAAACCGAATATGATAAAGGCAGATCAGCCCGCCAATTAAGGCTTGTCCTATAAAAGCAATATGGGGTCAGTACCAGTTAATCGCAACCTTGGCTTCTTCTGACATCCGATCCGGTGTCCATGGCGGATCAAAAACCATATTCACGCTCACCAATCCAACACCATCGACAGAGCTGACGGCATTTTCCACCCAACCTGGCATTTCCCCCGCAACCGGGCATCCGGGCGCAGTCAGCGTCATATCCACTTCCACATTGCGATCGTCATCAATATCAACCCGATAGATCAGGCCAATCTCATAGATGTCAGATGGAATTTCAGGATCATAAACCGTTTTCAAAGCTGCAATGATATCCTGTGTCAAACGCTCCAATTCTTCAGGAGCCAGATTGGAACCAGGCTCCATTGCCGGAACATTGGGTTCGATCTCTTCCATATTTGAGCTCATCTCACTCATGTCATACTCTTTCAAACAAGATCAGAAGGATAGCATAGCATAAACCCATTCCAATCCATACAACCCGCAATGCCTCTGCTTTAAAAGCATCTAGGCAAAAAAGTCTTGCGCTTTCAGCAAAGCTTCAGCCAGCCGGTCAATTTCTTCCACCGTGTTATACATGCCAAAAGAAGCACGGCAGGTAGAGGTCACGCCAAAGCGCTGCAACAAAGGTTGCGCACAATGGGTTCCGGCCCGAACGGCCACGCCAGAGCGATCAATCACCATTGAAATATCATGGGCATGAACCCCTTCTATTTCAAAGGATACAATCGCCCCTTTTTGACGAGCATTGCCGATAATGCGCAAACTGTTGATCTGGCCCAGTCGCTCATGGGCATAGGCGCGCAACGTCTCTTCATGCATCGCAATCCGATCGCGGCCTATTTTCTCCATATAATCAAGCGCCGCACCCAGCCCTATTGCCTGGACAATTGGCGGCGTACCAGCCTCAAATTTATGCGGAGCAGTGCCATAGGTGACGCCATCAACGGTCACATCCTTGATCATCTCCCCGCCCCCCATATAGGGCGGCATGCCATCCAGAAGCTCGGCCTTGGCATAGAGCACACCAATGCCAGAAGGGCCATATAACTTGTGACCCGTCATAACAAAGAAATCTGCATCCAGATCCTTCACATCAATGGGCATGTGAACCGCGCTCTGACTGCCATCAATCAAGACCTTGATGCCGCGCTCATGAGCCTTGGCAATAACTTCTTTGATCGGCACAATCGTTCCCAAAGCATTGGACATATGCGTGATGGCAATCAATTTGGTGCGCTCTGATAAAAGCGCCTCAAACTCTTCCATCAGGAAATTGCCATCTTCATCGACGGGTGCCCATTTGATCACAACACCAGAGCGCTCGCGAAAATAATTCCATGGCACGATATTGGAATGATGCTCCATAATGGAGAGGATGATCTCGTCCCCTTCCTCCAACACCATACCACCATAGGAAGACGCCACCAGATTGATTGCTTCGGTGGATGAGCGCGTGAAAATTACATTGTCAACGCTTGGTGCATTCAAAAAGCGGCGCACTGTCTCTCGTGCGGTCTCAAAGCGATCTGTTGCTGTGTTGGACAGATAATGCAGACCGCGATGCACATTGGCATATTCATGCATATAGCAATGGCTAATTGCATCAATCACAGCCTGCGGCTTTTGAGCAGAGGCACCATTATCGAGATAGACCAGAGGCTTGCCATAAACCTCGCGGGACAAAATCGGAAAATCTGCCCGAATTGCCTCAACATCATATGCGCCTTGCGCAGCCAATGCACCGGAATGCTCATTCATCGCATCATGTCCTTCAATCCATGCCTTTTAAGGCAATTTCAAAGGGCAGCAAAACACCGCCCCTTGAATGCAAGAGCCTATCAGTGATCCAGACCAAGCCAGTCAGCAATAAAGCCTTCCAGCGCGTCGACCACTGCGTCATTGGAAACATGCTCAACCGCTTCAGCCAGAAATGCCAAGACCAACATTTTCTTGGCCTTATCGAGCGGAATACCACGTGCACGCAAATAGAAGAGCAAATCTTCGTCCAATTCACCACAAGTTGCACCATGAGCGCACTGCACATCATCGGCAAAAATTTCTAGCTCAGGCTTGTTGAAAAAGGCCGCATCCTCGCTCAACAGCAAGGCTTGGCTCATCATCTGACCATCGGTTTTCTGGGCTGGCTGACGCACAAAAATCTTACCCTGAAAAACGCCCTGCGCCTTATCATCCATCACCGTGCGATATTGCTCTTTGGAATTGCAATTGGGCACAGCATGATCGACCAGCAAGGTCTGGTCGCTATGCTGGTTGCGGCCAATGATGGTCGCCCCGAACAATTCCGCATCGCTAAATTCACCGGTAAATTTAATAAAGGCAGTGTTGCGGGTAAATTGCCCACCAGTGGACATGGTGAAATGCTCAAAATGAGATTTCTCACCCAAAATAGCTGTGGTTGATCCCAGATGCAGCGCATTCACGCCTTCTGATAACAGGCGGGAAACCGACAGGCTTGCCCCATCAGCAATGCGAAAATCAATGGCTTCATTGACCTGATAGGCCTGCTCATCCCCGACAAATGTCTCAAGAATGAAGGCTTTTGCCCCTTTGCCAACGCTCACCCGGTTGCGCGTGGTGGCCAAGCCGCCGCCAATCATCAAAGACAAAATCTCGATTGGACGCTCAAGCTCAACGCCATCGGCAACATCAAGGATCACACCATCTTGCAACAGAGCCGTATTCAGCGTCAAAGCCCGATCGCCCTTGGCAATTTCCAGCTCATCCAGAACAAAGGCACCCTCTTCCAAGGCTTTGGAAACAGGGGTCAAGCTCACCTTGCCCTGCAAGGCATCCAGATCAGACAGATCAGCCCGAAAGACGCCATTGACCAGAACCAGACGATCACAATCCAGCCCACGCAAGCGGGGCACTACCGCCATTTGTTTGCTGATATTGTCGGCACTGACCTCGCCCGCCAAGGACAAGTCCTTTGGCATCACGCGTTTGAGATCAGAATATTTCCATTCCTCAACACGGCGATTGGGCAAACCCTCTGAGCGAAATTTTTCAACGGCATCAGCCCGAACCGAGGCAAAATCCTTGCCCGGCAGTGCAGCTTGCGCCCCATCCAAAAGCGCTGCCAGCGCTTCTTCCGACGGGGTCTTTACGACAGTCAAAGTCATCGCAAATCTCCTTGCCGGCTTTACGCCGCAGCTCCGCCAGTATAATCGGCATAGCCTTTTTCTTCCAACTCAAGCGCCAGATCCTTGTCACCGCTCTTCACAATGCGGCCCTGAGACATCACATGCACCACATCCGGTACGATATAATCGAGCAAGCGCTGATAATGGGTGATGATGAGCATGGACCGCTCTTCAGAACGCAATGCATTCACACCTTCAGAGACGATGCGCAAGGCATCAATATCAAGGCCGGAATCGGTCTCATCCAAAACACAGAATTTTGGCTCCAACAAAGCCATCTGCAAAATCTCGTTGCGCTTTTTCTCACCACCGGAAAAGCCGACATTGAGCGGACGACGCAACATTTCCTGCGTGACATTGAGCTTGGCAGACAATTCCTTAACGCGTTTCATAAAATCAGGGGTTTTCAGCTCTGGCTCACCGCGTGTCTGGCGCTGGGCATTCAACGCGGTTTTCAGGAAGGTCATATTGGCAACACCGGGAATTTCAATCGGATATTGCATGGCCAGAAACATACCAACAGCGGCGCGCTCTTCCGGCTCCATCTCCAACACATCCTCACCAAAGAACAGAATTTCTCCTTCGGTGATTTCATAATCATCCTTGCCCGCCAAAACATAGGACAAAGTGGATTTACCTGAGCCATTTGGGCCCATAATGGCATGAACTTCACCGGCCTTAATGGTCAGATCGATGCCACGAAGGATTTTGTTGCCTTCCACCTCGGCATGAAGATTTTTAATTTCGAGCATTCTCTTGTCTCCTTGCGCAGCTATTGATCAGCGCGCAATGCTGTAACTTTAAAAGGGTCAGACTGATAAAGCAGATGCCGCAATTAGCCGACACTGCCTTCCAGCGAAATATTGATCAGTTTCTGTGCCTCAACAGCAAATTCCATAGGAAGCTGCTGAATCACATCTTTCACAAAGCCATTGACGATCAGGGCAACAGCCTCTTCTTCGCCAATGCCACGCGCCCGGCAATAGAACATCTGGTCATCTGAAATTTTTGAGGTCGTTGCCTCATGTTCAAAGACGGCAGAGGCATTCTTGCTCTCGATATAAGGCACCGTATGCGCGCCGCACTGATCGCCAATCAACAAACTGTCACATTGGGTAAAGTTACGGGCATGAGAGGCTTTTTTGTGCGCAGATACCAAACCACGATAGGTATTTTCTGAGCGACCTGCCGAAATCCCTTTAGAGATAATGCGACTGGACGTATTCTTACCCAGATGGATCATCTTGGTGCCACTATCAATCTGCTGACGGCCATTAGAAATGGCGATGGAATAAAATTCCCCGACACTATTCTCACCACGCAAGATACAGCTTGGATATTTCCAGGTAATGGCAGAGCCAGTTTCAACCTGTGTCCAAGAAATTTTGGCATTCTTTTCGCGACAATCGCCACGCTTGGTGACGAAATTATAAATCCCGCCCTTGCCTTCACTATCGCCCGGATACCAGTTCTGAACAGTGGAATATTTGATCTCGGCATCTTCCAGCGCCACCAGCTCAACAACAGCGGCGTGAAGCTGGTTTTCATCACGCTGCGGCGCTGTACAGCCTTCCAGATAAGAGACATAGGACCCCTTGTCGGCAATGATTAACGTGCGTTCAAACTGGCCTGTATTCTGCTCATTGATACGAAAATAGGTTGACAATTCCATCGGACACCGCACGCCCTCAGGGATGTAAACAAAGGATCCGTCGGTAAAGACCGCACTGTTCAGTGTTGCATAGAAATTATCTGTCACCGGCACAACAGAGCCCAGATATTTCTGCACCAGTTCTGGATATTCCTTCACCGCTTCAGAAATCGGACAGAAAATCACCCCTGCCTTTTTCAGCTCTTCCTTAAAGGTTGTGGCAACAGAGACGGAATCAAACACAGCATCCACGGCAACCTTGGTATGCACCCGATTTTCTTCGGAAACACCGGCCAGAATTTCTTGCTCTTGCAACGGAATACCGAGCTTTTCATAGGTGCGCAAAAGCTCTGGATCCACCTCATCCAGACTTTTCAGCCCTTCGGTATTTTTAGGGGCGGCATAATAATAGAGATCCTGAAAATCAATTTCAGGATAATTCACCCGTGCCCATGTTGGCTCTTGCATGGTTTGCCAACGTTTATAGGCATCCAACCGCCAATCCAGCATCCATTGCGGTTCATCCTTTTTGGCAGAGATAAACCGAATGATGTCCTCATTGAGGCCTTTGGGAGCTTTGTCTGTCTCGATATCGGTAACAAAGCCATATTTGTATTGGTCAACGTCAATCTCGCGTACCTGATCAACGGTTTCCTTAACAGCAGCCATCTGCTACTCCATCCTGAGCGGTTTGAAAGACCGCAGGTCCATAAACTGCTTCATCGCAGTCTGACAAATGTCTTTGTCAGTTGGCTGAAACCGTCCCGAAATGCCCGATTGCAGAGATAAAGCATTTCTTTTCAGCCAAATGCCGCATGCAAATCTCATTCACATCGCAACACACCCTCTGGTGCCATCCTGTTGATCCGACAAAATGGCAATAACTGATTATTGACATCATATAGGAGGCGCAAAGCCCCTTTCACAATGCCAAACCCAGCTTTTTTGAATGTTTGGCACAAATTTTCTCCAAAACATTCAGTAATTTCTCAATGTCAGCCGCCTCACTATCCCAACCCAGACTGACCCGAACCGCAGCCCCGGCAAGCTCTGCATCAAAGCCCATGGCAGTCAGCACATGAGAGGCCGAAACCTTGCCAGATGAGCAAGCAGAGCCAGAACTCACCGCAATGCCTGCCAAATCCAACTGAATGAGCATAGTCTCTGCCCGCATCCCGGCAATGGCAAACTGACAGCAACTCTCGATCCGCTGTGCACCTTTGCCAAAAATCACGACATCGGGGGCAATATCTATCAAGCCTTGCTCAAAGTGATCACGTAAGGCGCCAAGACGCTGCATTTCACGGCTGACATTCGCCCCTTGCCCATCTTTGCCGTCGCAAAGTTGCAGATAGGCCAGCTCTGCTGCCACACCAAAACCAACAATGGCCTGAACATCTTCTGTCCCTGCCCGATTGCGATTTTCCTGCGGTCCACCTGTGATCAGCGGTGCTGGTTCAAGCCCTTCTCGCGCCATGATCAGCGCCCCAATGCCTTTGGGGCCGCCCAATTTGTGCGACGATAGCGCCATGGATGTACACCCGATCTGGCCAATATCAAGCGCAACACGGCCCGCCGCCTGCACAGCATCAATATGGTAATAGGCGTCATAGTCTCTCGCCAAAGCGGCAATATCCGCAATTGGTTGCACAACCCCGGTCTCGCTATTGACTGCCATAACGGCAATCATCGGCACGCCTTGGCTTTGATCATGCTGTGCCAACAAAACCTGCAAGGCAGACAGATCAACCACGCCCTTGTCATCCACTGCAATGGCGCTCATCTGATCTGCTGCAAACCGGCCACCGGACAAAATCGAGGGATGCTCTACCGCACTATGATAGAGATGGGATGCCGATTTTGCTTCATAATCCCATTTCATATCCGGCGTTAGGGCCTGCATATTGGCTTCTGTAGCACCGGAGGTAAAAATCACCGATCCAACAGGGGCAGCGACCAGTCGCGCCACTTGCGCCCGCGCCCGCTCAATTGCCGCGCGCGCCTCTCGCCCCTCACTATGGATGGAGGAAGCATTGCCCCCAAGATCCATAGCCCTGATCAGGGCCTCTCGCACTTGTGGTCGCAGCGGAGCAGTCGCGTTATAATCGAGATAATGTCTCACCTTATCCCTTGCCTTATTCTCACATTTTAGCCTGCCATTTCTGCATCCTTTTAACCAAGGAACAGAAAGATATGCGATTTATTGACGGTAAAGATCCCAAAAGACTTGTAATTTCCCCATTTCTTTATGCTATGAAGGAGCTGAGAAATGGATCCTGCCAGTTCCAATTTGGAATTATTCTAAATTGAAGCTAGTGAACTTGTCTTTTTAAGTCAAGTTAAACACGAGCCGATATACCCAAAAACACGTAAATTTGGTGATATTGGTGGCAAGATTGTGATTGGAACATTGATAACAGGAGAGGATCAGGCACCCTATGCCAGAGGTGATCTTCAACGGCCCTGCCGGGCGTTTGGAAGGCCGGCTTCATCCGTCCAAAAACCGCAAAGCCCCTATTGCTCTCATTCTACATCCTCATCCCCGCTTTGGCGGTACGATGAATAATGAGATCATCTACCATCTTTATTACATGTATGCGCGACGTGGTTTCACGGTTCTGCGCTTCAATTTCCGTGGTGTTGGCCGTTCACAAGGTCAGTTTGACCATGGTGTGGGCGAATTATCGGACGCAGCTGCGGCGCTGGATTGGGTCCAGACCATCCATTCAGAAGCCCCCGGCGTCTGGATTGCCGGTTTCTCCTTTGGTGCCTGGATTGGTATGCAGCTGCTTATGCGCCGCCCAGAGGTAGAAGGCTTCATCTCCATTGCCCCACCTGCCAATCTCTATGATTTCTCTTTCCTTGCCCCTTGTCCGTCTTCTGGTCTGATTACCCATGGTGGCATGGATAAGGTCGTGCCTCATAAGGATGTTCAGGCGCTGGTTGACAAGCTGAAAACTCAAAAAGGCATTGTCATCGATCAGGAAATCATCCCCGGTGCCAATCATTTCTTCAAGGAAGAAACAGATCAGTTGATCAATGTTTGCGCCAATTATCTGGATCAGCGAATCGGCTTTGATTCGTCTCAGTTGCTTGATGTCAGTGAAAGCGACGACAAAAGCGAAAACGCCATCCAGCTCTAATCCCCATCATCTGTTCAAACACAAACCGCCCGCTTCAGATAGCGGGCGGTTTTTTTATGGTGCACAAAAAATTAAACGGCTCCATGTCACCCCAAAAGCCCGTTTTTGAGACCCCGCTTTTGAGACATTGTGTCAAATCAGTCTCTATCGACCAAAACACCGCCGCTCATTGCCTCCCTCACCCCTGTCGTACCGGGAAAGGTTAAGGGCAGATTTCGCAAGGATCTTACGGCAAGATAGGCAAAGGCTTGGGCTTCGATCGCATCGCCATCAAAACCCAACTCATCCGCCCGCTTCACCTCACACTCCAAGGCCCCTTGCAGCTGGCCAACCATGACCGGATTATGCTGCCCGCCACCGCAGACCACCAAGGTGCGCGCCTGTTGGCCTTTGATTTGTTCCATTTGCTCTATGCCAAGACAAATCGTCTCGACCGTGAAAGCTGTCAGCGTCGCCACGGCATCCTCTATACTGTGATTGTCAACAAGAGAGACATCAAAAGCATTTCGGTCGAGGGATTTGGGAGCCAGTTTTTGAAAATAGGGATTGCCCATCAAGCCAACCAGAGCCAGAAAATCCACCTGCCCTGCCATGGCAATCCGCCCGCCTTCATCCATGTCTTTGCCAAGTTTGCTGCGCACCAAATCATCAATCAGCGCATTTCCGGGGCCAGAATCAAAAGCTGTGAGGTCATCCTCTGCGCCAATCCATGTGATATTGGATACCCCGCCAATATTGACAAAGACGCAAGGGCTTGCAAGAGCTGCTTTTCTGGCCAAAAGCTGATGGAAAACCGGCACCAATGGTGCTCCCTGCCCGCCATGCTCCATATCTTTGGCGCGCAAATCAAACATAACAGGACAATTGAGCGCTTCTGATAGCGCCTTGCCATCCCCCAATTGCACAGTCATCCCTGCTTGCGGCTCATGCCAAACGGTCTGGCCATGAAAGCCGATGATATCGGGCTGTAAATCCTGATCCAGCCCGGCCAAAAACTGTTTTGCGGCCTCGCAATGGATTTGTGTCACCATCTGTTGTGCATCAGCCAAAGGGCCGGAACGGTCTTGACGGTCCGTCATGCCTTTGGCCGCCTCCATAGCGCTCACCAGCTTTTGCTTTTGCGCTTCATCATAGGCATGGTATCCACTGGCCAGTGCTTCGAACTGATCCTGACCATCAGTGCGGATCAAGGCTAGATCAATTCCATCGCAAGAGGTGCCACTCATCAGCCCCAAAGCCAGAATCGGCAAATTTTCCTCTGTAAAATGCGTTTTCTTCTGCATTTTTCCCAAATCCTTCTGATTTCTGGCCTGCCAGCTAGTGATCTTTAAAAAGAAGTTTGTTAGATAGTGCGCTTTGAAAGGCATCAGATCTGTCTGTGCACAGCATAACCAACTCTTTGCACCAAAAGACAGCCCCTGATCGCCACTTTAGCAGTAACACCCGTTTTTTAAGGAGGAATGCGGCTATGACCGCCTTCAAATCCGAATTTCTACACACGTTGAACGAGCGCGGATTCATCCACCAATGCTCAGACCCCGAAGGGCTGGATAAACTCTTTTCCACGGAAACGGTGACTGCTTATATCGGCTATGACTGCACAGCAAAATCTGTGCATGTCGGCAATCTTGTTTCCATGATGATGCTGCATTGGCTGCAAAAAACCGGCCATCGTCCCATCGCCCTGATGGGGGGCGGCACAACCATGGTGGGCGACCCATCTGGCCGTGACGAAACACGCCAATTGCTGACGCCGGACATCATCCAGTCCAACAAGGAAAGCATCCGCGAGATTTTCTCCAGCCTGCTCAATTTTGGCGATGGCCCCAATGATGCCTTGCAAGTGGACAATGCCGATTGGCTGTTGGATCTGAAATATATCGAGCTGTTGCGCGATGTTGGCTCCAAATTTTCGGTCAATCAAATGCTGGCCCGCGATGCAGTGCGTTTGCGTCTGGAGCGTGAGCAACCACTCTCCTTCATTGAATTTAACTATATGATTCTTCAGGCTTATGATTATACCCGCCTGAATAAGGAATATGGCTGCCGTCTGCAAATGGGAGGATCGGATCAATGGGGCAATATCCTCTCGGGGATTGATTTGTGCCGCCGCATGAACAATACCGAGACCTTTGCGCTGACCACGCCGCTGATTACCAAATCAGATGGCTCTAAAATGGGCAAATCTGTTGATGGGGCCATCTGGTTGCGAGGCGATATGTATAGCCCTTATGATTATTGGCAATTCTGGCGCAATACAGGCGATGCCGACGTTATTCGCTTCCTCAAACTCTACACCACCCTGCCAATGGAGGACATCAACCGTCTGGCAGCGCTGGAAGGCAATGAGTTGAACGAGGCCAAGAAAATCTTGGCCACAGAAGCAACTGCTCTGATTCACGGCCGCGATGCAGCCGACACAGCCGCAGAGACTGCCCGCAAAACCTTTGAAGCGGGCCAAGCCTCTGCCGCCAATCTACCAACCATCGAGATCAAACAGGCCGATCTTGACGCAGGCATCGGTATTCTCAGCGCCTTTGTAACAGCCGGTCTTGCCAAATCCAATGGCGAAGCCCGCCGTAATATCAAAGGCGGCGCTCTGAAACTCAATGATCAAGCCGTCAGTGATGACAGCCTGTCTTTGAACGCAGATTCCCTGAATGAAGAGGGCGTCATCAAGCTTTCCATGGGCAAGAAAAAGCATGTGCTTTTGAAATTGGCTGATTGATCAAATCAGACCATAAAAACAACAAAGGCCAGTGCAGCACGCTGCACTGGCCTTTCGTGTTAGAATGCCTTTCAGAGCCCGATTTAAAAGTGTCTGTTTGAGCCTTTTATACCAACGGCATGAAATCGAGCTCTCAGGCAAGCCTATCGCCCAAATTCAAAAATCTTGCGCAAGGCCCCTGGAGCCAACATTGAGGCGGGGTTTACAATCACTTTGGGATTATCCATTGCGCCCTTGATTTTATAGGTGATACCCAATAAGCCTTCATTTTTGCGGTTGCCCAAAGCCCGGCCAATAACCGGCAAACGCGAAAACAGATTATTGACGGCATAGGCGGGAATATAAACCCCAGTCAGACGCACAATTTTTTGCCGCATATCCAGAGTACCGCTCATGGTTGCGCCCAGCACAGGTCCTTTGACCACCCCTTGCGAGACCGATACAATGCCCTCTTTGTTGGAGAAATTCAGCGTCAATTTATCAAAACTCGTATTTGATCTTTGTAACTGGCCGCTGGATGCATCACGGCGTGCAGCTCCCTTGATGGCAAAATTTTTCAGAAAAACCGAACCTCTGATCTCTTTCCAACCTTTTGCCAGTTCTGCCGAAACAGCCAAACGGCCTCCGACAATTTTGTCGTAAATTCCCAAAAAGCGCAGCAAGACACCTGCATCCAGCGTCGAAATATGCAAGGTCGGATTATTGCCTGTTTGCGTTTCAACTTTGAAATCTGTACGCCCGTTCAGCTTGCCCGAAATAAACATCTCGCGATCTTTGCCCCGCACAACACTATGGCGGGCACTGACATCGGATAGAATATTGCCTTTCATTCCAATCACCCGATCAATGCGGGCTTTGAGGTGATAGCTTGCAGACGTTTTCTTGCGCGAAGAAGCCGTCTTGGAAGCAAACGCCCCCTTCACCAGCTTTCCACGCAAATCCAACAATTGGCCAGAAACTGAAATATCAAAAATCTGCCCCTTTCTCTGGGCCACACGCACACTGAAGGAATCGCCACGGCTCAAAGACAGAGAGCTGATAACGAGAGACTGCAAGCCTTGTTCAGCATGGAGTTTTCCCTGGCCAACGGCCTTAAAGCCCTGACCGGAAACATCAAGGGATGAGATCTGATAGTTTTTGCCTTTCACATCCACCTTAAAGCTGGCCTGCCCCTTGACCCCTGATTTTTTCGTCCAACCAATCTCGTCCAATCGCAAAACGGCCTTGGTCAGATCTACAGCCACATCATATCGGTCCTTTGATGTGCCATTTTGTTTAATGGTCACAGAAACCGGCCCTTGCAACCAGCTGCTCAAATCAAGGCCAAGATTGGCCCGATCACGATCCGAGAGAACCAGTTTGACATTGGATTTGAGTTTGACCGATTGATCGGTTGATGTTTCCACATCCACATTGGCCTGCAAACCATCAATCAAACCAGAGCCAGAAATATCAACACGGGTGCCATCTGTCCTGATCGCAAGATTGGCGGCTTTGATATCCCGACCGCGAACAGCAGAACCAGACGAAAAGTCGCTCAACGTCACCTTGGCATCGTAACGAACGTCTTCTTTTTTCAAGTCTTTCTTGAAAGGAAAGCGAAGCTTGATCCGTGCATTTGCCTGACCTTTCAAGCGATTAGCGGATAATTTTTCTCCCTTAAGTACAGAAAGAGGCTCATGATCCACAACCGCACCCAAGGCGGCGGCGCTGCCCCGGGCCTCTAGGACTAGAATACCGGTGGCAGGCTTTTGTGCGTGATCGGGGATTTCAAACCGGCCAGAGGTCAAGGGAAGACGCTGACCGGTTTTGGCCACCAATTCCCCTTGTGTCAGACTGGCTAAAAAAGTACGACCGGTAAAAATACCCGTCCCGGAAATATTATGAGCAGGCGCCAACTCTCCAAAAGGCTTTAAGGCAACATGTTCCAGACCAAAGGCCCCATTGACCGCGTCATCGGGCAATTCCAGGCGATCATCAGCCGTGCGCTCAAACATCTTATCGGTCAGAGAGATTTCAATCGTGCCACCAGTTGTACGCCCTGACTGGACATTTTGCAAAACCCAGCGCCGGGCTGCCCCGGCAATATTGACAGGCCACATCTGACTCAACAAATCATAGGGCATGGGAGAGACCTGAAAAGTCATGCCTGCGGTCAAAACATCATCGACAAGCGCAATCGATCCTGCGCCATCAAGCTTGCCTTCCTCAGCAAGCGCTGAAAAGCGGTCAATATGCATAATGCCGCTTTGGCGTCCCACACGCGCATGTAGTACCAATTCATTGAGAGTTTTGGCGGTGTTTGGATTATCGCGGGCATCCAGAACAAGGTCCTGTGCTTCAATGACCATCTTGACGTCACCAGACTGTTCTTCTGGCCAGACAGCAACCCCTTTAAACTGACCGCCCGTCTCACCAAACAACACTTGGCCAAATTTTAGGGCCAAGACGCGATCATCTGGCTCCCAGTCCAAACGAAAACTCGCCTCATCAAGTAAGGCGCTGTCATTGTCGCCAAAATCAAGTCGACCCGCGCCAACATCCAGCGCCACCTGCATGTCAATCAGACTATCGCGACCATCAAAATCCATGCGCGCTGCGCCATAAAAAGGAGAATTGAATTTGAAACGACGGGCTTTTTCTGCAAAGCGTGGCCAGATATCAGCCAGCGAGACATCAGCAAAGCGAAACTCGATCGATTTCCCCGCAATCCCGTCTGTTTCTTCTTCCAGCTTATATTCAGCCATGGCGAAAGCAATACGGCCCTTTTTGCCGTCGACAGCAAAATCAATACGCCAGTCATTATCATCATCGCCTTTGGGCTGATAGGAAAAGGCAACATTGTCCAACAGGCGGGTTTTATTGGCCAATTGATCGGTAAAATGCAATTCGCTGTCCCGAATAAGAATACGGGGGGGCCGTTTTGATAAATCAGCATCCGCCAAAGGCTGCATGGCGCGGCGCATCCCATAAATCAGCGAGACAAATTCAGGCTCATCCGGGTCATAATAATCGGCTTGAGACCGTATGGGAGGACCAAAAGTGGCAGACAGGCCACCGGGATCTTGTCCGGCAATGATAAAACGTCCCAATTGGTCACGCACCAAATGGGCTTCTAGTCGGGGCACATAAATCTGACTTGGTACAAATTGTTGTTGGAGCAGCGAGAGAAAGTCAATTTCCAGATCAATGCGGGGAGCAGAGAAAAGTGAGGTCGCCCCTTCTACCAACTTCACATTGCTAAGCCGCAGAGCTAGCCCGCCCTCTTCTGCAAAACTGATCTGGACATCGTCCAATTCCAGAATTTGCCCGGATGCCAGAATATTGGATGCCGCCCCTTCAATATCATCGACCAGCGAGGGAACAGACAAAGGCGAGGCCACCAAGCGCAAAACCAACAGTCCGGCGACCAAAAGAACGGCAAGAACCAAAGCAGCAACGGCTTTCAAACTACGCCGACCCCAACCCGATTTTGCCTTATCTTTATCTTTCTCTTTCGCAATGCTCTCTTCATCGCCATTTTTGCGCAAATCAGGCGCTTGAGCAGATGTCTTGTCAGCACTCAGTCTCGGCTGATCTTTGGAGGCATCACGCCCATCCTCATTTGAACTTTCCTGATCAACCAAAACAGGACGCCTCCATAAATATTCAATCAGCGTTGGGCACAAAGATATGCACGCTGGCATTTTTCTTTTCGTTATGCCAGATTCGATCAAAATGAAAGACCGGAAACCTATTTGTCAGCGTCAAACAAGTCCATTTGTTGGCGCATCGCGTATAGCCCCAAAATACATCAGGCAAAATACATCAGGATAGAGAGTGTTTGATTGACCTAAGAATCAAACGATCAACACCCGATCCAAATTGGGATCATGAAGGGATAGCGACAGCACCCCTCCATGATCCGCCAAATGTTACGTCAGGCTCTTTCATTGAGGCGCAACATTGAGCAATAAAATGGTCAAAAGGAAGGCAATATGTCATCAGAATTATCACAATCCATGCAAGCGCCAAACTTTTCTCTGCCAGCCAATGGCGGCGAAATGATAGAGCTTGATCAGCTCAAAGGGCAAAATGTTGTTGTCTATTTTTACCCCAAAGACAACACTCCCGGCTGCACCACAGAAGCTCTTGATTTTACGACCTTAAAGGATGACTTTGCAAAAGTGGACACCATCATCATTGGCATCTCGGCTGATAGCGTCAAGAAACATGACAATTTTGTCGCCAAGCATGATCTGGGCATCATTCTTGCCTCTGATGAGGACAAACAGGCCATTGAAGCCTATGGGGTGTGGGTTGAAAAGAAAATGTATGGCAAAAGCTATATGGGCATCGAACGAGCAACCTTTTTGATCGATAAAGACGGAAAAATTGCCCAGATCTGGCGCAAGGTCAAAGTCAAAGGTCATGCCCAGAGCGTTCTGGAAGCAGCTCAAGGCCTTTCATAAAGCTGACAGAAGCGTCTTGTTGGGTGGATCTCGACAATCTGACAAGACGCCTCACGTAAAACTCCAAGACCTCACTTGTCTCTTGGCACTTATCTCTTGGCATTCAACAAAGACACGCCTATAGCTTTGCTTATCAAACATTTGCAAAGAGATAGCCAGATCCATGCTTACTCATCCTTATCTGCAAACAGCCCCTATCCGCACGCATGGCCGCACGCATGGCCGCACAGATAGCCCAACATATCCTTGTCTTGCCAGCTATGCACGGGCTATTACCTCGACACCGGATCTTGATGAGAAAATACAACTCTCTTATGACGCAGCGCGTGCATGGTATGGCCGAACGCTTTCCTTGAGCAGTCAACATAATCAGGCAATGCCAGACAGGCCCGGACGCCCGAAAGAGCCTAAGCTACTGCCTCCTAACCAGATGCCCAAACGCTCGAAAGGCAAAGGGCAAGGCAAACTTGCCCTGCTGCATTCCCTTGCTCATATCGAATTAAATGCCATTGACCTGACATGGGATCTGGTGGGCCGCTATATCAACCAGAAAATGCCGCGCAGCTTTTTTGATCAATTTGTACAAGTGGGGCTGGAAGAAGCCAGACATTTTGATCTTCTGAACACGCATCTGAAAAAACTTGGCAGTTATTATGGCGCCCTTCCAGCTCATGATGGTTTATGGCAAGCGGCACAGGATACGAGCTATGATCTGCTTGCGCGTCTGGCGCTAATTCCGCTTGTGCTGGAAGCAAGAGGACTGGATGTCACGCCCTCAACAATTCTTAAAATGCGCCAACATGGCGATGAAGACAGCGCCAATATCCTGCAAATCATCTATCGCGATGAAAAACGCCATGTAGCATTTGGCGTGAAATGGTTTCGCTATATGTGTGATCGTCAAAGGCTTGCGCCGGAACCGACTTTTCACAAACTTGTCCGCACACATTTCAGAGGCAGTCTAAAGCCACCCTTTAACGATTTGGCACGGGCAGAAGCAGGCCTAACACCGGGCTTTTACAAACCCTTAACCGGCATTTCATCCACCCGCCCGGACCCCTTATAAACGATTTATTAACCCTAATTAAGCCTTAATGAGGGAGATATAAAAGCACGAAAGAAATAAGTGGTTTCTAAATGCTCTCTCATAACAGACCCAATACATTTGGACGCAGAAATGAGCCGCATCGCATCATAATTGCCCATGGTGATGTCGTGCAGGATTTCACAGTCAGGCCATGGGTTTTTTCGACCCTGTTTGTCGTTGGTCTGATTTTTAGCGCCTTTTATCTGTCAGCCACCACTTATTTGGTCTTTCGCGATGAAATCATTAGCTTTTCCAGATCAGAACAAGCCATGATTCACAATGCTTATGAAGACAGAATTACGGATCTGCGCGCTCAGCTCGATCGGGTTGCCAGCCGCCAGATGATCAATCAGCAGGAAATAGAAAGCCGCGTGCAGACATTGATGCGCAAGCAGGCGGATTATGAATCATATTCCTCTGTGCTGGCACCGATTCTCAAAAAGGCCGAAGCTGCGGGCGTTAAGATTCGCAACACTCTGGATATGCCAACCCCAAAAATGGCTCCATGGCGCATCAAGAAAGCCAATCAACAGGCAAAAGCAACGAAAGCCAAAGCCTCTGACAAACGCATCCAGAGCACTTTCACAGAATTGGCGTCCCTCGGCTTTCGCTCCAGCACATCTATGAATAAGGACCCATTTCTCCAGCAACCCGACCCTTTTGAACAGCCCGCCCCTTTTGAACAGATTGCCTCTCTCAATCTGAAACAACCTTCAATTGTCAAAGACGAACAAATCGGCATTGATCCAACAGCAACAGATGCAATTGCAAAGCGGGATGCAACTATTGTGCGCCTTGCAGACGCAGCACAGCAATTAGACAATGACATTCTCGATAATGCCGTTATCTTGGGCAACATCTTGCAGGATATCCGCAAAAAAACCGAGCGGGTTGAGCGCCGTATCGCATCCCTTGGTGTTACCTTGGATACAAATGTCGCGATGGGCGGGCCATATTTGCCATTGGCCCATCATGCCAGTCAGGAGCATCTAGCGGCAGGGGCTGAAAAAGTCACCAATGCGCTGGACCAATATATGCGCTTGCGGGAAAATCTGCGCAAATTGCCAATCGCACACCCCTTGCCAAGTGGTCGTCTGACCAGTCGCTTTGGTCCCAGACGCGATCCTTTTTTGGGAAGAATGGCCATGCATTCCGGCCTTGATATTGCTCAAGCCCATGGCACCCCCATTCGCGCATCAGGCGCTGGCAAGGTCACTCATGCCGGGCGTAGATCAGGCTATGGCCTTATGGTGGAAATTGATCACGGCAACGGCGTTACCAGCCGCTATGCCCATATGAGCAAGGTCATTGCCCGCAAAGGCCAGTGGATCAAGAAAGGCGCAACCGTTGGCAAAGTTGGCTCTTCGGGTCGCTCGACCGGCCCTCATTTGCATTTCGAAACACGTATTCGCGGCAAAGCTGTCAATCCAAGCTCTTTTCTGTTAACAGGCATAGAATTGCGCCGTGAACTATAACACATAGCGCCAGAGATAAAAGAAAAGCAACGGTGTTAGCGGTCAAGAGCTCATGTCGTTGTTTTGTATTCTCTCATTCTTTCATTTAGAATAATGACGATTTTTCTGATGACTGCGACGATAGCAACTTTCCCCGGTTTGCCCTTTTCTCTCAGCTTTTCATAGAAAGCTTTCATATTAAAGCATTTCGAGATTAGTTTGAATCTCTGGGATTCCCTTTTTGTTTGATTTGTGATTCACCCTTGTTTGGAGGATGATATCATGCCAGCCCCATTACCAAGAGAACTTCGAGAGCGCTTTGCGCGTTTGATTGATGAAGGATTGATACCAACGGCACGAAAGATTACCCCATATGACCGGATTTTATTGGCTTTCTGGTAAGAAGCTTTTGCTGCCATGGTCTGGTTGAGCACAAAGCAAGAGCGACGCAGTCCACAAAGCCAGTAAAACCGGCCTTTGGTGCTTTGAAATGGCTCACTGAGCTGCGTTGTCTTTCTAGGGCGCGCCTCATTGAATTGTCTTGACAATTCAATGCAAAAGGTTCGCATCAAAAAAGAAAAGCCCCGGCATTGTCCGATCGAGCCGACGTCTTGCCAGTAAACCATTTCAAAGCATCCTATGGGTCAATCTTTTATGCCGTTGGTATAAGTCATAGGCTTGGTCTTTCTTATACGCGAGCGATAAGCTCATTCAACGGTTCGACGAAGCCTCTTGGTGCGAGAAGGGGTTTGCTTTTTTACGAACGAGAGTTCATGTCCGGTAGGGTCCAACCACTTCAAGCACCTGTATCAGGATGTTGCAGGCACCCGGATACAAAAGAGGCAGGCTCATCATAACAAATGAACCTGCCTCTTAATGTATAAGCCTCGATGCAGATATCATCGAGACTTTTGAGTATTGAGAGTGTATGATTCTTACAGCGCGGCCAAAATGCGACCCAAAGCTTCTTGCACCTTGGCTTTCAGAGCCTGTTGTTCGGCCAATTTGGCTTTCTGGTCTTGCACAATCTCCACTGGTGCATTGGCAACAAAGCGCTCGTTGCCCAGCTTTGCTTCAAACTTGGCTGCAACTTTGCTGATCTTGTCGATCTCTTTTTCAAGACGAGCTTTTTCCGCGTCCAGATCAATCACCCCAGCAAGAGGCAAAGCGATGGTCGCTTCACCCACCACAACTTGGGCCGAGCCTTGCGGCACATCACTGGAAAGTTTGATTTCATCAGCCCGCGCCAAGCGCTTGATCACCGCATCCTGCGCTTGCAAACGGCTTTGTGTCTGATCAGAGGCACCAACAATTTCCAGCTTGAGCTGGGTGGATGGAGGAATATTCATCTCTGAGCGAACGGAACGAATGGCCGTGATGATATCCACCAGCCAGTTGATATCATCAGCTGCACCTGTATCGTCAATATCATAGCTTGGCCATTGACCAAGGATCAGCAACCCCTCGCGGGCCGGGCCGGTTTTGCCGGTCTCTGCCCACAGCTCTTCCGTGATGAACGGCATGAAAGGATGCAACAAAACGCAAATCTGATCCAGAACCCAAGCCACGCAAGCCTGTGTCTCTGTCTTGGCCTCGCTCTCGCCTTCTGCCTGCAAAACAGGCTTGGTCAGCTCGATATACCAGTCGCAATAAAGGTTCCAGACAAAGCGATAGAGGCCATTGGCGGCATCGTTGAAACGATAAGTCTCAATAGCCTCAGACACATCCTTGGCGGTTTTGGCCAATTCGGTGACGATCCAGCGGTTCACTGTCTCCTTGACGCTGTTTGGATCAAAGCCCTCAGCCCGCGCACAACCATTCATCTGGGTGAAGCGGGTTGCATTCCACAATTTTGTGCCAAAATTGCGATAACCTGCCACTCGGCTGGTCGCCAGCTTGATGTCGCGCCCCTGGGCTGCCATTGCCGCCAAGGTGAAACGCACCGCATCGGCCCCATATTCATCAACCAAGTCCAAAGGATCAATCACATTGCCCTTGGATTTGGACATTTTGGCACCCTTTTCATCGCGCACCAGCGCATGAACATAGACGGTGTGAAATGGCTCTTCCTTCATGAAATGCAAGGACATCATCATCATCCGCGCAACCCAGAAGAAGATGATGTCAAAGCCGGTGACCAAAACATCCGTCTGATAATATCTCTCCAGCTCTGGTGTTTTATCCGGCCAACCAAGGGTTGAGAATGGCCAAAGAGCAGACGAGAACCAGGTATCGAGCACATCTTCGTCACGGATCAACTCAACCGCTTCACCATAATGGGCTTTTGCCTGCTCTGCGGCTTCACTTTGTGTGGCTGCAACAAAGACTTTTTCATCAGGTCCGTACCAAGCCGGAATTTGATGCCCCCACCAAAGCTGACGGGAAATACACCATGGCTGGATATTTTCCATCCATTCAAAATAGGTCTTTTCCCAGTTTTTAGGCACGAAATTGGTACGGCCTTCTTTTACAGAGGCAATGGCAGGCTTGGCCAGAGTTTGTGCATCAACAAACCATTGGTCGGTCAAATAAGGTTCAATGATCACACCTGAACGATCCCCATGCGGTGTCATATTGACATGATCATCAATACCGGCCAGCAACCCTTTTTCCTCGAACATGGCCACGATCAGCTTGCGCGCCTTAAAGCGCTCAACACCATCCAAAGCATTGATGGTGGATTGCAGCTCCTCGCTCATATCCAGACCTTGAAGGAAATCCTCATTGTCTTTCAGCCAGATATTGGCCTCACGCGTCATGATATTGATCATCGGCAGGTCATGACGCTTGCCAATATCAAAGTCATTAAAGTCATGAGCCGGGGTCACCTTCATCGCACCCGTGCCGGTTTCCAAATCAACATAATCATCGGCAATGATGGGGATTTTGCGCTCAACCAGCGGCAGGATGACATTCTTGCCAATCAGATCCCGATAGCGCTCATCCTCTGGATGCACGATGACAGCGGTGTCACCGAGCATGGTTTCAGGCCGTGTGGTGGAAACGGTAATGGTGCGACCCTCAATTCCCTCAATCGGGTAAGAAAGGTTCCACATATGACCGTTCATTTCCTTTTGCTCTACTTCCAGATCGGAAATGGCGGTCAGGAAATGCGGATCCCAGTTTACCAGACGCTTGTCTTTGTAAATCAGGCCCTCATTATACAGCTCGATAAAGACCTTCTGGACAGCCTTGGACAGGCCTTCATCCATGGTGAAACGCTCGCGTGACCAATCGGCAGACGCCCCAAGACGGCGCAACTGATTGAAAATGGTGCCACCAGATTCGCCTTTCCATTGCCAAACCCGCTCAAGAAATTTCTCGCGGCCCATATCGCGGCGGCCCGGCTCATTATTCTCAGCCAGCTGGCGCTCAACCACCATTTGGGTCGCAATGCCCGCATGGTCCATCCCCGGCTGCCAAAGCACATCCTTGCCCTGCATCCGGTGATAGCGGATCATGATATCCTGCAATGTGTTATTGAGCGCATGGCCCATATGGAGAGAGCCAGTCACATTCGGCGGTGGAATGACGATGCAGAAATTGTCCTGCCCGTCTTTTTTGCCAGCGCCAGCATTAAAGGCACCAGATTTTTCCCACTCTTGATAAAGGCGCGGCTCAACATTGGCCGCATCGAATGTTTTTTCCAGCATTGCACTTCCATATCGCAAGCAAGGGATCCAAATCCCACGCGCCTGTCAACAAGTCCTATGGCTTTGCCTGTTCATGCCCTTATTTCCTGCATGAATGCAGGCATCGACCACAATAAATCATTTTAAGGTGTAAACCCATTCCGTGGCACTCTGTCAACCGCAAGAGGGGGGCAAGTCACCAATCGCCCACCTTTATTGAGCGATCAGCGTAAATTTGCCACAAAATGAGAAAAATCAGGTTGGTTGGTGCGGGTGATCAGCGATAATGCTGCTCACCCCTTGACACGCGCTCGATTTCGGCGCGCACGAGACGTTCCACCATGACCGGTAAATTCTGATCCAGCCATGCTTTGAGCATAGGCCGCAGCATGTCTTCCACCACATTTTCCATCGTCCGGGTATTGTTGGACAGGATGGTGTGGGTCAGATTTTCAAAGGCATTGGTCACCACTTCACTGGTTTGCGAAGAGACAAGCGGCATGCCTTTTTCAACCTCTGGCAAATTGTCCAAAGGCGTTGGCTCTGTTTCGATGGTGGCTTTGAGAAGCGAGGGAACCTTTTCTTCCAACGTCGACTGAACCATTTGCTCCAGTTCAGGTGTTGGAGCTGGATCCATGGCTGCTTCTGCAACAGGATCAGGAGAAGGCTCCGGCTCGGCCTCTTCCATGAACATCAAATCATCTTCTTGCGGCTGAACCAGATCCTGTTCTTGCCATTCACTTGGCAAATCAAGGACTTCTTCCTCTTTTTCCGGCTCGCCTTCGTCATCAGCTTCCATCGCGGCCATCATGGCCGCCATATCGTCTTCTTCGGCTGCCGGTTCTTCTTCTACAGGCGCAGGCGCATCGAAAAGAGCATCAAGATCATCTTGGCCCATTTCTGCATTGGGATCGACTTCCGGTTCCGCCGCAACTTCTGGCTCGCTGGCTTCCTCTCCGCCAATAGCGGCTTCTTCATCAGAAATAATCCGGCGAATGGACGCCAGAATCTCTTCCATTGAAGGTTCCTGAGCTGCGTTGGTATTCGACATAGGCCTCACCTGAAAACTGAAAACCAGTAGTGCTGCAAATCACATTCCACCGCAGAAACGATTCGCATGTTCTATCACTATAGGCTGTTTGCATGTATTAGAAAATCTGTTCCCATAAAAAGCACCATTCAACTGTGCATGGAAACCGCTTTTCTGCTCTTTCCCCGTTATCCCTGCTATCCTTGAGATCCATTTTTACGCAGAAATATTTTCAAGACGTTGATTTTTGAACCCAAGAATCGAAAAACCGGATCAAAAGATCCGGTTTTTGTTGTTTCGCCAACCCAAAAGATAGCAATCAATCTGGTGTGCGCAAACCAAACCATTTGTCGCGCACTTTTTTATAATGCTTTTGCGGATCATGGCGCGCGACCGGCAAATTGAGGCTTGTGGTGGTCAAACGACCAACAGCAGAGGCCACACGGAAAGAGGCAACAATCCGATCGCGCTGTGCAGTCACCAGTGAGATGCGTGCATTGATCAATTCCCCTTGCGAGTTCAAAACATCCAAGGTCGTGCGCTGTCCAACGCCTCGCTCTTCGATCACACCGCGCAGCGCAAGACGAGACGCTTCAACCTGTGCCTGAGCAGCAGAAATCTGGGGTATGGACGCTTCAAAAATGCTCCATGACGAAATCACTGACGCCCGCACCTGATTGCGGGTCAAGTCCAGCTGAATACGACGCTGGCCCAATGTTTCCTTGGCTTGCCGCACTTTTGAATGAACCCGTCCGCCCTGATAGATAGGAACCGACAAAACACCACGCACAGAAGCACTGGTTGTTGTTGTATCGCGCTCGGCACCGGTGGGTGTCTGATCTGACCAAGAGCGGGCCACATTGCCCTGCACACTCAAGCTCGGTAGCAATTCGCCTTCAGCAATTTTGACATCCATTTGGGCGATATCAATTGTATGCTGACTGGCACGCACAGCAGGATGCTCTGCCAAAGCAGAAGAGACGGCCACATTCAATTTCTTGGGCAGTAATTTGTCTACAGAATAACCCGCTGACAATTTACCCGGCTTTTGTCCAACAAGCTGCTGATAGGTCGCGCGGCTTGATGCCAAATTGGCTTTGGCCAAATTGACCTGAGACACCGCACCGGACAAGCGGGCTTCGGCCTGCGCAACATCGGTTGAAATGGTCTCGCCAACCGCAAACCGGTCTTTGGCAGAGCGCACCTGCTCTTGCAGGAAAGACACATTCTGCTTACGCAATTCAAGGATTGCCTGATCCTTGAGCACATCCATATAGGTAGAGGCCACATTAAAGAGAATGCTTTGCTCGGTATCTTCCAGCGTCGCGCGTGTCGCAAGCACCGCAGCTTCGGCTTTCTTCACACCATTTTTGGTGCGCATACCGCGAAACAGAAATTGATCAACCTGCAAGCCAAGATTGCCTGAATTGACTTCATTACGACTTGACGGGCCTGTGAGCTGATCCACACTTGTCCATTGGCGGGTTATAGTGCCATTGCCATTCACATTTGGGCGATAGCCGGACAAAGCCTGAGAGACATTCTCGTTGATTGCGCGCAATTCAGCTCTGGCCGCTTTCAGCGTCGGATTGTTCTGATAGGCCAGCGCCAGTGCCTGCTGAAGTGTTTCCGCTGATACAGAGGATACGCTCAGTGCCAACGCCGCTACTGCACAGATCGTTGCTGTTTTAAAGCTTTTCACGCCCCTGCTCCTTGCAAATATGTCTTCGCAATCTGAAATGACCCTGTTCATCATTTCGACTGCTCATTCAAGCCTTTTGCATAAAATTCAATATGCATATACTGCTTTTATGGTCAGTTTCATCGTACATATCAAATCTGAGATAGACATGCCTACCAGCCTGAATTTTCCAATTTTCGTGGACACATATAGGCGGATTGGGCACACATTCCTAGTCTCAGCCATTGATTGATACATTAAAAAATCATCAATGATGCATTGGAGCAACAGATATAGAGGAACTTTATACAGAAGTTTTGTAACAAAGCGGGAGATGCGTTAGCCGGCAAACTCATAAATATGAAAAAAAGCCGCCTAAAAGTCTCAGACAGAGACTTTTAAATCGGGCATTAAGACCCATTCAAGCCCCATACAGACGGCTTGTATGTTTGCATCTGACTTTGGGACATGGAGACACATCCTAAAAGGCAAATTCCTCAGGCTTGGCAAATTCCGCCAATGCCGGGGCATTGGTATCAAAGGCTGCAATGGTTGAAAAATTATCGCCTTGTCTCAGAATTTTTATTGCCTCAGCGCGCCGTTCCTTGCCATCAATCGCGACCAAGGCTCCCTCGTCTTTTAACTGATCGAGCAGATCGCTCGGTATTTCTTCCACGGCCCCCTCAACCACAATCACATCATAAGGGCCTTCTGACGCATAGCCTTTGGTAATATCGCCACCAATCATCGCAACATTGTCATAGCTCAGATTGGTGAGAATTTCCTGTGCCTGCTCTACCAAAGCATCATCACTCTCTACTGCAACAACAGTATTGGCCATTTTGGAAATAAGCGCTGCCGTATAACCGGATTGCGCCCCAACAACCAACACCAAATCGTCAGCTGTGATCTCTGCCAATTGAAGCAATTTTGCCAAGGGCGAAGGCTGCATCATACAGCGCATATCCGATAGAACGATATCCACATCGCTATAGGCCAGATTGCGCATATGAGAGGGAATGAATAATTCACGCGGGACAGATTCGAATGCCTTCAGAACATGATAGGCAGTTACATCAGTGGTCCTGATCTGATTGTCCACCATCTGGCGGCGCGCATCTGCATATTCGCCCATAATGAAAAAGTCCTGTCTTTGGCTGGTCGAAATCCTAGAGCATTTTGAATAAACACGTCGTTATTCAAAATGCTTTCGCCTTTGTTTCTAAGCATATTTTAGTCCGAAAACCACACACACTTTTCGACAAATATGCTCTAGATTATGGCAAAATTGCACGTACTTATATAGTCAGTATAAGTCTTATGGTCAGAAAACGCGCACTTTTACGCTTCTCATCGTGATTATCCCCAGCGCTTGCCTGTTGCAAGGGCAAGACATGGCTTTTCGCAGCTTTTGTCGCAGTTTGAACAACTCATTCGAGCTGTTTTGTCAAAAAGTTGAAATTTTGGTGGATATCGACTTGTCGGCCCGATTTGGTTTCGCTATACACCTCCCACCACACGCAAGGAAGGCTCGATGGCGGAGTGGTGACGCAGCGGATTGCAAATCCGTGTACGCCGGTTCGATTCCGGCTCGAGCCTCCAATTTCTCCCCAAAACTCAAAGATACACATTTCAAGGCTCCCGCAGTGTATAACCATGCCATGCTATGTGCCATGAACCCATAAGCACTCGAAAGCTTTGAAATCTTTCAGATGCGGATCTTTTATATTGGCTTGTCAAAATAATCCGATTATATGCGCATAAGGCGATTAACTTCGCCTATTGGGTTGGATGCAAACAGGAATAGCGCAAATCATGTTGCATGGTGGTGATCTTGGCAGTGCGATAAAGGCGTATGGCGGCACAAAAGAAGATTGGCTGGATCTCTCCACAGGCATCAATCGTCGCTCTTATCCTTTTGACAGTAAGTTGGCGCTTGCTGATTGTCGTGATCTTCCCAGCCATGCAGATTTACAGGCTTGCCTGCAAGCGGCGCGTCTTGCCTATCGATGCCCTAATCATATCGGAATGGCTGTCGCTCCGGGCACACAAATACTCATCAATAGCTTGCCACACTTGATCCGACCCGCTCACTGCTTTTTGTATGAACCGACCTATAGTGAACATCGCACAGCGATGGAATTGGCCAATATTGCCTGTTCCAGCCTGCTTATTGGGGCTGATATTGGGCAACTAGCAATCCCATCGCGCTCTTGTGTTGTCCTTGTCAATCCCAACAATCCAGATGGCAAAGTCTGGCAGATTGCCGAGCTTGTGGCCTTGGCGTCTCATTTACGAAAATCGCACAGCTTTCTGATTGTTGATGAAGCCTTTGGCGATGTAACCCAGGAGCAGAGCCTTGTTCCGCATCTTAAAGCGGCCCCGAATGTGGTGATTTTGCGCAGTTTTGGAAAATTTTTTGGACTGGCTGGCATAAGACTGGGCTTTGCTCTTGGTCCTAACGATCTGATGGAGCAATTAACCGCTTTTCATGGCCCTTGGTCGGTCTCATCCATGGCTTTGAAAATTGGCCAACAGGCGTTGTCTGATCTGGCATGGCAAGAGCAAGAAAGAGACTTGCTGGAGCATTGGAGCAAGAGATTACAAAGCTGTTTGCTCGATTATGGTTTTTCTCCTTATGGTGGCACATCCCTTTATCAATTGATTGAACAGCAAGATACCAAGCATTTGCATGAGCATTTGGCGCAAAATCATATTTGGAGCCGCATTTTTTCCTATCAAAAAACATGGCTACGATTGGGTATTCCCATGGATGAGCAAGAATTTACTCGACTACAAACGGCTTTGGAGAGCTATAAAGGCTCAAAGGCACTGATATGATGAGCGATTTTCTAGGGTCTATCCCCCTTTCGCTTACCAATTGCAGCCTTCTTGCGCTCATCGCTTTGCTGATTGATGGCATAATTGGCGATCCTGATTGGTTATGGCGGCGTCTGCCGCATCCCGTTGTTTGGTTTGGCAAGCTTATTTCCATATTTGAAGCCCGATTTCATAAGCCAGAGAGGCAAAGCGCGCAGAAACAACGCCAGAATGGTATCGCCTTGATATCAGGTTTGCTTTTGGTTGCCATTTGTAGCGGACTTTTGCTTCAGGCCCTGCTCGCTCCCTTGGGATGGGGTGGTCTTTTGATCGGCGCTGTCATTGCCTCGGTCTTTCTGGCCCAAAAAAGCCTTTATGAGCATGTCAAAAGAGTGTGGCAGCCATTAAGCCAAGGCGATCTGGCTGGCGCCCGCATGGCTGTTTCGATGATTGTGGGCCGCGACCCCAATCAACTGGATGAAGCAGGCATTGCCCGCGCATCCATTGAAAGCACAGCAGAGAATTTCTCGGACGGGGTTGTCGCCCCCCTTTTCTGGCTTTGGCTCTTTGGCCTACCGGGTCTTTTTGCCTATAAGGCATTAAATACCGCCGACAGTATGATCGGCCACAGAACCGAGCATTATCTACATTTGGGCAGTGCCTCGGCCAAACTTGACGATGGTGCCAATTTCATTCCCTCTCGCCTGTCTATGTGCTTTCTTTTGGTCGGGGGCTGGCTAGCCTCAAAATGCCATAGCATTGCCCAGAACAAAGCCGGGCTTGTACAGACCATAAAGCATATCTTTCGCGATGCCCCTCATCACCGCTCCCCCAGCGCCGGATGGCCTGAAGGGGCCATGGCCTATCAACTTGATATCGCGCTATCCGGTCCGCGCATTTATGACGGCACACTCACTGATGACCCTTATGTCAATGAGGCGGGGCGCAAAGACATTGGCCATGCTGACATCAAGGCAGCCTTACAGATCCTCATATCGGCATGTGCGGTGGAGATTGTCCTTATCGGGCTGATTGTTTTGCTGTGATGCCCTTACAAACCCTGCTTTGCCAACGCGATCATGGCATCCACATCCATATGCCGTTCAACATGATCGGCCAGCGCTTCCAGACTGTCCTCAACCATCTGATGATAGGATTGGCTGATTTGAGCAGATCCACCCAGCTTAGAAAAGAAAGCCGCACGGAAAGCGTCTTCATTAAAAAGCCCATGCAAATAGGTACCCATCACGCGCCCGTCAGAGGATTGCGCGCCTTCTTTGACGCCTTCAATCTCAAAAATCGGACAGTTACGATCTTCTCCATCGGTCTGTCCGATATGGATTTCATAAGCTTTGACAGATTCGCCACTTTGTAAATGCGTTCCGCTCACCTGTATGGTTCGTTTTTGTCCGGCCAAAATGGTTTCCACATCCAACAAACCAAGCCCCTCGCACTGGCTGCCCGCTTCGGTTTCCACCCCATCGGGATCTGAAATGGATGCACCAAGCATTTGATAGCCACCACACAAACCCATCACAGACCCGCCTTGCCGATGGTGAGAGAGGATATCAATATCCCATCCCTGAGACTTCAAAAATTCAAAATCGGCTATGGTGGTTTTGGAGCCAATCAGCAAAATCAAATCTGCGCCTTGCGGCAAAGGAGCGCCTGGTTCAATCATTTCCAGCAAAATATCAGGATCGGCGCGCAAGGCATCCAAATCATCAAAATTTGCGATTCTGGGCAAAATTGGCACAAGAATGCGCACTTTTTTGTTTTCTTTATCGCCCGCATTTGCACGGGCATTCTTATCATTTGCCTTGATATCGCGCTTCAGATCCTCACTATCCTCCGCTGGTAGGCGGGCCGCTTGATCAAACCACGGCACAACACCCAAACTTGGCCAGCTCGTTTTGTTGGAAATGATCTCAACACCGCTATCAAACAAGGAGACATCGCCGCGAAATTTATTGATCAAATAGCCTTTGACCAAACGCAAATCCTCATCTGGCAAAAGCTCTTTTGTGCCCACAATTGAGGCAATAACGCCACCGCGATCAATATCCCCCACCAGAATAACCGGCACATTGGCAGCTTGGGCAAAGCCCATATTGGCGATATCTCCTGCGCGCAAATTCACCTCGGAAGCAGAGCCAGCGCCTTCTACAACAACAATGTCATACTGGGCTTTTAGCCGCTCATATGATTCAAGCACAGAAGCAAGCAAGTCGCCTTTATTTGTTGCATAGTCTCGTGCTTTCATCTGACCGATGACTTTACCCTGTACCACCACTTGCGAGCCAATATTGCTTTGTGGTTTCAGCAAAACCGGGTTCATATCCACGCTTGATTTCAGCTTGCAAGCCATTGCCTGCAAAGCCTGAGCGCGACCAATCTCGCCGCCATCCTCGGTCACAGCGGCATTGTTGGACATATTTTGCGGCTTGAAAGGGGCAACAGAAAATCCACGGCGCAACAAAGCGCGGCACAATCCAGCCACCAGCATCGATTTTCCCACATTAGATCCAGTGCCCTGAAGCATGATAGCTGCCGTCATGATGTCCTCCCGTTTTCTTGTGCCAATCTGTCTCGGAGACATTATTCAGGCTTATTGATTTTGCAAGATTTATAATGTGATAGCTGGATAAGGGCTTGGCTTTAGCTGTAAGGGCAAACCGACTCGAATCTCAATCACCTGATCACACCGCTTTGCCAATTTTTGATTGATCAATCCCTGTTCATCACGAAATTTCCGCGACAAAGCATGGTCCGGCACTGTCCCTTGCCCAACTTCATTTGAAATGAAAATAAATTTCCCGGGACATTCCCGAATAGACTGTAAAAGCTCGACAGAATGATCCTTGATACATTGGTTCTGAAACATCAAATTGGACAGCCAAAGCGTTACGCAGTCAATGAGAATCACCTGATTTTCCCTTGCATATTGCCGCAAACAGGCCCCGAGATAGATTGGTTCTTCAATAACTTTCCAGCGTCCACCCCGGCGGTCCTGATGCAGCTTTATGCGCTGTGCCATTTCCTCATCCCCCTCTTGTGGGGCAGAGGTTGCCACATAAAGCAAGTCAAGATCGCTATTTTCGCATAATCGCTCGGCAAATTCGCTCTTGCCGGAACGGGCACCACCAAAAATCAGGGTCGAGCGGGTTTCTGTCATAACCAGGTCCTGTCTGTTCATGCCTCTCGCTATAGGCTGGACTTTTTCAGCCTCTTTTTATCAGCATTTTTTAGCGAAGACCAATCCCCGGTCTGGCACGCCATGATAATCTGGTCTTTGCGTTTTTTATGTTCGATAAAAATTTGCCATTTTCGCCGCACCCGACGCAAAAAAGGAGAATCAATCGATAAGACGAACAAGCCAAGCGGCGCCATCCAAAATCCAAGCACTGGCAAGAAGCCCAAAATACCGCTCACAATGAGCACCACTCCCAAAGCCCGCCTTGCCTTGGGCGTGCCGGGTATAGCAATGGTCCATTGACCAAGAGAAAGAGACGTGCGAGGCGTGATCATAGAACGGGACATCCAGTCGGTCAGATTACGATTTATGCCTCTCTAGATAGGTTTGACCAAGAAACTTTCCAGCATGAAAGCTGCAAAGCATCGCGTTATCCACGGTCTGAAAACTATCCCCAAGCAAATGAAAAAAGAGCTTGGCATTTTCGTTTGGCTCTATTAGAAAGCACCTCACCAACGCCAAGGCGATGCAAAACGTCTTAGCAGTTAAAGAGTTTTCCCCAGTAGCTCAGTTGGTAGAGCAAGCGACTGTTAATCGCTGGGTCGCTGGTTCGAGTCCGGCCTGGGGAGCCATATTAGGGTCTTCTGATTAAGTTCAGAAGGCCTTTTTTGTTGGTTTTGTGGCAAAAGTTATGTGTGATGGGGCATATTTTTTCGAACATCCATCAAACAGCAAATGGTGGCGCGGCTTTTTTCTTTGCATAGATGGGCTTTAGACTTTGCACAAAGCTACCCGTTAAAAAGCCCACTTTGGGAGGCATTTTTGTATCTGTTTAAAGCAGTGGCTAAGCGTCATTTTTAAAGCGGATTTGAAAGCTTGCAAAAAAATATTAGAAAGTGTCGCTAAATTGGCTGACTTATTTTGTTGGTCCTCAAAAAAGCTCTAGGTGTTTGATCCCAGATTTTGATGGTGCAATATTTTTCATTGGATGGAAGGAAGCACTATGGGACAGATTTTACACAGGAGCGCCACAACGACAGAGGCAGTGCGTCGAGCAATACAAAATAGTCAAGAGAGCCTGAGGGTTCTTTCCAAGCGTTATGGGATCAACCCTAAAACGGTTGCCAAA
>JAOXSH010000071.1 GCA_025800145.1 Cohaesibacter sp.
GCAAGGAATGGCGTGTGAGTTCACGCCAGCAAGATCTCTCTCTTGCCTCAGAATTTGCCGAAGACTGGTATCTCGAATTACGTGGAAAAATCCGCTTGGGCGAAATCAAATCTGAAAAGACGTTCGCCGACGCAGCCAAAACCTATATGGCGGAATACACGGCCATCATCGGTGAAGAGCGCAGCGAGCGATATATCCAATGCCACACGGCAGATTGAAGAACTATCTGCTCCCGTTCTTTGGCAAGAAAGGCCTCTCAGAAATCATCCCAGCCACCGTGCAGGAATATCGTGTTGCTCGGCTCACGCCTGATGAGGATAGCAAGACCCCTGCCCGCAGCACGCTCAATCAGGAAATTGTGCTACTCCGTCAGATCATGAAAACAGCGCTTCGCTATGGTTGGATCACGCATCTTCCCAATTTTTCGACGCCATATCGGATGTCACAGAAAGTAACCCATCATCGCGCTTGGTTCTCTCCAGAGGACTATAAGAAACTCTACACAGCAACCCGAAAAAAACGCTCAAGAGGCTCAAGAGGCTCAAGGTAAGAAATGGCAATGGGCGTCTGAGCAAATGCATGACTATGTGCTGTTTATGGCCAATACGGGCTTGCGGCCAGATGAAGCCAACAACCTTGAATATTG
>JAOXSH010000080.1 GCA_025800145.1 Cohaesibacter sp.
AAGAGCGTATCATTCCCAGAGGAACCGGTCAGACTGTCATCCCCATCAGTGCCTCTGAACCAGGCATCAGATTGCAATTTCACCCGATCCCATTTGGTGCCATCAGCGAACTGAATTTCCTCAATGCCGTAATTGCGAGATAAAGAATAGAATTGCTCGTCAATAGTGATGACCTCACCGGTTGCTTTTATCTTGACCAGTAGATCTTTGCCATTGCGCGACAGCTCAATATCCGCAGCATTGAGATCTTTCAGCTTCAGGATATCTTTGGCAGAGGTTGATCCATCCTCATCATCGATGAAGTCTGAACCATCACCACTTGCATAATGATAGATATCGCCGCTGTTCCCGCCATAGAGCTTATCATTGCCCTTTCCAGCATCGAACTGATCAGCAATATTGGATCCTCTGAGTGTATCGGCGGCATCACTCCCAACAAGGATATCCGTCTTGCTCTGAATGTTTGCCCGATCCCACTTGGTGCCATCAGCGAACTGAATTGCCTCAATGCCGTAATTGCGAGATGAGGAATAGAATTGCTCGTCTATGGTGATGATCTCGCCAGTTGCTTTGATTTTAACCAGCAGATTATTGCCATTGCGGGATAGTTCAATATCCGCGGCATTGAGATCTTTCAGCTTCAGGATATCCTTGTCAGAGGAAGAGGTGCCTTCATCATCGATGAAGTCATTTCCATCACCGCTGGCATAGTGATAGATATCGCCGCTTGCACCGCCATAGAGTTTATCATTGCCCTTTCCAGCATCGAACTGATCAGCAATATTGGATCCTCTGAGTGTATCGGCGGCATCACTTCCAACAAGGATATCCGTCTTGCTCTGAATGTTTGCCCGATCCCACTTGGTGCCATCAGCGAACTGAATTTCCTCAATGCCATAATTGCGAGATGAGGAATAGAACTGCTCGTCTATGGTGATGATCTCACCAGTTGCTTTGATTTTAACCAGCAAATCGTTGCCTTTGCGGGATAACTCAATATCCGCGGCATTGAGATCTTTCAGCTTCAGGATATCTTTTGCAGTTGTAGAGCCGCCTTCATCATCAATGAGGTCATTTCCATCTCCACTGGCATAGTGATAAATGTCACCGCCTGCTCCGCCATAGAGTTTGTCATCACCTTTTCCGCCTAAGATGTTTTCCGCGTCTGAACTACCTCTCAAAGTATCAGCCTGATCTGTGCCTTTTTTCCAGTTCAGATCCGCTCTAGACAAACTGGATCCATCGGCAAAGATAATTTTCTCCAAACCAGTGGCCTTGCCTTTGAAATGATCATCAACCGTTATGACACTGCCAGTGGATTTCACTGTGATAAGCAAATCATTCGGTTTATTTGTAGACCGTTTGAAAGTGATGTCATCAGCATTCAGATCAGTGAATTTAAGAGTATCAATATCGGAAGAAGAACCACTTTCATCAATGGTGTCGCTGCCGTCCACCTTTGAGTAAACAAAGACATCACTGCCGCCAGCTCCATTGAGTAGATCATATCCTTTTCCACCAATCAGGGTGTCATTTGCTGCACTTCCTGTAATGGTGTTGGCTTGATCTGTTCCCTTGAATACAGACTTGCTCTGAATGGTCGCACGATCCCATGTGACATTGTCAGAGAAAGCTATCTCCTCAAGCCCGGACTCTTTATTCCTGAAATGGCCAACAACCTTGATAATCTCGCCTGTCGAAACAATCGTGATCAACAAATCATTCCCGCCCAATAGCGATCGGGTTACAACAACATCTGTTGATTTGATATCCTTGAACTTCAGAACATCCTTGTCCCCGGCACGTCCAATCTCGGTGATTTCATCATTGCCATCGCCAGACGAATAGACATAAATATCATCGCCGCGACCGCCAAGCAATTTATCGTCACCTTTGCCCCCAAGGAAGGTCTCGGCAACACTACCTGCAGAACCATTCAAGACATTGGCCTGATCATCACCACGTATGGTGAAGGCCTCAACTTTAATAGTTGCACGATCCCATTTGTTGCCATCAGCAAACTGAATTTCTTCGATGCCATAATTGCGGCTATCGGAATAGAACTGATCATCGACGGTGATGGTCTCGCCAGTTGATTTGATCTTGATTTTCAGATGAGGTCCATCACGGGTTAGCGCAACATCATCAGCATTGATATTCGTGAACCTGAGAACATCTTTAGAGGCCGTTGATCTGTCCGCATCGTCAATCAGGTCAGATCCATCACCACTGGCATAATGATAGATGTCACTGCCCTGCTTTCCATAGAGCTTGTCGTCACCCTTACCTGCGATAAAGACATTGTTGCCGTCGGTGCCTTGGATTGTATCGACACCGCTGGTACCACGGAACCAGGATTCAGATTGAATTTTGTCCCGATCCCACTTGCTACCATCAGCAAACTGGATCTCTTCGATACCGTAATGGCTTGAGGAGGAATAGAATTGCTCGTCAATGGTGATGGTTTCACCGGTTGATTTGATCTTGATTTTCAGATGTACCCCGTCTCGGGTCAGTTCAACGTCATCAGCATTGATATCCTTGAATTTCAGGATATCTTTTGATGAGGTCGAACTATCCTCATCATCAATCAAGTCTGATCCATCACCACTGGCATAGTGGTAGATGTCGCTGCCCTGTTTTCCATAGAGCTTGTCGTCACCTTTACCGCCAACAATGACATTATTGCCATCGGTGCCCTGAATAGTATCAAGGCTGTCAGTGCCACGGAACCAGGCCTTAAGCTGAATTTTGCTACGATCCCACTTGCTACCATCCGCAAATTGAATCTCTTCAATGCCGTAATGGCTTGAAGAGGAATAGAACTGCTCATCAATGGTGAGAACCTCACCAGTTGACTTGATTTTGATTTTAAGATGTTTTCCGTCCCGGGTCAGTTCAACGTTATCAGCATTGATATCCTTGAATTTCAGGATATCTTTTGATGATGTTGACCCATCCTCATCATCAATAAAATCCGATCCATCTCCCATGGCATAGTGATAGATATCGCTACCTTGTTTGCCATAGAGTTTGTCATCACCCTTGCCACCATCAAATCCATCATTGTCTGATGTGCCTTGAAGGGTATCGGCTTGATCAGTACCAGAACGATTGATGCCTACAGGACCTGTCGCTTTTTCTTTCAAGTCAGCTGCTGTCCAAGTAGTTCCATCATCAAAGACCACTTGTTCGATGCCGTTATAGGCATTCTTGATTTGGTCTTTAATCGTGATGGTGCCACCATCCGGCATGGTCAGAACCAGATCTTTACCAGACAGCGATAGGGCAACCTGGGCGGGCGTGATGCCTTTCAGAATGATCTTGTCTTTGACACCCGAACTATAATCCAGATCTGTGATGACATCCTTGCCATCACCGAGATTATAAACATAGCTGTCCGCGCCTGTTTTGCCATTGATGACGTCATCCCCTTTGCCAGCAGTGATAACCTCACCAGCATAAGAGCCAATGATTGTGTCATTGCCATTTGTGGATTGGTCTACGAGATATTGTCGCGTAATCTCGTTGCGATCCCATATCGTTCCATCATCAAAGACCACCTGCTCAATACCATTATAGGCATTGTGGAACTGGTTCTTGAGTTTGATGGATCCACCATCAGGCATGGTAAGGATGATATCTTTACCCGACAGAGACAGAGTAACTTGAGCAGGCGTAATGCCTTTCAGGATGATCTTGTCTTTGACACCCGAACTATAATCCAGATCAGTGATAACATCTTGACCATCGCCAAGACGATAGACATAGCTGTCAGCGCCGGTCTTACCATTGATGATATCATCGCCTTTGCCGGCGGTGATTGTCTCAGCGGCGTAGGAACCAATGATCGTGTCATTGCCACCAGTGGATTGGTCTACGAGATATTGTCGCGTAATCTCGTTGCGATCCCATATCGTTCCATCATCAAAGACCACCTGTTCAATACCATTATAGGCATTGTGGAACTGGTTCTTGAGTTTGATGGCTCCACCATCGGGCATGGTAAGGATGAGATCTTTACCCGACAGAGACAGAGTAACTTGTGCAGGCGTAATGCCTTTCAGGATGATCTTGTCTTTGACACCGGAGTTGTAATCGAGATCTGTGATGACATCTTTGCCATCGCCGAGATTATAAACATAGCTATCAGCGCCGGACTTGCCATCAATGATATCATCGCCCTTACCACCTGTGATCACATCATTGCTACCACTGAAGCCAGTAATCGTATCATTACCACTTGTAGAGACAGATGCCAGATAAAGGCCTTTGAAATCGCTAACCGCCCAAATCGTCCCGTCATCAAAGACAACTTCTTCTATGCCGTTATAGGCATTTTCAAATTGGTTTTTGACCGTGATCGTACCACCATCCGGCATGGTCATCACAAGATTCTTGCCAGATTGGGCAAGTTTTACCTGTGCGGGCGTGATGCCTTTCAAGACGATCTTGTCCTTGACGCCAGAGCTGTAATCCAGATCTGTGATAACATCTTGACCATCGCCAAGACGATAGACATAGCTGTCCGCGCCCTTTTTTCCATCAATGACGTCATCGCCTTTGCCGGCGGTGATTGTCTCAGCGGCGTAGGAACCAATGATCGTGTCATTGCCACTAGTGGATTGGTCAGCCAGATATTGCTTTGTAAGTTCGCTACGATCCCAGATCGTGCCATCATCAAAGACCACCTGCTCAATACCATTATAGGCATTGTAGAACTGGTTCTTGAGTGTGATGGATCCACCATCTGGCATGGTGAGGACCAGATCTTTACCAGACAGAGACAACGCAACCTGGGCAGGCGTGATGCCTTTCAGAATGATCTTGTCTTTGACACCTGAGCTGTAATCGAGATCAGTGACAACATCTTTGCCGTCACCCAGATTATAGATATAGCTATCTGAGCCTGTTTTCCCATTGATGACATCATCTCCTTTGCCACCGGTGATGATATCATCAGAATTGGATCCGGTTATGGAATCATTGCCATCAGTTGAGCCATCATTAAGATATT
Organism: Cohaesibacter sp.; assembly: GCA_025800145.1. Taxonomy (GTDB): domain Bacteria; phylum Pseudomonadota; class Alphaproteobacteria; order Rhizobiales; family Cohaesibacteraceae; genus Cohaesibacter. The sequence goes on from JAOXSH010000080.1 coordinate 5,018, forward strand.
GCTTTTTAATCTCGGCTCGATCCCAAACGGTGCCATTATCAAAAACTATGCGCTCAATGCCGTTATAGGTATTGTAAAGCTGGTTTTTTAAAGTGACGCTACCGCCATCAGGCATGGCCAAGACAAGGTCATTACCGGATGCAGACAACGTTATTTCGCCCGGCTTAATCTTGTGCAGCAACAGACTGTCTTTGATATTGGAGCTGTAATCCAGATCCTTGATGACATCTTTGCCATCACCAAGACTATAAACATAGCTATCAGCGCCAGCCTTGCCATCAAGGGTATCGTCTCCCTTACCGCCGACAATCAATTCTGCTGCATTATTGCCGTTCAGCACATTGGCAGCGTCATCACCTTGTTGGATAGCCCCATTCGCCTCAACATATGCGGCAGCCATTTCCGCAAGGGAAGCAGATTTGAAATGCTTCACAATGCCGGCCTTCAAGTCAGCGACAAACTTGGCCTTATTGTCAGCACCGTGGCCGTATAAATCCAGGCGCAGGGCTTTGATGAGAGGGAGGCGATCTAAGATCAATTTTAAGGATCCTGAGTCAGATAACGCTGCTTGAGTAGCTATCGTGAGGACCACTTTATCGAGGTTACCTGTTAGTTTCCCTGCTGCTTGGTCATATTTTAGTGTATTGCCAGCAACAAACGGCAGTAGCTGATGATCAATTAAATTCGACCAATTTTTTTCAAGCAAAATCCAGCTGTTGGCTGACTGGCTTGCAAATCGGGCGGCCATGCCGTCAAGCAAACCTTGATAAAGATCTTCAAGATTTTTTCCAGTAACGGCATCCGTTGGATTTGGGCTTGGATTGCTGTTTCTTACGACTTGCGAAAAGTTCGTTCCATAGAAGGCTTCCAAAACTGCCAGATGTTGTCCATTGATATGTTGGCCCCGACTATCGGTTGCAACATCTTTGGCTCCTGCCCATTGAACAAGGATGGCTTCAAATGCCGTCATAAAATCAGAGCCAGACATGGTAGCACTCGAGCTAACCAATGCTTTTACAGCAGCTTTCAAACTGCTGTCGACGGACATTGCATAGCGCAGGTTGCCAAGTTTGCCATAACCCTTTAAGTCCGGGAGTTTGCCGGCTTCCGGGTCTTCTTTATAGCCATCGGGTTTGACAAAAATTCGGTCATAGGGACGAGTTTCGAACCAGACACTGCGAACAGAGCCTGTTGATCCATCATTTTTGGTAAAAGTACCGTCTCGCCCGATCTGGTTCCCTGCAACCACGTCATTGGAAAGGGTGGAATGCAGAGCCAGAGATTTGATACCGAGTTCGCCTAATGTTTTTAGCTCACCTGCATCGACCGAACCATTGCCATTCTTATCTTGCCATAGGCGCAATTCAGAAAATTCAGCATCTTTGGCATCGATGATACGATCCTTGTTGCTGTCATAATCAGCCAACTCTTCAAAACCATCTCGCTGACCATTGCCAAAGACCTCACTAATGCCGTCAATCTGGCCATTGCCGTTCTTATCATGGACCAGAATGGCATCATCAGGAGATACCCAAGCAACTTTCTCCCGAATGCCATCCCCATTCA
>JAOXSH010000092.1 GCA_025800145.1 Cohaesibacter sp.
GCAAGCCCCAACCAACTGCGAGACCTGTCAGCCCTGCTCACCGCAAGCGGCGTCAATGCCGTCTATAATGAAGATGCAAGCGATGAGGGGAAAAAACAAACCACCCCACCCCCGCCATCAGCTCATGACCCAGCTCAAGACACAGCTCAAGACGGTGCCAATGACGCAGACGCAACACAAGGGCCAGACGATGTCAGCGAGGCACCAGCACCAGAAGAGGCCAAGGACACAGCAGAGCCAACTGATGTCACAAAGCAAACAGATCAAGCTGGCCAAACAGACACAGCCAACACATCAGACCCAACCGCCACAGCGGACGGGCAAGCTGTCTCTGATGAAACACCAACAGACGCACCAACCACACAAGACGCAACTGCACCAGATGAGGCAGCAGCAAAGGCACAACAAGATGGTGTGGGAGACGACGACGATGACAGTTGGCAACGCAATCATGACGGTCGTCATGATGTAGAAGATGAAGAAATATCAGATGAGCAACCAAAACCGGAGGAGAGCAAAGAAACAATTGAACAAGAAGAAAGCGCAGAGGAAATCAGAGAAGGCATTGAGCGTATACTCAAGGATTATACCCCGATCAGAACCGATGCAAACGTGCCGCAAGTTCTTCAGGGCGTTGAACCACCCAATGGCCCCGAAATCTTTGATGACCTATTCTCTCTTGCCAGAGGAAGTGATAACCATATGCCAAGACCTGAACCCGGTGAAGGGGAATGAACGGGCAACCCTGAGAAAATAGAAGATCAGGATGACGTTACAAAACGCTCTTTGGTGCGCGAACGCGATACAGCTTTTCTGTTAGAAAAAGCAGGATACAAAATCCATCAACAACCCAAAATCACAGATGCAGAAGCAAAAGCAGATGGCCTGAAAAAAGACAAAAAGCCAGACTTCCGCATTAATGGAAAAATCTATGACAATTATGCCCCTACAACCGACAGGGTAAGGAACATATGGACCTACATACTAGAAGAAAAAATTCAGGAAGGCCAAACCAAGCGTGTCGTTTTGAATTTAACGGATAGCCCAGTCACGATTGCAGAAGTCTTACAACAATTCAAACAATATCCTATGGAAGAGCTGCTTGATCTCATCATCATCAAATAATCATAAGAAAAAGGAATAAGAATAATGTCTGTAACTATAGTGTTTCACACCAGCCTTGATGTTAAAGACCTCGAACCACGCCTAAACGAAATCACCACGCGTCATAAGGAATTATTTAAGAATGCTTTTTCATTTTCTCGTGCTAGACAATCAAAAGTGCTGGATACAGAAATCTTAAAAGATGAAGGGGTAGAGTTCCATTCAGTGAGCAAATTCAGCATCACACTGCTCGGATATAAAAGCAATTGCCGAACAACTGATGCAGTGGCCTTGCTGAAGAAAGAATTTAGCGATGTAAAATTCATCGCCATGCACCAAAATGAAACCCTAATGTAAAATCAACCTCACCTGATTGGCAAATAAAAAACCGGATAGCCCCCGCTATCCGGTTTTTTATTTTGCCACCAGCAACCGCGCCTTTGCCGCAAGCGAACAGATGGGAACTAACAGGGCCGCAAAACCACCCTTACAGGCCTGCAAGCCCATGATTTGGCGGCCTCTGGTCAACCCGCCTATTTTGCCCTGCAAAGCGCCAGCATAGACGGCCAACCCGCAAGCCCCAACCAACTGCGAGACCTGTCAGCCCTGCTCACCGCAAGCGGCGTCAATGCTGTGTATGGCGAGGCAAATTCAACTACTAGCTTTACTTCTGAACCGAGTCACATGAATGTGCTCTCTAAAACGAGAAATAAGAGGCCACCAAAAGCACCAGGTCACAAAATAAAGGCTCATAGAAAAAATAGACGAAGAAGCAATAGAAAAAAACATGAAGAAGGAATTAGGAGAAAAATACAAGATGCACACGGAGAAAAAGGGGATAATAGACGCGTGCGTTATCGTCTAGCCAATTAAGACAAAAAAGCCAACAAAAATTGCGAAGCAAGCCAAAATCATCAAACTGGCCCAAATTCAATCAAAGGAGATTAACATGCTGAAAGTTATGCAAAAAATAATAAAAGAGCAAAATATTTGTACTGTTTATGAGGATGAGGA
>JAOXSH010000102.1 GCA_025800145.1 Cohaesibacter sp.
AACTAGTGCGCGCCTCATTGAATTGTCTTGATAATTCAATACAAAAGGTTCGCATCAAAAAAGAAAATACCCCGGCATTGTCCGTCGAAAGATACCTTCTCAGTAAACCATTTCAAAGCATCCTATGGGTCAATCTTTTATGCCGTTGGTATTATATTTAAAGTATATCACAAAAACAAAACCCGGCGCTCTATAAGAGGCCGGGTTTTGTTTTAACTGACGTGCCAGAAAATTCTGTGACTACATGTTTGGATAATTGGGGCCACCCATGCCTTCCGGTGTAGTCCATGTGATATTGCCGTTCGGGTCTTTGATATCGCAGGTTTTGCAGTGAACACAATTTTGGGAATTGATCACATATTTGACCTCTCCCGGATTGGCGTCATCATCCATCCATTCATAAACCCCGGCTGGGCAGAAACGGTTGGAAAGGCCTGCATAGACATCATATTCAGAAGATTTTTGCAAAGCCTCATCAGACAATTTCAAATGGATCGGCTGGTCTTCTTCATGATTGGTCGAAGACAAAAAGACCGAGGACAGGCGATCAAAGGAGACTTCCCCATCGGGTTTTGGATAGTCAATTTTTTTGCATTGTGCCGCTGGCAAGGTGCTTTTGGCATCAGATTTGCCATGCTTCAACGTGCCAAAAGGCGACCAGTTAAACAGGGTATTGCACCACATATCCAGACCACCAAGGGAGACGCCAAGCACCGTACCCAGCTTGGACCAAAGCGGTTTGACATTGCGAACCTTGCAAAGATCCTTGCCAATAGCACTTGAGCGCCACGCGGTTTCATAGGCGATCAAATCGTCGTTGCTGCGTCCC
>JAOXSH010000108.1 GCA_025800145.1 Cohaesibacter sp.
GAGATTGCTTCTTATTCTGGTGAAAATGCAATCACCAATGCTCAGAACTTCCTGAAGGCAGTTACCACGACCGCAGCATCTTCCACTGCAGTCGCAAATGCTGTTAAAGGTTTGGCTGATTCCAATACTGTCGGCAACACATTGACGATTGGTACTAATACTGAGGATAATATTGTTGTTGGTGCAAATACCAGTACCAATACGTCTGACAAGAACGATACCATTAATGCTACCACTGCCGCCAACGCAAACAACGTATCTGCAGATGACTCTTGGCTCTTTACCAAAGATAAAGTTGACGGTGGTTTCGGTAAAGATACTTTCAATGTAGCTGTCGATGCTTCTGTTGCTGTTGCTGATGATGGCCTGAAAAGCATTGAAGTTGTTAATGTAACATCCAAAGGTGATGCAGCAGCTATCAATGTTGCCAAGGCAAAAGAGTTGACCGAAATCAACAACAAAGCATCTACCCACAATTTATCTGTTACCAATATTAAATTGGGCACCACAGTTGGCGTCACTGGTGGAATCACAACTGGTAAGACAACTGATTTTGCTTTTGCAAGTGCTAGTGGCTCTTCCGATTCTGCTAAACTTGTTCTGAATGCAGCTGTTGCAGATTCTGCTGTTACCATTGCTAATATTGAGACTGTTGAAGTGAATAACACAGGCACTTCTAACCTTACAGCTCTTAACCTGAGCGGTGCGAAAACTGTTAACATTACTGGTGATGGCACACTGACTGTAACATCTACAGGCGGCAAAGCAGAAACCATTGATGCTTCTAAATTCGAAGGTGATCTGACTGCCGATGTTACTAAAGAAGATGCTCTGAAAACATTCACCGGTTCTGCAAAGAGCGATAAAGTAACGGTTGATACAGATGGTGCCAGTAACGATCTAACGGTTGATGGCGGTGCTGGTGCTGATGTGTTGACAGTTGCAGCGGGTGCGGCCGATAAAGCTTTGACTTTGACAGGTGGTGCTGGTGCTGACAAATTTGCATTTGGTGATATTGGCAATATCAAATCTGCTGCAAAAGGGGACTTCGAAAAGTCTTTGGTTACTATCTCTGACTTTAATAAAGCCGAAGATGTTATCGATGTAAAAGCTCTTGATGCGCGTACCACTTTGGATAACAACCAAAAAGGTCAGATTGCAAGTGCAGCCGATCTACATACGGCTGTAAGCTTGGCTGCCACCTTTGCTGGTCAAGATAAATCTGCCGTATTTACCTATAAAGGTGATACCTATATCTTCGGCGATACCAATTCTAGTGGCGATTTTAGTGCTGGCGATACCTTGATCAAGGTAACTGGTGTCTCTAATATTGCTGATCTGAAAGATGGTAACTTCTTGATCTAATCATCAGCTGATTGTTAGAAATATCGGAAGGCCCGCCATTTGGTGGGCCTTTCTTTTAGAGCATTTTTCCGAAAACCGCACACACTTTTCGGAAAAATGCTCTAGGGCCCGATTTACAAGTCTCTGAGTGAGCTTTTAGGTTGCATATCTGACTCTCTCCTCCTCCCAGGCCGCCCCGTCATGGTGCCCTCATGGGCGGTCTGGGAGGGGGAGAGGGTTGGCTCAGGACTTTTAAATCAGGCTCTTATGCCGTTGATATAAATGCGTGATAAAACAGCCTAACTTCTCGTAAATTCTCTCTTTATCGCTTTCTTAGCTCTTTACTATCGGGGATTTCCTTCATGACAGGTGATCAGCAAGCTCTTTCCATTGAAGAAATTTTAGAGGCTGTGCGCGTTGAGGCGAAGGCCCAAGCGCCTGAAGCAGATCAGTTAGGAAAGAACAGACGATTACAAAATCTGAGTATAATACCTGTTCCCCAGCAACCTGACGATGGGGATGCTCTGCCCCTTAACAAGGCTGTTTATAGCATTGAAGAATTTTCTGCGCTGGATGATGGCGACTTTTTGAGCAATGCCTATCGTATTTTGTTGGGGCGAGAGGTTGATGCTGAAGGAAGCGGCCATTATTTACCAGCTCTTCAAAAGGGGCGTATGAGCCGAGTTCGAGTTCTCAGTGCTTTGAGCCGATCAGCAGAGGGACAGGAACGCGGCATTAAAATTGCCGGTTTATTGCCAGCCTCTATTCTCGATCGTCTGGCTGGATTGTCCGGCATCGGCAGAGTGTTTGAACCTTTCATGCAATTTTTGGTTCGCTCGACAACCAACCAGCGCCTTGCGATACTTTCCAAGCGCCATAATGATTTGATCATGGATATTGAGAGTGCATTATCAGCGATCCGCAAAAACCAAACAAGTCTGGATATGCGATTGACCATGGCTGAAAAAGATGCAGATTTAGCGCAAGATCACGCAAGAATTGCCAACAATTATGCACAAACATCTTTATCTGAATTACAAGCAATTCGCCATGAAGTCTCTCAAGGTCGATCTGCCCTTGGTCGGTATCTGGAAGATGCGAAAGCTGCTTTGCCGAAGGAGAAAGCCGTTGCGCATAATGACAGCGTAACAGAGATTGATGATCTCTCGCTGGATAGCTTTTATGTGGCCTTTGAAAATAAATTTCGAGGATCACAAAAAGAAATTACTGAACGCTCCAAGCGTTATTTGCCGCTTTTTCGGGAAAATCCTGTCATTGCTGAAGGCAATATTGTGTTGGATATTGGCTGCGGGCGGGGCGAGTTTCTCGCTTTGCTGCGTGATCACAACATCACCCCACGCGGGATTGATCTCAATTCCGCCATGGTAGAGCAGGCAAAATCCCTTGATCTGGATGTGCTGGAAGGCGATGCATTGTCTTATCTATCAGCACAGCCGGACAACAATTTGGGGGCCATTAGCGGTTTTCATATTGTCGAACATATTGATTTCAGGAATTTGGTGCGCCTGTTTGATGAGGCACTCAGAGTGTTGCAACCCGGTGGTTTTGTGTTGTTTGAGACGCCTAATCCTGAAAATCTTGTGGTTGGAGCATGCACTTTCCATTATGACCCGACCCATATTAAACCCATTCCGCCAGATTATTTGCAATTTGTGGCACAGGCGCGCGGTTTTGGTGACACCCGCATCATACGCGCCGATCAGGATTGTGATTTGAGCAAAGAGGCCACGGCTTTTGAAGCAAATGAAGTCAATGACTGGTTCCGCCAACCTGCCGACTATGCCCTTTATGCGCAAAAGCCAACAACAGATGAGCCGGTTTGATGCGTGTTGGAATAGCCACTGTTCACACGCCGGGCATCTATGGCGGGGCCGAATTTCTGGTTGACGGTCTGGCAAAGGCAGTGCGTGCAGCCGGGCATGAGCTGCATAAAATCACAGTGCCTTTTTTCTTTGAACCTGTGACAGCGGCAGGTCAAACAATCGAGCAATGTCTGGCAACCAATTTTATGCCCTATGATGGCGGACAAATTGACCGTCTATTGGGGTTGAAATTCCCCGCCTATATGATCCCGCATCCTGATAAGCGTCTATGGTTGCTGCATCAGCATCGATCAGCTTATGATCTTTATGGCACCAAATATGGCTGGGTACCAGGTAAGCTCGAGACCGATGCTTTACGTGAGCGGATTATGCGCGAAGATGCCAACAGTATGGGGAGCGAAGATCCGGGATCTGCCAAAGCAATCTATACCATTGCCAATCGTGTCAGCGAACGGTTGCGTCATTATAATGGCATTGAATCCAAGGCCTTATATCATCCTCCAGCCAATGCGCAAGAGTTTTGCTGTGAAGAAGCCTTGCCTTATATTTTTGTGCCAAGCCGGTTGGAAAGCCTCAAACGGCAAGATCTGCTCTTAAAAGCTTTGGCCAAATGTTCCCAACCGATCCAAGCCATCTTTGCAGGGTCTGGCGGTATGCTCACCCAATGGCAAGCCTTGGCCGCTGATCTGGGTTTGGAGGATCGGGTGCGGTTTGTCGGGGCGATTTCGCGTGAGCAAATGCTGTCCTATTATGCTTATGCCTCTGCTGTCTTTTTCGGGCCTTTGGATGAAGATTATGGCTATGTGACGCTGGAAGCCATGCTCTCGTCAAAGCCGGTCATTACGTGCACAGATTCAGGGGGACCGCTGGAATTTGTGCGTCATGGAGACACTGGACTGGTTATAGAGCCAGATCCACAGGCCATTGCCATGGCTTTGGATGATTTGATGAGCAAACCAGCATTGATGCGGGACATGGGCGCCAATGGTCGCAGCCGCTATGAGGCTATGGATATTACATGGGAGCATGTGGTTGAAACCCTGCTGGCAGATTTGCCGCCGCATCAGTCATCGGGAACGGATATACGGTCATGAAGATTGCAATTGTGACGCCACAGGCTGTACCGCTTGTTCTTGGAGGGGCCGAAAATTTATGGTGGGGCTTGCAAGAGCATTTTAACACCCAGACCGAGCATGATTGCGATATTCTTTCAGTTCTCTCGCCCGAAGGCTCGTTTGAAGATCTGATCGCCTCTTATGAAACATTTTCAAAGCTGGATTTATCCGCCTATGATTGTGTGATCAGCGGAAAATATCCGGCATGGATGGTCAACCATCCCAACCATATATGCTATATGTTGCATCGTTTGCGGGGGCTTTATGATACCTATCAGCCCGGGCCAAATGACGAGGCATTGCTAGACCATCCCAAATTGCAATCTTTGATCAATTGGATGGCGTTGGGGCCTGATCCAGATAATCCAGATCAGATAGAAGAACTGTTTGTGCGTTTAAAAGCCTTGATGGCATCAGATCTTCCAGACCATGCTCTTGCATTTCCCGGTCCCCTTAGTCGTGCTGTCATTCATTTTCTTGATGCTGTTGCATTATCTGCGCATCGCATCAAGCGCTATGCAGCCATTTCAGGAACAGTTGCCCGCAGAGCAGAGTATTTTCCCACTGGGGTCAATGTCGATATTCTCTATCCCCCTCCTCACCGGGCGGATTATTTTCAGGAAAAATCCGATTATTTCTTCACCACCAGTCGGTTAGATGGTCCCAAGCGCATTGATTTGTTGATTGAAGCCATGGAGCATGTCAGCGAAGATATTGAGCTTTTGATTGCAGGCACCGGCCCGCAAGAAGAGACGCTCAAAAATCTGGCAAAGGAAGACAAACGCATTCGCTTTCTTGGCTATGTTGGAGATGATGACATGGCCGCTCTTTATGCCAATGCCCGTGCAATCGCCTTTGTACCAGAAGATGAAGATTATGGGCTGGTGACCATTGAGGCGATGAAAAGCGCAAAAGCGGTGGTCACAGTCTCTGATTCTGGCGGACCAACAGAATTGGTTGAGGATGGAGAAACAGGTTATATCTGTGCCCCAACGCCCCCTTCTGTTGCAAAAGCTCTTTCGCAGCTTGCATCTAACAAAGAAAAAGCAAGAGAGATGGGCCAAAAAGCCTTTGATCATGCTCAAACCATCACATGGGATTATGTAGCAAAAGGGCTTTTGGCCAGACCAGAAGCACGCTCATCTATCAAACAAGCAAAGAAAAAAAAGCTGACCGTTGCAACGCTTTTCAAGGTTTATCCGCCTATGAATGGCGGTCAGTCGCGTATTTATCATTTATATAAAGCATTCGCCCAAGATTTTGATATTGATATCATTTCCCTTGGCGAGGTTGATGATAAATATAGCGAAACGGAAATTGCTCCGGGCGTGCTCGAAATTGTTGTTCCCAAAACAAATCGACAGGCTGAAAAGGAATATCAAATCTATCAAATGGTCGGGAATATTCCGATCAATGATATCACAGCCAATGCACTGCTTTCCCTCACGCCTGCTTATGCCGAGACCTTGGCAGCATCAGCTATAAACAGTCATGCTGTGATTGCCAGCCACCCTTATATGATTGATATCATTGAACAGACAAATTCGGACATACCAATATGGTATGAGGCGCATAATGTTGAATATACTCTCAAGGCTGATATCCTGGCCGGGATTGATCAAGCAGCGCCCTTATTGGAAGAAGTCAGGCAAGCAGAGAAAAAATGCTGGATAAAAGCGGAGCGTGTTTTTGCCTGTGCCCAGCGTGATCTGGAAGCCTTTAAAACGCTTTATGGAGCCAGTTGTGCACATTTGCATGAAGTGCCCAATGGTGTTGCCTTGGACACAATCGTCTTTACAGATTTGGCGAAACGCAAAAGATTGCAAAAAAAGGCTGGCCTTTCAGACAAGCAAATCGCGCTCTTTTTGGGAAGTTGGCATGGGCCTAATCTGGAAGCTGTAGAACATATTCTCAATCTGGCTCCTCTGTGCCCTCAAACCCATTTCTATATTGCGGGCAGTGTTTGCAGACCTTTTTCAGATCGGACCATTCCTGATAATGTTGAATTGTTGGATATGGTCAGTATGGAGGTGCGCAATTTGCTTTTCTCCATAGCAGATGTTGCGCTTAATCCCATGTATTCCGGCTCTGGCACCAATTTGAAAATGCTGGATTATATGGCCTCCGGCATTCCTGTTCTCTCGACAGAATTTGGTATGCGCGGTCTTGCTCTTGTCCCTGATAAACATCTAAAATGCGCGAATAGTGAAGAAGACTTTCAAGGCGTTCTAGGCGATTTAGCAAGGATGGCGCCAGATCGTTTGGAAGAGATGGTTTTGGCGGCCAGAGAGGTTGTTCAAACTCAATATTCGTGGGATATCATCGCCAAAAAATTTGCCAAAGATCTAGCGGCAACACATTTTCAATGGCTGTGACCCCAGTTTCCATAAACACATTCTCTCTTTGCAAGAGGGATTTATAAGGCAAATAACGCACAGTATGTATGAGCTTATTACAAAGATACATTTTGTCTTCATCAACCTGACAAGGCAGAAAAAGCGCCTTTTGATGATGATGCTTGATGCTGTCTGTTTGCCTATTTGTTTATGGATGTCCTACGCCTTGCGCCTGTCTGATTATTGGCCATCCCTTTATATGAATGCCCATTGGTGGCTTTTTCCGCTGATTGCAATATGCGGTATCTTTATCTTTAGCCAATTGCGGGTTTATCGCACTATTTTGCGCTATATTGGCTCTGATGCCATCATTCAGATCATCAAGGCAACCATTGCTCTGTCTCTGATCATTGTGATTGCTAGTTATTTTGCTATCAATCCAATAATTCCGCGCTCTATTCCTCTGATATTCCTTTTGGTTTCCATCATGTATGTTGGGGGAACACGGTTTTTCTATCGTCATTATTATCGATGGATTTTTCATAACCTGTTGCCCAATGAAGCCATTGCCATTTATGGAGCGGGCAAAGCAGGGGTACAAATTGTATCAAGTCTTGCAGACAATCGAGATTATCGCGCTGTTCTTTTTTTGGATGATGACCCCCATCTCACAGGATCAGTTGTACAGGGATTACGGGTCTATTTGCCCAAGGATATCGCTTATTTAAAGCGAAAATATAATTTGAAGCGGGTTATCCTTGCGATGCCATCCGCCTCGCGAGATCAGCGCAAGGCAATCATTGAACGGCTCACAGCCAATCATATTCAGGCCCTAACCTTACCAGCGCTTTCAGAAGTTCTCACCGGCAGGGCCCATATCGATAGCTTCAGATCTGTTGAAATCGAAGATCTTTTGGGACGTGACCCTGTCCCACCGAAAAGTGAATTACTGGATGCCAGCATTAAGGGCCAGAATATTCTGGTAACCGGTGCGGGAGGGTCTATTGGCTCTGAATTGTGTCGGCAAATTCTGATGGTGGGTCCAAAAACAATCATCCTGTTCGATAATAGCGAATTTAACCTCTATAAAATCTCGCAGGAATTAAGTGATCTTGCGGCTAAGACCCAGACACATACAGAAATTCATGCAATTCTTGGCTCGGTGACGGATAAGCTTTGTCTCTCCAGAACAGTTGCCAAATTCAAGATTGACGCCTTTTATCATGCCGCGGCCTACAAACATGTGCCAATCGTTGAGCATAATATCTTTTCAGGCATACAAAATAATATCATTGGCACCCGTAATGCCTGTGACGTGGCCCGACATTTCAAGGTCAAACGCTTTGTTTTGATCTCGACAGACAAGGCTGTACGCCCAACCAATATTATGGGCGCGACAAAGCGGATTGCTGAATTGATTATACAGGCAATGGCCGCGCAAAAGACCAAAACCCTTTTCTCTATGGTTAGATTTGGCAATGTGCTGGGGTCTTCTGGCTCTGTGGTCCCGCTCTTTCGCAAGCAAATTGATGAAGGTGGCCCCATCACGGTAACTCATAAAGACATCACACGCTATTTCATGACCATCAATGAAGCCGCTCTTTTGGTGCTGCAAGCTGGATCCATGGCCAAAGGCGGCGATGTTTTTGTGCTGGATATGGGCAAGGAAATCCGCATTTATGATATGGCGGTGCAAATGGTGCAGCTCAGTGGCCTAACCTTGCGCGATGAAAGCAATCCCGATGGCGATATAGAAATTACCATTAGTGGGTTGCGACCCGCAGAAAAAATCAAGGAAGAACTCCTGATCGGCACAAATGTCAAGGAAACGGATCATCCTCGCATCATGCGCGCTTTTGAAGAAGAACGCCCACTGAGTGAGTTGGATCACAAAATTGCGCTCTTCCAAGCTGCCTATGAGCAAGACAACGAAGCCAAGGCCATTGATATTCTCACCTCTCTTGTGACGGGATATCAGCCTGACGAAGCATTCCATGCCACCCAATCAGCCCCTGCCCTCTCTTCTATTGATACACAGCCTAAAGAGGTCTCTCAGGCATGAAGCGTTTGTTTGATCTAGTCATAGCGGTGCCTGTTTTTCTGGTCAGTGCCCCTATCATCTTTCTGGTTGCCTGCCTTGTGCGCCTCGAGAGCAAAGGCAGTCCGATCTTTGTGCAAATCCGGGTGGGTCAAAATGGTCGTCTTTTCAAGATTTATAAAATTCGCTCCATGAGACAAGGCACCCCCAATCTGGCGACCCATGATTCACAAAAATCAGACATTACCAAAGTTGGCCGCTTCATTCGTCTCAGCAAACTGGATGAACTTCCGCAATTGCTCAATGTCATTGCCGGTCATATGAGCCTTGTTGGCCCACGCCCCTGTCTTCCCACTCAAACAGCTTTGATTGAAGCGCGGCAAAAAACTCAAGTCGATGGTTTGTTGCCAGGTATTACCGGAATCTCGCAAGTCCGCGGCATTGATATGTCAAATCCAGAGCGTCTGGCTTTATCAGATGCGGATTATCTGGGACGCTCATCCCTGTGGCTAGACATGAAATTATGCTTCGCCACTGTCTTTGGCAAATCTCATTTCCAATTGTAAGAGAGTGCATGAAAATCTTTCTAACCGGAGCAAGCGGTTTCATCGGATCGCACGTCATTAAAGAAGCAAAACAGTATGATAATCTGTCCTTGCGCTTATGCACGCGTCGCCCTTTCACCTCTTTGACCGAAGAAACCGACCAAATTGTTATTGAAGATCTCAATCATTATAGCGATTGGGAAACAGGGCTAAAGGACTGCGATTGCATCCTTCATTTGGCCGGTTATGCAGGCAATCCTCGAAATAAAGAAGAAGAAAAGCAGCTTTTTGCCATCAATCGCGATGCCACTCTATCCCTTGCCAAAGCGGCTATAGAGCAAGGGATCAAGAAATTTATTTTTGTCAGCAGCATAAAGGTACATGGCAATCACTCAACAAAAGCGATTGAAGTTGATGATAACCCTATGCCAGTCGATTCATATGGGCGCTCCAAATGGGAAGCCGAACAAGCTTTACATGCCTTGGTCGCAGACAGTGACATGGATCTTATTATCATAAGACCAGCTCTGGTTTTCGGGCGCAATGGTCACAACAATTTCAATTTACTGGTTTCATTGATCGCCAAGGGCCTGCCACTTCCCTTTCAAGCGATCACAAATAAACGCAGCATGATTTTGGTCGATGATCTGGCCTATATTCTTATGACACTTGCCAGAAGTCCTGAGATCAAAAGCAAGACCTATTTGGCCGCTCATAGACAGACCCTCAGTCTTCAGAGCATCTTAGATGCAATCGCAATAGGTCTTGGTAAACAGGCTCGTCTGTTTAAATGCCCGCTCTTTCTTTTACAAATGATCGGAGCACTCACAGGCCAACAAGGGGCCATACAGAGTTTGACAGGCTCTCAATATGCCAAAGTGGACGCTTTATATGAAGATTTAAATCTTCATGAAAGCGACACACTCAACAATCAAATCAGCGCCAATGCCAAATTACCTTGATTGGTTCAGAGCCCTATTTCTCTTTCATGCCTTTATAGAAAGAATCCAGAAGCGGCTTGATGAGATATTCAACAAGCGTACGATCACCGGTCGAAACCACAACATCGGCAGGCATGCCAGCAACCAAACGCCCCTTTAGCTCCTCAGGAATTTCTTCCTCGCTGACTTTGACCAATGCCAGATAATAAGGCTCATCATTGCCATTTTGAGATTCGATCACGTCTTTACTCAAAACAGTAATTTTGCCCATAATCACAGGTGTGGTCTTATTTGAGAAGGCTGCGAAACGCACTTCAACATCTGCATCGGGGTGAATGTTGTCAATGTCAATCGGACGCACACGGGAGTTGATGATCAGATCATCATCAGTGGGCACAATATCCATCAACGGATCCGCCGGGCGAATAACACCGCTTTGGGTATGGACTCGCAAGCTTTGAACCTTGCCCCTGATTGGTGCCCGCACAATCGTTCTTTTGAGCACATTTTGCGCAATACGGGTTTTTTCCTCAACTTCTCTCAGTTGATCACGCGTATCCTTATATTCAGAAACAGCTCGTTCAGAAAATTCCTGTTTGGTTTGCAAAATCTGCAAATGTGTTTCGGAAATGGTTTCTTTTGTCTTGGCAATGTCTGCTTCAACCTTGGCCCGATCGCTTTGCAATTCATAATAATCACGGGTCATGCGTGACAATTGGTTCGTCGCAACCACGCCAAGTTTACGGCCCTTTTTGAGACGGTCCAACTCTTCCTGCATGGAAACCGCCCGATCATTGAGCGCAATCATTTGATTGTTAAAGCCCTTCTCAACCCTATTGAGCTGTCCGATACGCGCTTCCAGAATGGCAATCTGGCCATTTCTGGTTTTCAGACGATCCTGAAAGAGCTTTTCCTGCAACTTCATCATCGTTGCTAATTCATCTGATGGATCTTCAAGCAATTCAGTAGGAAAATCGATCGTCTTGTTATTAGAGCTTTCAGATAACAAACGAGCTTCTTGCGCCTTCAAACTTAAAAATTTGGACTTCCAGACACTGTAATTGCCAAGAGCTTGGGTATCATCCAGTTCGAGCAAAGGCGCACCAATTTCAACAAAATCCCCTTCCTTAACGGCAATTTTAGAAATGATCCCACCTTCCAGATGCTGCACTGTCTTTCTATTGCCTTCAATGGAAACAGTCCCTGAAGCAACCACACCACTGGCCAGAGGCGCAGTCATCGCCCATGTTCCAAATACCCCAAACACTAGAAAGACCGTTAGATAACCAACGACAATATAAGGATTGGGTGAAAAACTTTTGCTGGCATTTTCGTCTTTGTTGCTCATCCGGGTCATCTTCTTAAGATATATGTGTCTTATCAAGCGGTATAATCAGTTTTAAGATGCTGTTTTATTTTCATCAGCAGACTTTGCTTCTTCAACCTTTGGTGCTTGTGCCGCAGGTTTGGGCTGCAACAAATCCTGCGTTGCACCAAAACCGCTCATAGCTCCATCGCGAAGAATGAGAGCCTTATCAGACACGGCAATCAGGCTGATTTTATGGCTAACAAATAAAATTGTTTTGCCTCTGGCTTTGAGAGACAGAATAACCTTATTCAAAGCCTCCTCACCCTCACTGTCCAAATTGGCATTAGGCTCATCCAACACCAATAAGGCTGGATTGCCAAATAAGGCCCGGGCAAGCCCTACGCGCTGTCTCTGACCGCCAGACAATTGCTGTCCACCCGGCCCAATCTGCGTGTCATAGCCTTTTTCCATGGATTGAATGAGGTCATGCACATTGGCTTGCTTGGCAGCATTGATAATCTCTTCCGATGTTGCATCATCACGAAAGCGTGCAATATTTTCCGATATGGTGCCTTCGAATAATTCAACACTTTGCGGCAAATATCCAACATGCTGGCCTAACTTATCAGTCTCCCAGTGCTGCAATTCAGCCCCATCAAGACGCACACTGCCCGATGCAGGAGCCCAGATACCAACCAAAGCACGAACCAGACTTGATTTACCTGCACCGCTGGGCCCAACAACTGCAACCGCTTCTCCGGGCTGGGCTTCAAAGGAAACGCCACGCACAAGAGGGGTTTGGGTTCCTGGCGCAAACAGGATCAGATTTTCAACGGAAAGCTTTCCTTCCGGTGTCGGTAAATCAATCTTGTCTTCCTCTTCCGGCACTTCGACAAACATTGTCTCAAGCCTGTCATAAGCCTGACGCGCTGCAATGAATTGCTTCCATTGTGCAACCACCTGATCAACGGGCTGCAAGGCACGCCCCATCATAATGGATGCTGCAATGATCGAGCCGGGAGAAATTTGCCCTTGTAAGGCCAGATAAGCCCCTGCCCCCAAAATAAGGGTTTGCAATCCCATACGAACAAATTTGGAAAAAGACTGTAAGGCTCCCGCTCGATCACTGGCTGTTGCTTGCTTCTCCAACATTGAACGATGCAGCCCAACCCAACGCTTACGCAGGCTGCTTTCCATCCCCAAAGCACGAATAACCTCAACATTGACCAAGGTGGAATTGGAAAAATGCATGGCCGCCTGACCAACATTGGTCGCTTCAGACAATTGGGTCTTGGTCATGAATTCATTGGCAATGGTGATTATAACAATAACAATTGCACCACCTGTCGCAATCCAGCCAATCAATGGATGGAAAAAGAAACAAACAGCTAAAAAGACCGGCAGCCATGGCAAATCACACAGAGAGATCAAACCTGATCCCGTTAAAAATTCGCGCAGACGGTCAATGTCCATCAAGGCAAATTTTGATTTCGATTGCGGATTTTTAATGGATGTATCTACAACGCGGGTAAAGACGCCATCAGAAATCATACGATCAAAGCGTAGACCTGCACGCACCAGAACACGGGATCTCAACCACTCCAAAATGCCATAGAGCGCCAACATTGCTACAGCAATGATAGTGAGCATTAACAGGGTCACTTCACTGCGGCTTTGCAAGACCCGATCATAGACTTGCAACATATAAAGTGGGCTCACAAACATCAAAATGTTGATAGCTGCACTGAAAACAATCGTTGCAGCAACAATTTGACGATATGTCGCAAGAGCCTGTTTAAACGGATTTTTGATCATTAAGTCGTCTTTCAGTCATTGCGCGATGGTAAAAGGGATATTGCAACTATCATATCCATCAGATACGCAAAACCAGTCCAATTCGCTGATTGGGTTTTGAGCAGCTTATAAGTTATTTTTCTCTATTCGTAAATCATGCAGAGGAAACTCTGCTTTCATTTTGCTCGCTTTAGGCTCTTTTAAAAAGAAATCAGGCGAAAGATAGCACGTTATACGCAAATAACGACAAATACATGGTGCCCACCTTGCAAAAGCTGATAATCACGACTCTTTGTTAATGATGACTGGACAAAAGCGTTTGACCTCGGTAGTGCATCATAGATTCGAGAGATAATTTGCTTTTGGTGATTTATAGGAGCATCTAAAGTGGCAAAAAAGGCACTTATTACAGGTATCACAGGCCAAGATGGAGCCTATCTATCAGAATTCTTGCTCTCTAAAGGATATGATGTCTATGGCCTCGCCAGACGTTCAAGCACGGCAGATGTCAATCTGACACGCCTGAAATGGCTCGGTATCGAAAAAGACGTTCAAATTGTCGATGGCAACCTTCTGGATCTATCAGGTCTGATCCGCTCCATGCAAGAGATTGCCCCAGATGAAGTTTATAATCTGGCTGCGCAATCTTTTGTCGCCTCTTCTTGGCAACAACCAATTCTGACAGGGCAAGTAACCGGTCTTGGCGTATCCAATATGCTGGAAGCGCTACGCATTGCCAAACCTGACGCGCATTATTATCAGGCTTCTTCTTCTGAAATGTATGGCCTGGTTCAGCAGCCGGTTCAGTCAGAGACAACGCCTTTCTATCCCCGCTCTCCTTACGCAGTGGCAAAATTATATGGTCACTGGATCACCGTAAATTACCGGGAAAGCTTCAATATGCACGCATCAAGCGGCATCCTGTTCAATCATGAATCGCCTTTGCGCGGCATTGAATTTGTCACCCGTAAAGTGACCGATGGCGTGGCCCGTATCAAATTGGGTCTGGAAAAGGAATTGCGCCTTGGCAATATCAACGCCAAACGCGATTGGGGTCATGCAAAAGATTATGTCCAAGCCATGTGGCTGATGCTGCAACAAGACATCCCTGATGATTATGTTGTTTCAACAGGCCGGACCACCACCGTACGCGAAATGTGCGAAGTGGCCTTCAATCATGTTGGACTGAATATTGATGATCACCTTGTCATTGATCCTGCTTTCTTCCGTCCTGCCGAAGTCGACATCCTGCTTGGTGATCCCTCAAAAGCAAAAGAAAAGCTGGGATGGAGTGCAACCATCACGATGGAAGAGATGATCAAAGAAATGGTTGAAGCGGACTTGAAACGCCTTTCCTGATCCTTTTGAGACAAAGCATATCAAACACGCTTATGACAGGGCCATAATGGTGATAGACTTTATGCCGTTGATATTATGGCCTTGTTGCTCTGATAAAAACCATTGCTTTTGATCGAGATTTGCAGAGATAGACGCCATGGCAAACCATAAAATGATGATCACTGGCGCCACCGGCTTTGTTGGAACGCATTTGATTGCAAATGTGATGGCAAATTATGGCGATGAGATTGAGATCATTCCATTTCAGGATCTTGATACAGGCAGCAAACTTGATATTTGTGACAAGAGCAAAGTTGAGCACTGCATTCAGTCCATCCAGCCTGATAGCGTCATTCATCTGGCAGCCATCGCCGCCCCGAAAGAAGCCCGACAAGACCCTAGCAAAGCCTGGGCCGTTAATTTTCATGGAACCTTCACTATAGCTCAGGCCATTTTGGCTCATAGCCCTCATTGTCGCCTGATCTGGAGTGGCAGCGCAGAAGAATATGGGCAATCTTTCAATATCAATGCAGACCCTATTCTTGAAACAGCTCCTCTTGTGCCTTTAACAACCTATGGAGCGACAAAAGCGGCTTGTGACATCATGCTGCATCAAATGGCTCAAGACGGCTTACAAAGCATTCTTTTTCGGCCATTCAATCATACTGGTCCCGGACAAAGCCCCGACTATGTTGTAGCCGCCTTTGCCAGCCAGATTGCAAAGATAGAAAAAGGCCTTCAAGAGCCAGTTTTGAAAGTTGGCAATCTGGAAGCCAAAAGAGATTTTCTAGATGTGCGTGATGTTGTCAAAGCCTATATAGCCGCTGCATTGGCCCCAGAGATAAAACCTGGAAAACAATATAATCTCTCAACTGGCAATCCTGTTCAAATCAGGGAGCTGCTTGATCTCCTGATTGGCTTTTCTGATCACCCAATCAAGATCGAAATAGACAGCGACAGATATGCCCCCAACACAGTGGAACAAGCGTCAGGCAATTATGACGCAGCTCACACAGACTTTGGCTGGTCTATCAATATTCCATTAGAACAAACGTTGAAAGACGTGCTTGATGACTTTCGCAATCAGACCAGTTGAAATGCAATAATACCAACGGCATGAAAGATTACCCCGCTAGAGCATTTTGAATGAACACGTCGTTATTCAAAATGCTCTCGTTTTTGTTTCTAAGCATATTTTTGTCCGAAAACCGCACACACTTTTCGAAAAATATGCTCTAATCTGCCCAAACAATATGGCGGAAGCCATGAGAGGCCTCCGCCATATCAGCAGACCAGAACATGACCATCTTTCATGCCGTTGGTATTATTCGTCATCCTTTGTTCGTGTGGCATTTTTTCGAGACATCCAAAAAGGTACCACTATGATCAAGGCCGCCAGACAATAGAGCACCTGGCTGTTTGGAGATATGATCAGGATCGACCAATCTCCATCCGAGATGGATAAAGCGCGTCTGAGATTATCTTCAAACAAATGCCCAAGAACAAAGCCAAGAATGATCGGTGCGAGAGAAAATTGCAGCTTTCGCAATATCCAGCCAAACAACCCAAAACCAATGATCATGTATAGATCAAACGGATTACCCACGACGGAATAAACACCGATAAAAGCTAACACCGCGATCAGTGGTGTCAAATATTGTTGCGGAATGGTCAGGAGCCGGGCAAACAGCCCCACCATTGGCAAATTGATGATCAACAAGGCAATGTTGCCGATATACATGGAGGCAATGAGACCCCAGGCAATTTCCGGACGTTGCTCGAACATCAATGGGCCTGGCTGTACATTGAACAACATCAAGGCTCCCAGAAGAATTGCAGTCGTTCCAGATCCGGGAATCCCCAGCGTTAGCATAGGAACCATAGCACCGCCAGCAGCTCCATTGTTGCCTGCTTCAGGCGCAGCCAGGCCACGAGGATCACCCGTACCGAATTTATCACCATCGCTTCCAGCAAGGCGTTTTTCCGTCCCATAGGTGACAGCCGAAGCCACAGACGCCCCAGTGCCGGGCAAGACACCGATAAAAAAGCCGATCAACGAAGAGCGAAGGATTGTCCACCTGATCTGTATCAAATCCGCCATGGAAACAAAACTCTTGCCGATGGGTAGCAACTTAAGCTTGCCAGTCACCTGTTGTTCTACCAGATGGATCAACTCTGCCATACCGAAAAAGCCGATGACCACAACAAGGAAATCAATACCGGCCAGAATGTCGGGAATGCCGAACGTATAGCGAGCAACACCGGTATTGGCATCAATGCCAATGGTGGCCAGCATCAGACCGATTAGCGCACCAAGCAACGTCTTGACCGGGTTTTTGCCAACCAGAGAAGACAGGCTGGCAAAAGCAAAAACCATCAATGCAACATAATCAGATGGAGTGAAGGTAAGCGCAAATTTGGCCAGAAACGGGCCGAACAGGGACATCAGAATAACGGCAATTGTTCCGCCTACAAAGGACGCGATAGCCGATAAGGAAAGAGCCCGACCGGCTTCTCCACGCTTGGCCATTGGATTGCCATCCAATGTCGTCATTACCGCTCCTGCATCACCAGGTACATTGAGCAGGATGGAGGAAATGCGCCCACCATATTCGGCGCCATAATAAATACCTGCCAACAGGATCAGCGCGGATTCTGCAGGCAAGCCAAGGCTGTAAGCAATCGGCAACAGAATGGCGACCCCATTGATGGGGCCTATGCCGGGCAAAGCCCCAATCAGGGTTCCGCAAAAGCAACCGATCAAGACCAGCATGAGATTGAATGGAGCAAGCGCAACGCCAAAGCCATTGGCCAGACCAGTAAGAATATCTGCCATGTTCAGGCCCTCAGAGAAATGCGTCCAATAGGCCGGACGGCAGGTTAAGTTCGAGAAGTTTGGCGCATAGGAAATATCCCGCAATACCGGTTACAAGGCTGAACAAAAGTGCTTTTTTCCATTCAGCTCCCAGGATGGAAGCAAAGATCGCACAAAACAAAATCGTTGAGATAATGAAGCCCAATCCCTCATAAAGCGCCGAATAGGCAGACAGAAGAACCAATACGATGCCGATGCGCAACAAGGTCTTTTTTGCAAGAGACAACTTGGCAACATCGGGTTTCCAGATCACTGCCAGACAACATAGGACAGCAACAACAGAGAGAATTTGCGGCCAGCTTTCCGGTCCCAATGGGTCATATTGAAACGGGGCCTTGATCACGGTGAAGGCGAGAAATCCATAAGCTCCGGCAATCACCAGTGCGAATATACTGTATATTCGATCAATCATCTTTTTCTCCCGATCCTTTCATCATGGAGAAATCCGGCCCGCACACTTGATGCGGACCAGACTCGATTTGGGAGAAATTACTTATTTGATCAGGCCTGCCTCTTTGGCAATCTGGCGCAGTTCGGCAATCCGCTCCTTCACGGAGTTATCAAGCTCTGACCCGGCAAGGTTGAGCGGCATCAGGCCCTTGTCTTTCTGGATCTGGGTAAATTCGGCCGTCTTGTAGGCTTTCTCGAATGCATCCACCCATTGCTTATAAGCATTATCAGACACATTCTTACCCATATAGAAGCCACGCATAATGGTCCATTCCGCGTCATAGCCCAACTCCTTCGCTGTTGGATAGCTATCGAACGGAGCAGGCAGGCGATCAGGAGACATGACAGCCAGAATACGCATGGAGCCCGTTTCCAGATGAGCAGTCATCTCGCCAACATCACCCATATAAACACCAATGGAGCCACCCAGCAGCCCGGCAATCGCATCACCACCGCCGTCATAGGCAACATAACGCATCTTTTTTGGCTCTTTTGAAACAGCGCGAAGCAACAGGGCAGCTTTCATCCAATCCTGAGATCCAACGGACCCTCCGGCCCCCACAACCACTGACTTCTCATCTTTCTTGAATTCGGCCATGAGATCATCAAGAGTTTTGAACTTGCTGTCTGCCTTGACGACCACCGCGCCGAAATCGGCCCCGGCTGTCGCCAGAAAGCGCACGTCATTCTCGGTCCATTTGCCATATTTTCCCACTGCAATATTAAGCAGCGAGCCAGACGAGAAGGCAACAATCGCATTGGGGTCTTGCGTGCGGGTCGTGTTAAACTGATTGATGGCAACGGCACCGACACCCCCTGGCATGAAGGTAACCTGCATCGGCTTGGCCAGCTGGTCCTGAACACCGGTTTGCGCTATACGGCAGGTCAGATCAAATCCGCCGCCAGGCTTGGCTGGCGCAATACATTCCGGTTTCTTGATCTCAGCAGACTGAGCAACACTGCTCATCAGAGCTGCAACAGCCATAGCGGATGCAATCATAAAGACTTTCATATTTTCCTCCCGATTGAGCCCCAGCCGGTTTCATCCGGCGCAAGTGAGCCATTTCTTCCTGATTTCATTCCATTAGGAGGCACCCTAGTGAGGCAAACTGACAGCGCCTTGACCCGAGCCTGACAGGAAGCTGACATCGCTCCGACATAGCTGGTCAGGCCCGCATGCATTGGCTAAAGTGAGGATATGAGAGTGTTGCTTGTTGAGGACAATCAGGCGCTAGCCGAGACGGTTATCGAGCGCTTCAAGAAGGAAGGCCACGTCATTGATCACGAAAGTGATGGAGACGAGGCCAATGATCTCTTGCGCCACAAGCATTTCGATCTGATCCTGCTCGACATCAATCTGCCGGGTAAAAACGGATTCGAAGTGCTGCGCTCTCTGCGTGCCCGCAAACTTGATACGCCTGTGCTGGTTCTATCCGCCCGCTCCGAGATTGACGACAGGGTTGTGGGGCTGGATGCAGGGGCAGATGACTATCTCACCAAGCCATTTGATTTTCGCGAGTTGATCGCCCGCTGCCGGGTGCTTGCCCGGCGCAAATCCGGCCATGCCAGAAACCTTTATGAAGTGGGCAATTTCTCCTTTGACTGGGGCGCGAAGCAAGCCAATGTGAATGGTATGGATATTCAGCTGCGCAACAAGGAGGTACAGCTGTTGGAAATGTTCTTGACCAATCTGGGCCGGGTGCTGACAAAAGAAGAAATAGCCGACAAGATCTACAGCTTCGAAGAGGCACCCAGTTTGAATGCAGTCGAGCAGATCATCGCGCGTCTACGAAGAAAAATGGATGGCTCCCCCTTCCTTCTCAAAACTGTGCGCGGCCTTGGATATATCGCCCAGATGGATGATGTATGAGCCCCCCTCATATACAAAAATCTCCACCACAGAAATCCATGCGTCAACGCCTGCTACTGGGCATGGCTGCTGGGTTTCTGCTCATTCTGGCGCTGCTGTCCATCGGCTTCTGGAGCTATGCGCAACAAGCCGCCAATGCATCATATGACCGCCTGTTACGGGGAGCTGCTCTCTCCATTCTGGAACGCATCTATCTCAGTGGCGACAATGTGCGCGTAGACATTCCCTATTCTTCTCTGGAAACCCTTGGCCTTGCCAAGGATGATCGCATTTTCTATCGCATTTTCACCCAAGACAATGTCACCATCACCGCCTCTCACGCCCTTGTACCAGCAATCAACTATCAGCCCAAGGAAACACCGGTCTATTGGGAGGACTGGTTCAGTGGAGAGCCCGTTCGCTTCATGCAACAGGCCCGTTTGCTGACAGGCAATCGCAAATCAGTCTGGGTCATTGTGCAACTGGGTCAGACACGGATCGCCCGCAATGACATGATGCAGGATTTCTTCTGGCGAGGCTTTATCGTTGCACTCTTCATCACCTGTGTCGGGCTGTTCTTCGTGTGGATCGGCATCAACCGCGCCCTGCATCCGCTCATTGATATCGAACGGGATTTGCGCAAGCGTGATATTTCCGATTTCACGCCTCTCAAAGCCACCCCGCCGCGCGAAGTTGCCAGTCTGATCTCCTCCATCAACGGCTTCATCTTCCGACTGAAAAACAACCTCGACAATTCACAAATCTTCATCGCCGATGTTACTCATCAGATCAGAACCGCCTTGTCAGCTTTGCAAGGCCAACTGGAGCTGGCAGGGGAGGAACTGGATCCTCAAAATCTACAAGACCGGTTGGAGAGAGCGAAGAAGCAGTCGAAACATACCATCCACCTGACCAATCAGTTGCTGTCCCATGCCATGGTCATCCATCGCGCCGACCATCAGGTGGTCTCGGACCTTCATCTGATTTCCGTGTTGAAAGGATCACTCGAACACATCATTCGCGATCAGGTGAAATCGGACATTGAATTCTCGCTATCCATCGATCCCAAACTGGAGAGAGACAAAGGGGTCGATCATGAGGCCGATCTCATTACCGGGGATGAAATTTCCATTCGTGAGGCCATCCGTAACATCATAGACAATGCCATAAAGCACGGCCCCAAAGACAACCAGATCGACATTTCCCTTTTCACCAGCAATGATCAGATCGTCCTGAAGGTGGATGATGCTGGCCCCGGTATTCCTTGCGCAAAACGGGACAAGGCAATCGAGCGGTTCTATACCACAATGCCGGAAGGAGAAGGAACAGGCCTCGGGCTCAGCATCGTTCATCAAGTAGCCCTCAGCCACACAGCCAAATTGTCCCTGTCCTCTTCCCCCAATGGTGGACTTGGGGTGAGTTTGAGTTTCACAAGAAAGTCAGGGGAGCAAGATGCAGAAAACTAAATCAGGATCATCAACGCTCTGGCTGTTGTCACTACTCATGCTCATTTGTGTGCTCACAAATCGGCCTGCCTCGGCGCAAACGAAATTGCACATCCATAGCGCAACCGACACGACTGCCATTCAAAATCTGATCGCCCGGTTTGAAGAGCTGAACCGGGATATTGACGTCATCTATCACGAATATAACACCAACCATCTGTTTGACACTCTTATGCGTGCCCCGCGTTCACCAGACGCAAAAATCGATCTTGTCATAAGCTCAGCCATGGATTTGCAGGTAAAATTGGTCAATGAAGGGCTAGCCAGTCCCTATCAATCAGATGCAACATCATCGGTTCCGGGTTGGGCCAGCTGGCGCGACGAGCTATATGGCTTTACCTATGAGCCTCTGGTGCTGGCCTATAACAGGCAGGCCTTTGAGAACAATGCCCTGAAGCTACCCTCCTCCCACTCGGATCTTGCAGATTTGCTGGGCTCCAATACAGAGACCTTCTCGGGAAAGGTTGGCACTTATGATATCAATCGTGCTGGGTCCGGATATCTGTTCATCACACAGGACGCAATCCAGAGCGATCAGGTTTTTCGTTTGATGGAAGCTCTCAGTCGCAGTCAGACCCGCACCTATTGCTGTAGCTCGGATATTCTGGATCTGGTCACGGAAGGAAAACTGATACTTGGTTATAACCTGATTGGCTCTTACGCCTTGGAAAAACAAAAGCAGGATGAAAGACTGGGCGTGTCGCTTTTTCAGGATTATACCATCGTTCTGGCACGCACCGCCTTCATCTACAAGTTTGCCCCCAATCAGGCGGCAGCAGAACGCTTTTTGGAATTTCTACTCTCCCGCCAGGGACAATCAGAAATAGCTAGCAATTCTGCACTCATTCCCATTGCACCGGAATTGCGTCAATCCAGCCTGCCAGAGAACTGGACCAGCGCCTATTTGCCCATCAAACTTGGCATCGGCTTGCTCGCCTATCAGGACGGTATGAAGCGCAAGCACTTTCTTGATATCTGGAACAATGCACTCAGACTGCAAAATAAATACACTACACCCTAGCCTTTGTTTCTAAGTATATTTTTGTCCGAAAACCGCACACATTTTTCGAAAAATATGCTCTAGGCTCATTGAATCCACCATATAACGCGTGGCTATGCGGCGCCAATCCTTGAGACGCCCGAACATGGTCTCGATTTTATGCCGTTGGTATTAACTGCGCGCATATTCATCTTCATAGCGCACGATATCATCTTCTCCCAGATAACTGCCCGTTTGTACTTCAATCAGAACCATTGGGATTTTGCCGGGATTTTCCAGACGGTGTATTTCGCCAAGAGGTATATAAACAGACTGATTTTCGGTCAGCAATTTGACGTCATCACCGATGGTAACTTTTGCGGTACCAGCAACAACAATCCAATGTTCAGAGCGATGGAAATGGCTTTGCAAGCTCAAAGAGCGGCCAGGTTTTACAACGATGCGTTTTACCTGAAAGCGATCATCCAACACCAGAGTTTCAAACCATCCCCAGGGGCGATGATCCATTGGAAAAGCAACCGCTTGACGAGACTCTTTTGCTTTCAGACTGGAGACAGCTTTCTTCACATCTTGTGCGCGGCTCATATCGGCCACCAAGACGGCATCGGGCATGGCAATGGCCATAACATTATCAAGACCAATGCCAACCACTTCCAGATTGGCATGTTCCGAACGCAATAAGGAATTTTTGCAATCGATCGAGGTTGAAGGGCCGCTCAAGGCCACATCATTTTCATCCTTTTTGCTTTCACGCCAAACAGCATCCCATCCCCCCAAATCAGACCAGCCGGCAGAGAAAGGCACAACCGACAGATTGTCAGCTTTTTCCATAACAGCATAATCAATGGAAATGGAATCTGCTTTCCCAAATGCTTCTGGCTCCAGACGCAGGAAACCCAGATCATGTTTGCCTTTGTCAACGGCGGCTTGGACCGTGTTGATCAAGCTTGGGCAATGGCTTTGAAATGCTTCAATGATGGTTTTAACCGAAAAAAGAAAAATGCCCGCATTCCAGAGATAATTGCCAGAATCCAGCATGGTTTTTGCGTGTTCCAGATCTGGCTTTTCGACAAATCTTTTTAGATCCATGGCGCTGTTGCAAGTGCTATCAGGACTTTTCGTCAATTCCAGATAGCCATATCCTGTTTCTGGATAGGTTGGCTTGATGCCGAATGTCACCATATTACCGTTTTGAGCCGCTTCGACGGCTTGCTCTACGGCTTTTTGAAAAGCAGCCCCATCAGGGATCATATGATCAGAAGGGCTCACGAGCATAAGAGCGTCAGGATTGTCTTTTTGCAGCCATAGAGCAGCCGCCAGAATAGCGGGGGCTGTGTTACGCCCTTCCGGCTCAATCAAAATAGCACAGGGATCAATGCCGATTTCATTCAATTGTTCTGTTACGATGAAGCGAAAATCTGAATTGGTAAGGATGACAGGATCTGCAAATTTATGACCTGACAGCAAATTTGCAGAGGCCTGAAACATGGTCTTGTCACCCATAAGAGGCACAAATTGTTTTGGATAAGATTTGCGCGATAAAGGCCACAATCGTGTGCCTGAGCCGCCACAAAGAAGAATGGGAGTAATCGCAACAGAATGAGTCATGGAGGGTATACCAAGATATTTGCAAAAGAGAGTGAAATGCACAAAGGGTTTATGCTCATATACGGCTAGGCAAAGCAACAGCAATTTGGCATTTCGGAGAGGATATGAGATGCGAGCGTAATGATATTGCTCTGAAACCGCTCTATTATTTATGGAATTCAGACAGGTATTACAGATATAGTTGAGATATAGCGGATCGTTCCATCTGATTTTGCCTTTGGTGTTCTTGAAAAATATAGACAAATATATATAGCTCTAACTTTAACGTTATAATTAATGTTATTGTTATATATAATGTTAATTATAACGCTATCTCTATCTTTTTGGTTATCGTTAATGGTATCTTTATCGTTAATGGGCATGATTATGAAAAACAGGAAATCAATCATGTATGTTATTACCTTTGCCAATCCCAAAGGCGGAAGCGGAAAGACCACATCAGCTTTGTTGTTAGCAGAGCAGATTTTCCATGCAGGGGCCAAAGTGGCTATATTGGACTGTGATCCCAATCAGAATATCGTCCAGTGGGGGGCGCTTCGTCAGGAGCAGGGCAGGCCTGTTCCTTTCCATATTGAACCAGTGCCATCTGAGGATATGGTTCTGGAAAAGATTGAAGCCCTATCAAAAGATATGGATTATCTGATTGTTGATCTGGAAGGAACAGCGTCTCAGACGGTCACTTATGCAATCAGCCAGTCTGATCTGGTTCTGATCCCATTTGAGCCAACGCCAATGGAAGCAAGACAAGCTGCTCGAGCTGTTCAATTGGTGTGCAATGCCGGGCGCATGCTCAAACGCTCAATTCCCCACGCTTTGTTATTCACTCGAGTGAATGCTGCTTTCCAAACCAATGACGAAAAGGATGTTCGTAAGGAAACAACAGATAGCGATATTGCTATCTTGGAAACTTCAATTGTCCGTCGATCTGCTTTTACGCGCATTTTCCGGGAAGGCATGTTCTTAAGCGAATTGCTGGAAGCCGCTCAAAAAGATGCACAAGGTAGAACAAAATCCCAGCAGGAGCGTTTGCTTAAACCATTTGAGAGCGCAACCCAGAATGCAAAACATTATGCGCAAGAAGTGGTCAGAGCGCTTCAAAGCGAGGAGGAAGCAGCATGAGCTATGGATTTAACAAGTCTGAGCACTCACCGGATCCAGCCATTACATTGCCAGCTCCCAAGAAAGAAAAACCCGATAGCAGACAGGCGGTCTCCAAAGCGCTCGATGCTGGAAAAAAATTGGGTTTTGTCTCACGGCAAACACAAACCAGACGAAAGCCAGGGCCAAGACGGACAGAAGCACAGGGCAAATTGACCCTGACGGGTCCACAAAGAGTGATTGAACGTTTGCAGGCTTATGCAGACAGTCTGGGAGGCGTGCCTTATTGGCAAGCGGTTGAAAAATTGCTTGATGAGCAGGAGCGTCTTTAAACGAATATTATCCGGCATTTGTCGTAGCGATATTCCTCAAACGATCAAGATATGTCATTTTTTGCGAGATTGGCAGAGCAATTTTGATCCTGTTGCCAAGCTTGAATGCAAAAGATATTGGCGATAAAGAGAGGGCGCTTATTATTCAAACCATGTGTCTTTGCTGGTTTGTCAAAACCAGAGGCGTTGAGATGCAAACAAAGGCTGATCGCATGGATGCGATGATCAAACATCCATGGTTTGTAGCAATAGCCACACTTTTTCTTTTGGCAGGTCCTTTCATTGCGATGATTGGCAATGCTGCCTCTGATCTATGGCTATCTTTGATTGCGGTCTTTTTTCTGGCGCGCGCATTTTTTTATAAAGAGTGGCAGTGGGCGAAAGAGGGCTGGTTTTTACTGGCTCTGCTTTTCTGGTTTTGGATGATTATCGCATCAGCTCTCTCGCTTTGGCCTGAAGAGTCGTTTCGCCATGCATTGCCATGGATCCGTTTTCCGGTTTTTGCGATGGCCTTTGCCTATTTTGCCAAATATAGTCCGGCTATTCACCGTGCAACCTTGATCAGTTTTGTTGTTGCGATTTGTATTATGAGTGTCGTGTTGGTGATTGAGCGCTATAACAATATGGATGCGCTCAAGCTTTATGGTACTTGGAAGCAGCATCTTAAAGCGGGTTGGTATATGATTGGCTATGGATTGCCAATCTTATTATGGTGCATGGAAAAATTGGATGGTAAATCATCCATTATCACAGTCGTGGCGCTTTTGGTCATTGTCTCTGTCACAGCCAATACCGGCGACATTTACAATACACTTTTGATGATTTTTGCCTTGGGGCTTTTGTTCATTGCGCAAAATGCCAGAAACTGGTTGCGCATGGCCTTTGTTTTTGTCTCATCAGGGTGTCTTGCTGTGTTTGGTTTTTTCTTTCTGTTGGGAGAAACGCTACAAGAGAGATTTATACATGGCTTGATGGTTCGTCTGCCTTGGTTGCCGAGCAGTGATTACTATTCTGCTTGGATGGGCGGCATCCGGGTTGGTTTGCTGGAGCCTGTTTTGGGGGTCGGGGCTGATAATTTTGATCGCTATTGCAAGCAGGAAACAATTTTCGCTCATCTCGATATTCAGATGTGCCAATCTCATCCCCACAATCTCTATATTCAGACATTTGCCGAATTGGGGTTGGTTGGTCTGTGCCTTTTTGTGCTTATGGGCCTTGCTCTTTTTGTCAAAGTTTTACCGTTGCAAGACAGAGGCTTTTATAGAAAAGCCTATAGCTGGATGATGCTGCCGCAAAAAATTATGTCCAAGCAAGCCATTGTCCTGATTTTCGTTCTCTTCTGGCCCATTTCCAGCTATTCAGAAGCCTTTGGCCAGCATAAGAACTTTTTTACCTGGTTGAATATCGGTTGGGCTTTGGCATTGGTCCAGCGCTATAAGATAGACTCTAGGCTAAATTAATGAGTCCTGAGCCTAAGGAATTGGTTTTAAAAAGCTCCGCCTAAATTCTTTATGATTGATTGCATGTTGGCGCAAATCTGCATAAGAGACATCATAAAAGCATAGACAAGTCATTGGCGGTGAAACTGGATCGCAATGATGACAGCGAAGGCTGAGAGAGTTAGAGCCTGTCCTAAGAAACACATATGCAATTTTCGGATCGAGTAGGCTCTAGGCAAAGAGGAATGGGTATTTCATGGAATTTTGGAAGAAAATTTTTCCAACCCAATTGTCAGATGGCAATCGCTCTGTTGATTTGATCAAGCGTTTATTGTCGGAAAATTTCCGCCAATATGCCTCCCGATATGCGCTAGCCTTTGTTTTCATGGCTCTTGTGGCTGGTATGACATCTTTAAGCGCCTGGATCATGCGTGATGTTGTCAATGAGATCTTTGTTGACAAGGATCTGAGCAGAACAATCATGATCTCGCTTGCTGTCTTTGCAATTTTTGTGATCAAGGGAGTAGCCACCTATGGCCAGAATATTGTTCTTGGTCGTATTGGCAATGCAATCGTCGCCAGACATCAAAAATTGATGTATGCACGCATTTTGAAACAGGATGCCACCTTTTTTCAAAAATATATCTCCAGCGATCTGATCACCCGTATTTCTCATAATGCGCAGGCAGCAAGAGATGTGCTGACAATGCTGGTTACCAGCATTGGCCGGGACTTGCTCTCTCTGATTGGCTTGATCATTGTTATGGTCGTTCAGGACCCGATCATGTCTTTCATTGCCTTTTTCATTGCACCACCCGCCATTTATGGCGTTGCGCGACTGGTGAAGCGGACCAAAAAAATTGCCAAAGCGGAATATCTGTCTTTGACAAAAATTGTTCTGGCGATGCAGGAAACTGCTCTTGGTTATCGCATTATCCGTACATTTGGCTTGCAAGACATCATGCGCGAGCGCATGGAAGAGGCGGTGCATGGTGTTGAGCATAAGGCCAATAAAATCAACTCGATCAGCGCAAGAACCAGCCCTCTTATGGAAACCCTTGGCGGTGTTGCCTTTGCCTTGGTGATTTTATATAGCGGCTGGCAGACAATTGAAGCTGGCAAAAGCCCCGGTGAGTTTATTTCCTTTCTGACTGCTCTTTTGCTGGCATATGAGCCGGCAAAACGTATCAGTCGTCTTCAGGTGCGATTGGAAGCGGGGCTTGTTGGCGTGGGCCTGATGTTTGAAATTCTGGATTCTCCATTGTCGGTTACAAATTCAGACAACACAAAAATGCTGGATTTGAAAGAAGGGGAGATTATTCTGGAAAATGTCTCCTTTGAATATATCAAGGAAAATCCGGCTTTGAATGATTTGTCTCTATCTATTCCTGGTGGCAAAATTACAGCCTTGGTGGGACCGTCCGGGTCTGGTAAATCCACTTTGCTGAATTTGATCCAGCGTGAATATGATCCGGGGCAGGGGCGTTTGTTGCTTGACGGGCAGGATATTAGACAGGTTGGTCTTGAAGATCTCAACAGCTATATCTCCCTTGTCACCCAAGATACCGTTCTGTTTACCGGATCCATTAAAGACAATATCGCTTATGGTCGTCATGGGGCGAGTGATGATGAGATCATTCAGGCGGCTAAAGATGCTTATGCGCATGACTTCATTGAAGGTTTGCCAGATGGATATGACACCATTGTCGGAGAAAATGGGGCCTCTTTGTCAGGAGGGCAGAAGCAGCGTATTGCCATTGCCAGAGCCATCATCAAAAACGCTCCTATCATTTTGCTGGATGAGGCAACCTCTGCACTGGATAGTGAATCTGAGGCCAAAATCCAAAAAGCGTTTGAGCGTTTGATGGAAGGAAAGACGACTGTCATCATTGCGCACCGCTTGGCCACCATTCAACATGCCCATTCTATTGCTGTTATCAAGGATGGAACTTTGATTGAGCAGGGAAGCCATGAGCATTTGATCGAAAAATCAGGGTTTTACGCGCATCTGGTACAGTTACAATTTGGATCTTGAGCCGACTGCTTAAATGAATAAAGGCCCCAAGGCTGGATTTAAAAAGCCCGATTTGCTACAAGCTGCGATATGTGATCCTGTTTTGGTGAAAAATTTGTCAATCATGATCCAATTCTTTGTTTTGTTTATCTTTTTGACTGGTTTGACATCAGCCATATCAGATATGCAGCACCATTTGTGGCATATATCAGAATGAAACTTATTTTCTCGGTCGACCCTGTGAAATTTCCGCTCACCGGAATTGGCAGATATACATATGAGCTGATCAAACATATAGAAAAATATGACGATATTTCTGATGTAAAATATTACAAAAATAACCGGTTCATCGAAGATATTGAGAATAAAAATGATCTGAAGGAAGAGCAAAGCCCCAAGAAAAATCTGCTTCTGGACGTCAAAAAATTTATCGCCAAAAGCCAGTTGGCCGTTGATATTTATCGGAAATTGAACGGGCGCGTCAGTACGGATGGTCTGGAGGATTTTGGTGATTATATCTTTCATGGCACAAATTTTTATTTGCCGAAAAATCACCGGCGATCCGTTGTCACCATTCATGATATTTCGGTCTTTACCATGCCGCATTATCACCCAAAAGAGCGGGTCAATTATCTTCAAAAAGAAATTTTGCAGTCCTTTGATGTGGCCACCAATATCATTACAGATTGTCATTATGTGAAAGAAGAACTGATTTCGCGTTTTGGCTTGCCTAAGGATAAGATTGGAACGGCTTATCTTGCATGTGAAGAGGCCTTCAGACCGCGGGATGAGCGGGAGATCAAAGACTGTCTTGATCGCTATCAGTTGGCCTATAAAGGGTTCTCTCTCTATACAGGCACCATTGAGCCGCGAAAAAACCTTGCCAATTTGCTCGATGCCTATAAAGCCTTGCCTGATCGTGTCAAACAGGCCTTTCCTTTGGTTTTGGTCGGTTATAAAGGCTGGAACAATGCGCCCATTATGCAGCGTATCGCTGATGGAGAGCAGGAAGGGTGGGTGCGTTATCTTGGATATGTGCCCGAAGGAGATTTGCCCTCTCTGTTTGCTGGGGCCAGATTGTTTACGTTCCCCTCTCATTATGAAGGCTTTGGCTTGCCGGTGTTGGAGGCGATGGCTTCGGGCACTCCGGTTGTCACCTCGGAGCGCTCTTCGTTGCCAGAAGTGGGGGGGGATGCGGTTGCCTATGTGGATCCTGATGATATCGGTGATATTGCCCAGAAAATTGAACTGGGTCTGATGGATGATGAATGGCAAAAGCAGGCTATTCTGTCAGGATTGCAGCAAGCGCAAAAATTTAGCTGGAAGCGTTGCGCGCAGGAAACGATGCAGATATATCGAAAGGCGCATCTTGCTCATGACAAGAGCTGAGATGCCCAATGACACCAAATTATCGACCATAGGGGTCCATGATGCTTAGATCCATAATGCCAAGGGTAATTTGGGACTATCGCTATTTTATTTTTACATCTGTTTTGTCAGATTTTAAAAATCAGGTGGCTCGTAGCAAGCTAGGTTTTTTTTGGCTTGTGGCCGCGCCTTTGTCGCAAGTCTTGATCTATGCTTTCGTGCTGTCTTCGGTTATGAGCCAAAAATTACCCGGCATTGATAGCGGCTTTTCCTATTCCATCTATTTGCTGGCCAGTTTTCAATTCTGGTTTCTGTTTGTTGAGATTTTTAATCGCTCACTCTCTGTGTTTATTGACAATGCAAGCGTGATTAAAAAAATCTCTTTTCCAAGATTGGCTCTGCCCCTTGTGGTTGTCATTACAGCCTTGATCAACAATATGATTTTCTTGCTGGTGACAACATGCGTTTATTACGTGATCGGCTTTTATTTTAGTCTGAGCATGATTTGGTTTCCGGTCATCTTGGCGATCAATATCGCTTTTGCTTGTGGTCTTGGTATAACGCTTGGCGTTTTAAACGTCTTTATTCGGGATATTTCCCAGATTTCCAATATTGTCATTCAATTTCTTTTCTGGCTAACGCCTCTTGTTTATACCATCGATATTTTGCCGCCCGCCTTTCAAACGATCATTAAATTCAATCCTCTTTATTGGCTCTCGCAGGCCTATCATGATGTGATTGTTTATGGGAATGGTCCGAATGTAGCGGCTCTTTCAATGATGGCCGTGGCATCAGTTTTTTTGGTTTGTTTGGGATATTTCCTTTTCAAAAAATCCAGCGCAGAAATGGTTGATGTTTTATGACGACCCCTATTTTGGCGATATCCGGCATTAGCAAGGTCTTTCAGACATTTCGTCATGAAATCTTTCGTGTTTTGAGATGGTTTCATATTTCCGCTCCGATTGAGAGCGAAAAATGGGTTTTGCGCGATATTTCCTTTCAGGTGCCCGCCGGGCAGGCTCTGGCCATTGTGGGAAGAAATGGCGCTGGCAAAAGTACGTTGCTCAAACTCATTGTCGGAACGATGCGGCCAAGCACAGGCGCAGTTGAGATCAAGGGCCATATCGCGGCCATTTTAGAGCTTGGTATGGGCTTCAATCCTGATTTTACCGGGCGACAGAATGTCTTTCATTCGTTGGGGCTGATGGGGCGCCAACATGCCGATATTTTGGCGGTTATTGATCAGATTGAAGAGTTTTCAGAGCTGGGTGATTATTTCGATCAGCCTTTGCGGGTCTATTCCAGCGGGATGCATATGCGCTTGGCTTTTTCGGTCGCAACCGCGTTTCGCCCAGACATTTTAATTGTCGATGAGGCTTTGTCCGTTGGAGATAGCTATTTCCAGCATAAGAGCTTTGATAAAATCAAAGAATTCAGAGCCCTTGGGACCACACTCATTTTGGTTTCTCACGATCGCATGGCATTATTGAGCTTGTGTGATCGCGCTATCTTGCTCAATGAAGGACAAATCGCGCTGGATGGCGACCCGGAAAGCGTTCTGGATTATTATAATGCGCTTCTAGGACAGCAGGGCGAAGAGGGTATTACAACCGAAACCCTTGAAGATGGTCGGATACGAACCTCTTCAGGATCAGGCAAAGCCACGATCAAAGCGATAAGCCTGCAAGCTCTTGATGGCAAAGTGATTGATCAGGTCGATGTTGGCGAGCGTGTTGTTTTATGTGTAGAGGCCCAAGCGCATGAAAATATAGAAAAGCTTGTTCTTGGTTATGCCATCAAGGATCGTTTTGGCCAGACGATAAATGGCACCAACACTTTCTATACAGATCAGGTGGTTGAGAATATCAAACAAGGCCAGATTTTCCGCTTTCGCGTCAAGCTGGATATCAATCTGGGCGAAGGCACTTATTCCTTTGCTGTGGCTTTGGCCAGTGGCGAAAATCATATTATCGGCGAAAATTACGAATGGCGGGATTTGGCCATCATGTTTGATGTGACCAATTTATCCAAACATGTTTTTGATGGCCGCGTTTATTTGCCAGCTGATATCCAGATTGAAGCGATTACAGAATAAACTGCTTGATGGGTTATGCCGTTGGTATTAGGGGTCTGATGCCGGAGGGGGCAGGATAGTACGTTTTCATATGGTCTAAGCGGGATTTTGATTATTTTCGACGCGCTGCGTTTCCTGTTATGATTGACCAGATGGAGATCGACACAGACCCGTATTGACGAGATCGTGCTGGTGGTATTGTGGCTGACGCTGCACGATGAGTGCCGAGCCTGGAAAGGCCATGACTGGGATGTGCTGAACCGTTTGTTTGAGCAAGGCGTGATCTACGATCCTGTGAACAAGGCCAAATCGATTGTCCTGACGGATGAGGGTCTGGCACAGGCTGAAGAGCTGTTTCGCACCGCCTTTGGTTTCGCTTTGCCTGACCATCCTTTCTGGAAAATCAGGGCTGATTTCCAGGTTAGGCCCCGTAGGCACCTGTGGTCACACCTACTTCACGGTGATTATTGTGCTGACTTGACCTGAGCCGATCGAAATCCGTGCCGCTTTGAAATCCGGGGGAGACATGGGACGGCGGGCGCCGTTAGAAAACCCATAGGGTTCTTTGGGTATGCCAACCAGGTTGGTATTGAGCACCCCGTCGCCATTTACGTCATGAAAGGCGGCAATGGCGTAATTTCCAGGTTGCAGGTTCGTGAATCGAACGGTCACTTGGCCTTCTCGGCCCGGCGTTCTTTTGCCGACAAGTCGCGTAGCCTGATCAGGAAAGCCTGACGGTCCGGCGAACAGTCCGACCTGGACCTGTCCTGAATTGGTTTTGAGCCCTGTGATGGTTACTTGCAAATCCGCGGCCTGAGAAGCCGAAGGGAGCGCGCTGACAGCAGCAATCAATGAAACTCTGTTCAAGAAATTTTTCATGCTAAAACCTCCTTACCCGAAATCGTCTGCGATGATTTGATCTGAAGGAACATCAGCGCGTCCAAGAATGTCCATCATGGCATTCAGAAAGCCGCCTGTCCCAACAACGAAGAAATGATAGTCGCACAGTCTCCCCAGTTTCGAAGCAAGCAACGCCTCGTTGAGCCGCTGTTCTGAGGCGGTGTTGATCAGGTGCAGGCTGAACGGCTGGTCCTTAATCGCTTCGAACGCCTCAAGGTAAGCCATGCTATCCCGGTTTTTAGAT
>JAOXSH010000112.1 GCA_025800145.1 Cohaesibacter sp.
GACTGGTCTGTTGAGCCGACTTGGCCAGCAAAGCCGCAATAGGAGACAGGATCATGCAAGTGATTGATGACTGGCGGCGCGTGGCCGCTTTATCCCTGTCTTTTTGGATGCAGCTTGTGGGCTTTCTGGTGCTTGTTGTGCCAGAAATCCATTTCTATTTGACCGGCAGGGATTATGACCCTGTTCTGTCTTTCTGGCTTGGGGCCTTGCTGTTGCTGGCGGGCTTGATTGGGCGCTTTTTCAAACAATCCTTGTCCAGTTGGCGCGAATGGCTGCGCATTGTCGGGCTGGTGATTGTCGTTTTGGTGGCTTCTGTCTGGCTGTCTGGCGCTGCCTTTGCGGCGCGGGTCAGTGAAGAGGCAACCCTGGATATTGCTGTGCCTTTCATCGGAAAAGAAGAAGGCAAGCGCAACAAGGCCTATCGTGATATTGTTGGGGTTCCGACCCTTTGCTATGGCTCGACGCGGGGTGTGCATATGGGCATGGAAAGGACAGATGCTCAATGCATCCAATTGCTGCGCCTTGAGGTGAAAGAATACCGGCACAAGCTGCATCGCTATTTTACGACTTCGACCAAACAGAACCGCCTGACAGCCAAGCGCGATGCGGCCTATACCTCGCTTGCCTTTAATTGTGGCATTCGCGCCATTGGTCGCTCAACCGCAACGCGTCGGCTAAATGCTGGGAATATCAAGGGCGGCTGTAAGGCGCTGACATGGTGGAACAAGGCAGGCGGGCGCGTGGTGCGGGGCCTGAAAATGCGCCGCGCCCGTGAATATGCCCTGTGCATGGCGGGCTTATGATGGGGCTTTTGAACTATTGGCGTCAGATCGTGCTGATCCTTGCAGTCTCTGGTGCCTATCTTGCGGGCCGGGTCCATGAGGGCCGGGCCTGTAAGGCGGATCTTTTGCAAGCACAGATTCAAAGCCTTCAAGACCAGTTGGAAATGAACAGGAAGGTTCAAGAGGCCGCTGTTTTTCGTTCTGCCATCCGTGAACAGGAAAAAGAAGTTTTAGCCGCAAAGGTGGAAGATTATGAGAGCGAGCTTGAAAGCCGGGCTGAGCCTTCCTGCATTCTGTCTGCTGGTGATGCTGAACGGCTGCACACCATCCGCTGATCCAAAAGGGAGCTTGCCTGTTTTGCCTGCTGATCTTGCAGCCCAATGCCAAGATCCCGGGGTGAAAGCGGGCCGGGATGCAAGACGGGAATTGGCCCGCAATCGCGCCGCCTTGGCCGATTGTAAAAAGCGCCATCGAGACATGGTGACATTCTATGGCGATGTTCGCCAGCTTCACAATGGAGAAGACATTGGAAGTCTCGATTAAAGACGCCCTCTATATTCTGACATTGGCGGTTGGTGTCGCCGGGTCTCACTTCATGCTGCGCGCCAAAGTGATGGTGCTCGAAGAGCGCATGAAAGGATATTCCAAAGCCATTGAACGTATCTTTGACAGCCTAAAACGCATCGAAGAAAAACTTGATGGAAAGGAAGACAGAAAAGGATGATATGATGACACCCGCCCTGATGGATGGGAGGCATAGATGCATTTGATGCAAAAATGTGATTGACAGGGAAGGTTTGTGCGTTGGTATTATTCTTGATTTTTGGTTTTGCAGTGAGGCAGGCTTGGCATGGATCTGTTGGATGAATTGGCCCAATGCGGGGATTGGTATGAGGCGTTGCGCGATCAGCATTCGCGGTTGGCGGAGCTTCAGGCCTTCTTATCAGAGGAAGAAAAGCAAGCACAGATTTTGCCGGTTGCAGGGCAGAGATTGGCGGCTTTGCGCATGACCTCGCTTGAGGCGGTGAAAGTG
This sequence comes from Cohaesibacter sp., assembly GCA_025800145.1. Classification (GTDB taxonomy): domain Bacteria; phylum Pseudomonadota; class Alphaproteobacteria; order Rhizobiales; family Cohaesibacteraceae; genus Cohaesibacter. Next base: position 1,816 of record JAOXSH010000112.1, read on the forward strand.
GTGATTACCGGGCAGGATCCCTATCCGGGGCTGCAAGGGGATGTGCCCCATGCCATGGGATTGGCCTTTTCGGTGGTCCCCACTATCAAGCCGCCTCGCTCGCTCAATAATATCTATAAAGAATTGGCCGAGGGTTTTGATTTTGCCAAGCCAGCCCATGGGGATTTGCGCGGTTGGGCCGAGCAGGGCGTTTTGATGCTCAATTCTGTTTTGAGCGTCAGGCAGGGAGAGGCGGGGAGCCATGCGAAAAAGGGGTGGGAGGCTTTTAGCCATGCTGTGCTGGATTTGGTGTCTCAAAAGCGCGAACCTGTTTGCTTCCTGTCTTGGGGCAAGCATAGCCATGCCTTGATGGGGGATGTGGATGAGGCGCGGCATATGGTGATCCGCACCTCCCATCCCAGTCCGCTGGGAGCCCGCAAGGCGGGGGCGGATTTTGAGGCCTTTTCAGGATCGTCCTGTTTTCAGCGGGCCAATGACTTTTTGACAGCAAAAGGGCGTGTGGCTGTTGATTGGGCTTGTCTTTAGGGGTGGTCGGGCGTGACAGAGCAGAATTTTGCCTCCTGCTTGTTGTGATTGGTCGATAAGGGATTGAACCTGCGGCTGGCTTTCAATAAAACGGGCCAAACGAATATTTCCTCTTTCACTTACGTGGCGGCAATTTTATGGCAAGACAGTTTATCTATCATATGCATGGTCTGTCCAAGACCTATACCGGTGGCAAAAAGGTGTTGGACAATGTTCATCTGTCTTTCTATCCGGATGCGAAAATCGGCATTCTTGGCCCTAACGGGGCTGGTAAATCGACCATTCTGCGGATCATGGCGGGGCTGGATAATGAATTTACCGGTGAGGCCTGGGCGGCTGATGGTGCAAAAATCGGCTATTTGCCACAGGAGCCTGAGCTGGATCCTTCCAAGGATGTGATGGGCAATGTGATGGAAGGGGTTGCGGAAAAGCAGGCCATTCTGGATCGCTATAACGAATTGATGATGAATTATTCTGATGAGACGGCCGAAGAAGGGGCCAAGCTTCAGGATATCATCGACAGCCAAAATCTTTGGGATCTGGAAAGTCAGGTCGAAATGGCGATGGATGCTTTGCGTTGTCCTGCCTCTGATGCCGATGTCTCTGTTTTGTCTGGTGGTGAAAAACGCCGGGTTGCTTTGTGCAAGTTGTTGCTGGCCGAGCCGGATCTCTTGCTGCTTGATGAGCCAACCAACCATCTGGATGCCGAGACCGTGCATTGGCTGGAAAAGCATTTGCGGGAATTTAAAGGCGCTGTTCTGATCATTACCCACGATCGTTACTTCCTTGACAATGTGACCGGTTGGATTTTGGAGCTGGACCGTGGGTCTGGCATTCCTTATGAGGGCAATTATTCGGCCTATCTGGAAGCCAAGTCCAAGCGTTTGGCGCAAGAGGGCCGCGAAGAGGCGGCCCGTCAACGTGCCCTTGCACGTGAGAAAGAATGGATGGGAGCCAGCCCGAAGGCGCGTCAGGCCAAGTCCAAGGCCCGTATCAAGGCCTATGATGAATTGCTCAAACGCAATGAAGAGCGCGCGCCGGGCACTGCCCAGATCATTGTGCCTCCCGGAGAGCGCCTTGGTGATGTTGTGATCAATGTTGAGGGCTTGACCAAAGGCTTTGGTGAGCGGATGTTGATTGACGATCTGGCGTTTAAATTGCCCCCCGGTGGTATTGTCGGGGTGATTGGTCCCAATGGCGTGGGTAAATCAACGCTCTTTCGGATGTTGACCGGTCATGAACAGCCCGATCAAGGCTCCATTCGGTTGGGTGAGACAGTGCATCTTGGTTATGTTGATCAGTCGCGCGATGCGTTGGATGGCGACAAAACCGTTTGGGAAGAGATTTCCGAAGGCGATGACATTATCAAATTGGGCAAACGGGAAATGAACAGCCGGGCTTATTGCTCTGCCTTTAACTTTAAAGGGGGCGATCAGCAACAAAAGGTTGGTTCTTTGTCTGGTGGTCAGCGCAACCGGGTGCATTTGGCCAAGGTTTTGAAATCTGGTGCCAATGTTTTGCTGCTCGATGAGCCGACCAACGATCTGGATACCGAGACGCTGGCCGCTTTGGAAGATGCGCTTGAGGATTTTGCCGGTTGTGCTGTGGTCATCAGCCATGATCGCATGTTCCTTGACCGTTTGGCGACGCATATTCTTGCCTTTGAAGGCGATAGCCATGTTGAATGGTTTGAAGGCAATTTTGAAGATTATGAAGCCGATAAAATTCGTCGTTTGGGCCCGGATGCGGTTAATCCAAAGCGCGTCAAATATAAGCCATTCAGTCGCTAACTTTTTGGTTTGTTTTCTATCATGACTTGAAAAGCCCCGCTTTCAGTGCCCGATTTAAAAGTCTCTTGATGAGCCTTTTAGGCGGCATTGGCATTCCTCTCCCCCTTTTCAGACCACCCGTCATGGTACCCATGTGGGCGGTCTGAAAGGGGGAGAGGGTCGGCTCAGCACTTTTAAATCAGGCGCTAGAGCATATTTTTGTCCGAAAACCGCATGTATTTTTCGAAACATATGCTCTAGGCGGTGCTGTCTTCTTCTTTCACTTCCGAGATATGCCAGCCGACTTCTGATGTGGGGATGGCATCGGTTTGGTGGAAATAGGGCTTTATATCCAGCAAAGGCGTGCCATTGAGGCAGTCGATATAGCGAATTTTCAGGCCATCTGGCAGCACTTCGAGAAGCTCCACAACCGAGATTGCAATGGGATTGGGACGATTGGGAGAGCGCAGGGCAAAGGTACCATGGCTGTTTTGTGCAAATTTGGGGCATTGCTGCACCAATGTGCGAATGGCCTCATGCATCCAGTAAAAAATAATCACATGGCTACAGGTTTCCAGAGATTTCAGCGCTGGTAAAAAGTCTGGTTTGACACGGACATAGGCCACTTCTGTTGTCTTGCGGCCATTGCGCGGACAGTCTGCTCTGGTGTGGAAAGGGGTTTCGATATGGCCGATGAAACTGAGCCAGGCATCTTGTGTCAGGCAGTCATGATCCAGTTCCAATTCTCCGGGGCGCACGGGCATTTGCTTTTCCTTTGGTCGGATTTGATTTGAATTTTATCTAAATTTTATCATTCTTTTCAAAGTTTTATCATAAAAATTGAATGCTGTATTTAGCCAATTCTACAGATGTGACAATTATTCTGTTCTTGAGTTTCCGTCCTTCCCCGTCTTGCAATGCTGGTGGGTCTGGCCGAATTGCTGAGGTAGAATAATGTATGCAGCTCTTAAGACCGAATTGGTCGATTTGAAATCGTTGGATGATGAGAATGGGCATGGCAAAAGCGATGAATTGGTTCGCCATGTCTCCAGCTTGTTTGCGCTGACATCAGAGCATTGTACTGACGAGCAACTTTATACCTATGATGTGGTTTTGCAGCGTCTTGCGGATATTGTCGATGTGTCCGGGCGGGCCTATGCGTCGGAGAAATTGTCGAGCTTGCAACGGGCGCCTTATGCCTTGATCCGGCGGTTTGCCTTTGATGTGATCAAGGTGGCCGGGCCTGTTTTGCGCAAATCGCCTGTTTTGAGCGATCAGGATTTGCTGGATGTCTCAGATGAGCGCGGCGCGGACCATATGTTGGCCATTTCCTGCCGAAAAGATTTGTCTGTCGCTGTGACGGACCTTTTGATCCATTATGCCCATGGCCCTGTTTTGATGCAATTGGCGGCCAATGGCCGGGCGCAGATTTCGCCAAAAGGGATGCAGGTTTTGCAGCATTTGGCGGCCAATGATGTGCAGATTGCCCAGAGCTTGCAGCAACGCCAGAGCCAGAAAGAACGGTTGCATCTGGTGAAAAATCCTGGCAGTCCTTTGGCAAAAGAATTGAATTTGAGCGAGATTATGCGTGATCTTGAAACGCAAATTCCGGCTGAGAAACTGGATTTGTCGCGCAATCCCTATTTGGCGCGCTATAAATTTGAGGCGTCTGCCAAGCGGGCGCAGGATTTACAGAAAAAATCTCGCCTTAATGAAACCAGTTTGTTGCGCTATGCAGGGCATGATCAGTTTGCAGATGTGATTTGCGGCATCGCCCTGATGTCTGGTATTTCCTATAAAATATTGGCGTGTATGATGTCGTCCCTGCATTGGGAACAGGTTTTGTGTTTGTTCAAGGTGATGCGCTTTTCGGATCGGCTGGTGAGTGAATTGCTGTGTTGTGGCCCGTGGAAGTTGCGGCTGTCTCGCAATCAATGTATTGCCATTCTCAAGCATTATCGGCAAATGAGTGTTGAACAAGCCCATGCAAAGGTGCTTTTATGGTCTCGTGACGGTATTATCCTTGATTGATTAAGGATAGACTTAATAAATATAGGCCATATCTGTAGAATGCAGCATTGGGTTGCAGATATGGCTTGTTATGGACGGGGACAAAGGGACGCTCATGCATGTAACCGCATTTCGGATTTTTGTACGTGATCTTGCGGTCGCGCGGGACTTCTATGCAAATAATTTGCAATGGCCCATGGTTTGGGATCGCTCGGATCAAGGGGCTGTCGGGTTTGAGCCGGGTATGCTGGTTATCATTGAAGAGGAAGAGGCGGAAGGGCCGCAATCTTCACTGATTGGGCGATTTACCGGCCTGTCTTTGGCGGTTGATAATCTGCCAGAGGTTTATAAAAATCTGAAAGCCAGAGGTGTGCCTTTTGTTGCGCCACCAGAGCGGCAGTTCTGGGGTGGCTCTTTGGTGCATTTCATTGATCCGTCAGGCAATATTGTGAGCCTGGTTGAGTGATCTCTGATCCTGGACGCATCTCTGCCGTTGCTATGAGGCGCTTCAGGCAGTAGATTTGTGACGTGTCTGGCACACAAAAGCGGGCTTTTGGCCCGCTTTGTCATATCCGCTTTGTTGCGCTTTGTTACGCTTTATACCGTTGGTATTATTGTGCCGTTTTGCCGTCATAAGCGCTGACCAATTCGCGTAATTCCTCAATGATTTGGGGGGCAAGGTCTGGCCGGTCCAGACCGTAGGCGATGTTGGCGGCCAAAAAGCCCGCCTTGGAGCCGCAATCATATGTGGTGCCTTTGAAAATCAGCCCCGAAAATTCCTGATCCTGAGCGTTGTTGAGTTTGATCATCGCGTCGGTGAGCTGGATTTCGCCGCCACTGTCCGGTGTTTGGGTTTCCAGATAATCAAAAATTTGTGGTTGCAGGATATAGCGCCCGGACAAGATCAGATTGGAAGGGGCCGTGCCGGGGGCTGGCTTTTCGATCATGGTTTCAATTTCGACGCTGCCATTTTGCCGCTGGCCTTTTTTGACAACACCATATTTGTGTGTCTCGTTCATAGGCACTTCTTCCAGCGCCACAATATTGCCCTGCCGTTCGTGATAAATTTCCATCATTTCGGACAGACAGCCCTTGTCTGACTTCATGATCATGTCGGGGAGCAAAAGGGCGAAAGGCTCATGGCCCACCAAATCGCGCGCGCATAACACCGCATGGCCAAGGCCAAGGGGCTGTTGCTGGCGGGTGAAGCTGGTGCGGCCTGCTTTTGGCAAATCCTGACGCAATTCTTCCAGCACATCCAGTTTGTCGCGCTGTATCAATGTTTGTTCCAGCTCGACCTGCACATCAAAATGATCTTCAATCACCGCCTTGTTGCGGCCAGTGACAAAGATGAAATGCTCAATGCCGGCTTTTTTGGCTTCATCCACCACATATTGAATGGCCGGGCGATCGACGATCGTCAGCATTTCTTTTGGCATGGCTTTGGTGGCAGGTAAGAACCGGGTTCCAAGTCCGGCAACCGGAAAAACCGCTTTACGAATGCGTTGTGCCATTGTCCGTCCTATCTCTTCCAACCAGCACGATCAAGGTGTGTTGATTGGGTTTTCCTAGTGCCGGGATTTATCAATTTTTTGACAGTCAGCCGGCCTATGCCCCTTTGTGAAAGATTTAAAAGGGGTGCAATTAATTTGTGGGTTAGCAATCATTTAAAGGTGAGTAACCATTTAAAGGTGAGTAACCATGGGGGGGATTGTGTCGCTTAAGGTTAAAGACTTTTATAAAGAATGCTTCTGCGCGCATAATATTCGGGTGAAAAGTGAAAGATGTGCGAGAAAATTCGTATTAAAGTAAATGATTTCCTAACTTGTTCCATATTTGATTGGCATAAAGGGCTGGGTGCCTTTTTGATATCAAGGAGCAGATATGCGGCATGGCATTTTGACGGGTTTGAGCGGGGCTGGCCAATGGAGACGGGCAATTGCGCCAGTCCTTGTGGCAATGGGCATCAGCATGGGGGCTGTTTCTCTTGGCGTTGATGTTGCTTATGGGCAAAATGCTGCGGGCTTTGATCGCTGGGTGCGTGACTTCTGGCCCACTGCCAAAGCCAATGGCATTACGGCGGCGACCTATAATGCTGCCTTTGCCGGGGCCCGATTTGATCCATCTGTTATTCGCCGGGCAACCAATCAGCCGGAATTTGTCAAGCCGATTTGGTCTTATCTGGATGGTGCGGCCAGTGCCAGCCGGATCAAGAATGGCCGCAAGATGAAGGCAAAATATGCGGATTTGCTGCGCCGACTTGAGCTGCGTTTTGGGGTTGATCAGCATATTTTGCTGGCTATTTGGGGCATGGAAAGCGCCTATGGTGCGATTTTTAAAAATAAAAAGCTGATCAAACCGACCATTCAATCTCTTGCCATGCTGGGATATGCCGACCGCAAGCGCTCCAAATTTGGCAAGACGCAGCTTCTTGCTGCTTTGAAAATTTTGCAAAATGGGGATGTGTCGCCCTCGCAAATGATGGGGTCATGGGCCGGGGCGATGGGCCATACACAATTCATTCCAACGACTTATCTTGCCACCGCAGTTGATTTTACCGGTGATGGACGGCGTGATATCTGGAATTCGGTGGCAGATGCTTTGGCCTCCAGTGCCAATTTGCTGGCCAAGGCCGGTTGGCAGAGCGGCAAAACCTGGGGATATGAGGTGCAGTTGCCCCGCGCTTTTGCTTTTGAGCTGGCCAATGGCAAAAGCACCAAGAGCCTTGCCGACTGGCAGCGCCTTGGGGTGATGCGGGTGCAGGGCAAGGCCTTTCCCCGGCCATCCGATCAGGCGCAATTGATTTTGCCTGCCGGATATAAAGGGCCTGCTTTTTTGATTTTGAAAAATTTTGCCATGATCAAGCGATATAATAATGCAACCTCTTATGCGCTGGGTGTGGGACATTTGGCGGATCGCATTCGTGGTGGCGGGGCTTTTGCGCAATCCTGGCCGCGTTCGGACAAGGTGCTGACCCGCTCGGAGCGCAAAGATGTGCAAAGGCTTTTGAACCGCGCTGGCTATGATACGGGCGGGGTTGATGGTCGTTTGGGCTCAAAGTCGAAAGCCGCCATTCGCCATTGGCAAAAACGGCATGGATTGGTGCCAGACGGATTTGCATCCGGGGCCTTGCTTCAAGCCTTGCGGACACGCTAATCTGATATAGCATGGTTGCTAGCAACATGGTCGCTGGGCGGCTTTTGTGAGATCCGCCGTTATTGACTTGAAAATGGATGACTAAAAGAATGGCTTTGATGAGCAAATCCAGCCCGCTTTTTCGGGCTGGCCGTGCTTTTATGATGTGTGTTGCATTCTGTTCTCTTGGCGGTGTGCCGGTTTTGGCCGCTCCCCTTGATGGACAGGCTGTGCCTGTTTTTTCCGAACGTCCGTTTCCCCTGTCTGATAAGTCTTCCCTGTCTGATGATGCGTCTGGGCGGATTGTTGTTGCGCAGAATTTTTTTCAGCGTTTGTTTGGCATCGGCAATGACAAGAAGAAAAAATCGTCAGGCTCCAAAGCAGATCAGAAAAAATCAACAAAGAAGAAAGCCACCGCGCGTGCGCCCAAAGCGGTGCAAACGCTGCCAAAGGATGAAGACGCGGCGGTGATTGCTGTCTTTGGCGATGAATTTTCACAAGATATTGCCTTTGGCTTGCGCGCTGCCTTTGCCAAAATACCGGATGTGAAAGTCGACATTCATAGTGTTGGCAAAAGTGGCTTGATGCGCAAGACAAAGGGCAATCCGTTTAATGATTTCAAGGCTTTTGTCGAAAAGAAGTCCTTCAATTTTGCTGTGGTGATGGTGGGGTTGAATGACCGGCGGCAATTTTTTGAGGTTAAAAATGAAGATGGCGAGATTGTCCGTGCGGCCATCAAATTTCAGGAGCCGGGATGGCAGGCTTTATATGCCCAGCGCATTGATGCTGTGCGTGCCGTTATTCAGGATCTTGACAAGCCGCTTTATTGGGTCGGTTTGCCACCGGTCAGAGGGCCAAAATTGACGGGTCAGTTGAGCTATTTGAACAGCATTATGCGCTCGCGCTTTTCTGGCCGCGATGAGCGCTTTATCGATATCTGGGATGCGTTTTCCAACGAAGATGGTGACTATGTGCGCCGGGGGCCGGATTTGTCCGGGCAGGATAAAAATTTGCGCCATAAAGCCGGGGTTCGTTTTACCAAGGCAGGACGACGCAAGCTGGCCTTTTTTGTTGAAAAACTGGTTGTGCGCTTGTTGTCTCAATCCGTTGATGAGGCGGCTTTGCCGGATGCTTTATCCAAAGAGGATGAGATTGCCCTGAAAGAGGGCCGGGGGGATCGGCGTGGTATTTTTGTGGTGCGCCAGCCACCCGTTGATGCCACCAGCCTTTTGTTGCCAGATGCTGCTTTGGTGGATCAGGTGGCAGCAGACAGCGCAACACAGAAGGCACCATCTTTGCGTGTTGATCATTTTGCCTGGCCTGTTCAAGCGCAATAAGAGCAAAGGCATTTGCTCTTGGTTGCAAAACTGTCTAAGAGTTAGCGCATAGCCTTCCTATTTTGAATATGTCCCTGTTCGAGATGGCTGCACTCTCTTTTGGGACATGGTCTATATGCCAAATTGCAGGATATATGATGTCTGAGACTGTCAAGCCAGATCACTCTTTCTTTCATTCCCTTGCCGATATTGCAGGCGAGACGGTTTTGCCGTTTTTTCGTCGCTCTATTGTGATTGATAACAAGGAGCAAGATGATTTCGATCCGGTGACAGAGGCCGATCGCGAGGCAGAGCGTCGGATGCGCGAAATGATTGCCGGTACCTTTCCAGAGGATGGCATATTGGGCGAAGAATTTGCCTCTGAACGTCTGGATGCGGATGGTTTGTGGATTTTGGATCCAATTGACGGGACGCGGGCTTTCATTTCCGGTTTGCCGGTTTGGGGCACTTTGATTGGCTATCGTCATAAAGACGGCACCCAAATGGGCATGATGAGCCAGCCTTTTACGTCTGAGCGGTTTTTTGGGGATGGGCATCATAGTTTTTATGCCGGGCCTGATGGCCGAAACCCCTTGCAAAGTCGGGCTTGCGCCAATTTGTCGGATGCAACCCTGTTTACCACCACACCTGCTCTGTTTGATGCGCAGGAGCGCGCCGCCTATGACAAGGTGGAAGGGGCGGCTCGTCTTGCTCGCTATGGGGTGGATTGTTATGCCTATTGCATGATTGCTCTGGGTATGGCGGATCTGGTGATTGAAACGGCGCTCAAGCCCGTTGATATTGCGCCGCTTATTCCCATCATTGAAGGGGCCGGGGGCATTGTGACCAATTGGCAGGGTGGCTCTGCCTTTGATGGTGGGCAGGTTGTTGCCTGTGGCGACAAGCAGTTGCACGAGCAAGTGCTGGACATGCTGGCGGTTAAGGCGGCATAAGCCGTGTTTTATGTCGTTGGTATGGGGTCTCTGTCTTTGGGTGAGCCGGGGATGAAGGCGTCAAAGGCTGCCCAAAATTGCTCTCTATAGATGTCTCTTTCCATCAGAATTTCGTGGCGGCTGCCTGCAATGGTGATGGCGTGCCCGCAGCGCATGGTTTTTGCCAATTGGGCGGAGGCTCTGGAGCTGACAATCTGGTCAAAGCCGACGGGCATCATCAGGGTTGGGGTATGCACGGCTGACTGAAAGTCGCTTGATTGCAGTCTTTGCATGGCTTTGCAGGCTTCATTGACCCATTGAAAGGTGGGGCCGGCAATGCCCATTTGTGGAAAGGCTTCCAAAAACAGCCGGTTGCGGTCAAAACGCGGGCCATCGGAGGTCAGGGGATTGTTGTCAAAGGACCATGGGCCGGTCACGGATATTTTATCGACACCCAGTGCGAATTTTTCTCCCAACAGCAACAGACGGGCGATTGTGGTGAGACGCCTGATGGTTGTTTGGGATGTTTTTTTGCCCAGAATTTTGCGTCTTTCTGTTGCCAGTTGTACCAAAGGAGCAGATAGTGCGGCGCGCTCCAACATGGTTCTAAGGCGTGGCAATTGGTTGAGCAGAATCAGGGCACCCATGGAATGGGCGAGTGCAAAAAAGGGCTGGGGGCAATCTGGCAGAACCTGTTTTTGCATGAATTGTTCCAGATCCTTGCCATAATCCTTGAAAGAGCCGATATGGCCTTTTTTAGGATTGTCCAGCAAGCGGCCAGAGCCGCCTTGACCGCGCCAGTCCAATGTTGCAACAGCAAAGCCCTTGGCTCGCAGCTCTGTTATGACTTCGTAATATTTTTCAATATATTCAGCACGGCCCTGCAACAGGCAGATTGTGCCTTTGGGGCTCTTGGTTGTGGCGGGCCAAATGGCCGTGCGGATGGGGGTTTGATCAAAGGCCAGGATGGTGCTGCATTGGCCGTCTTTCAGCTCGGGAAAAGTCTCGATCTGTTCAAGCTGCATGATGATGTCCGTTATCCGCCCCACAATTTTTGTCAGTTTAGCGGCAAGTGCGGCTGGCTGTTAAGGGAAAATTGACAGGCGTCCCCGAAAGAAATGCATAAGGGCCGGATCTGTTTCAGATATCCGGCCCTTGTTCTTCATTCATTTTGTGGATCAATAATACCAGAATGGCTGACGGGGCGGGTTGTAATCATGGTTCCAGCCATAGTGCTTATAAGGGATGGGGCGGGCGCGTTTGACAATGCGTTTTTTGACGATTTTGCCATTGAAGGCGTTGATTTTCAGCCTGACCAAGCGGTCACGATGGTCATAGGCTTTGGCTTTATAAAAGCGGCCTTTGACCTTCATGTCATGGATATCGTAAAATCCGTGATGGCGTATGATGCGGGCAATGCGACGCGGGCGCAGTTTTTTCTTTTTCCAGTCTTTGCGCTTTTCATGGATGACAGGCGCAAAATTGCCTCGCTCATCGGTTGAGATGGTGAAGCTGCCATTGGGGCCATGAAAGCCAAAGCTCAAGCTGTTGGCATTGGCCGGTATCGTGCTGGCAGAGGTGGCAACAAGCATGGATAGTGCGATCAGTGTTTTTTTCATCTCTCTCTTCCTTTTGTTGTGCCTCTGCCGGAGGGGTGTGTGTTCTTTTGGGCAACAGCTGGTGCCTGGTTTTATGATTATGCGCCCAGTTTAGCGGTGTGTATCTGAATGAAAGCGGAAAAGGCTGTTCAGCTGAGATTTAGCAACATGGCGCAAATGCGGGCGCAATGTGGCGGGAATGAGCAGGAGATGCCATCTTCTATTTTCTTGCTATGTCAGGCCTTGAAAAGGCAAATGTAGGTTTCCATATCAAGATCATCGGAGGCCAGAATGGCTTCGATATGTGTCGGTCTCGCCACTGATTGGGAGACTGGATTTGACTGAACCTTTTCGCATTTGTTGCTCACAAGGAGGACATTCTTATGCGTCATTTTGATTTGACCCCGCTTTACCGTTCCACCGTTGGCTTTGACAAGCTGTTTTCCATGCTCGATTCTACGTCTTCGATTGAAGGCGGCGCGCCGTCTTATCCGCCTTATAATATCGAGCGCCTGTCCGATGACAGCTATCGCATTACCATGGCCGTTGCCGGATTTGCCGAGGCTGATTTGACAATTGAGGTCAAGGAAAATGCCTTAACCGTTGTTGGTGAAAAGGCCGGTGAAGACGAGCGGGACAAAGATTATTTGCATCGCGGCATTGCCGCCCGCGCCTTTGAACGCCGCTTCCAGCTGGCCGATTATATGCGGGTGGATGGTGCCAGCCTTGAGCATGGTTTGCTTCATGTGGATTTGACCCGTGAATTGCCAGAAGCCAAAAAGCCAAGGCAAATTGAGATCAAAGGGTCTGGGTCCAGCGCCAGCAAAACGCTGGAAGGCACGACCCATTAGAGCTTAGCGCCTTCTCCCCCTTTTCAGACCGCCCATGAGGGTACCATGACGGGTGGTCTGCAAGGGGGAGAGGGCTGGCAAAGGACTTTTAAATCAGGATCTATGAGCCTTCATTTTTCGCGTGCAAATCCACTCCTCCCGGGATTTGCATTCCCCAACTGAGCCGCATAATGCGGCTCTTTTTTGTTTTAAAGCAAATTATGCCGTTGGTATTAAGCAAGGATATCGGCCAGCATATTTTGCCATTTATGGGGTTGTCTGCCTGCCTTGCCCATGGCTTGTGCGCCAAAATAAAGATGCAGGACCGCCTGTGCCCTGTCTTCTTTGGCGGCTGTGGCCATGTGTGGCAGATGCTTGTCAATTTGCTGATAAATGGCCCGATAGAGACGGTCGGCCATGGCGTTGGTGCGCTGTGCGACATCTGAATCCGTTGGGGC
>JAOXSH010000123.1 GCA_025800145.1 Cohaesibacter sp.
ATCGCTGAATGCCTGACCACACCAGAAATACGCCGTCTGTTTGCCAAACTCATCCTGACTGTTCAAGTGCAACCGGCTTTCGTCTGGGCATGGTCGCAATGGCGAAAAAAGCATCAAATCATCGCGGCCCTATGCCATAGAAAGAAACAAATAAATGCGCAACTGTAGTACTAAGAGACCAAAAGATCCTTCAAAAACCCAGATGAATCTTGAAGATATCCTCTCTTTACGCATGGAATGCGGATGTCTTCACAATTGGTCCAAACTATGACAAAGGGCATCCCAAAGCTCTTCGACAGGCTCGCATCCAACCGAGAGCCGGACAAAGGCAGGGTCCACAGCATCGCCCCATCTGGCTCGTCTCTCAGCCGAGCTGTGAAGGCCGCCAAAGGAGGTTGCCGGACGCAAAAGCGGACAGTGCGTGATGAAGTCTTCGGCCTTGTCTTCGCTTTCAAGCGTAAGGGAGATCAGAAATCCGTAACGGCGTTGCTGCGTTGTCGCCACGCAATAGGATGGATCTGTTGGTAATCCGGGAAAGCGGATGGCCTGAACGGCCTTATGATCGGCAAGACGCTGTGCAATAATCAGCGCAGAAGAACACATACGCTCATACCGAACCTCCAGCGTCTCAAGGCCGCGATGCAGCAACCATGCCTCATGAGGTCCGGGGATCGATCCAGAAATGGTGCGCCAGCTTTTGATAGGCTCCATCAAATCAGTCCGGCGGCTTGCGACATGACCCATTAAAAGATCGCAATGTCCGCCCATACTTTTGGTGTCCGAAGAGACCACAAGATCAATGCCTAAATCCAGCGGCCTTTGGCCTAAAGGGGTCAAGGTGGTATTGTCGCAAAGGCTGATGCCGCCACAGGCCTTCACTTGGCTGGCAACTTGGCGCAAATCCACAGCATCAAGACCGGGATTGGACGGGCTTTCCACCAACACCACATCAAATCCCTCAAATCCACCATCGAGAAAAGCCGATGTGGCGCGCTCCTCAACCTCAATAGCCAGATTGGCCAGAAAATTACTGCTCAAAAGGCGGGTCACATAATAGCCGTCTGATGGGATGAGAAGGCGGTTGCCTGCTTTCAAGGTTGCAAAAAGGGCTGCAGTGATGGCAGCCATACCTGAGGGAAACGCCAGACAAGGCGTGCCTTCCAGATGCGACAAAGACGTTTCCAGCGCCTCCCATGTGGGATTGCTGACACGTCCATAAAAAGGAAAAGTCTCTGCAAAGCCGGGTAAGTGATACATTGAGCTCTGGACCAGAGGCAGGGCCAGCGGATCACCCTTGGCCAGGCCGTTGCCACGCAAATGCAGAAAATCTGCCATGGAAGGGCTGAAGTCTTTTTCCATAAAACAAACCATGATTGATAGAAAAACCGTCAAGGGCACTCTATCAAAGGCTCACTCCTTGTCCAATGGGTCAAAAAAAACTGCTTCTGTCTGTAGAGTAAAATGATGCATTTTTTCGAAATGTTGCGCTTTTTAAGTGGTAAAATAGGCCATTTTTACGCATTTTCTGTGATTATCTGCATATTTCATTCATTTACCTTAAGTCTTTAGTCGACTCTTTGCTGCAATTGCGTCAAGACATGGCCCCGATTGCGGCAGTAACGAAATATTAAGAGACAATCGTCACGCCCCTTTGATGCGCTTAAGACAACCGGACGATCCCACAGGGGGCTTGGATCTGGACATCTTGGCATCAGAAGGCAGCAAGCAATCGCTTAAGATAATGAACCAGCCTTCACGGCCCTCTTTGAAAGAGCCAAAGGCAGACAAGGTTTCAGGAAAAATGGCTATTACACGTGAAAATTGGGGCTCTCGTTTGGGCTTCATCATGGCGACAGCAGGCTCTGCTATCGGCCTTGGCAATATTTGGAAATTCCCCTATATCACCGGCGAAAATGGTGGCGCAGCCTTTATTCTGCTCTATCTGGGTCTGGTCTTTACCATCGGCTTGTCCGTTCTGTTGGCAGAAATTGTCATTGGTCGTGCATCCCAGTCTGATGCTGTCAATGCCTTCAAAAAGCTGGGTCATGGTCAATGGTCTGTGATTGGCTATATGGGCATTCTGGCCGCCTTTATGATCCTGTCTTTCTATTGCGTGGTTGCAGGTTGGACCATTGCCTATATTATCAAATTTGCAGGCGGTTCCTTCCAAGGTATGGACGCAGAGGCCATTGGCGGTGCGTTTGGCGGCTTCATTTCCGCACCAATTGAGCCAATCCTCTATCAGGCCATTTTTGTAGCCCTGACCGTGATTGTGGTTCTGGGTGGTGTTGCCAATGGCATTGAGCGCGCAGGTAAAGTCCTGATGCCTTTGCTTTTCGTCATCCTGATTGCTTTGGTTATCCGCTCTGTTACTTTGCCGGGTGCAGAAAAAGGTCTTGATTTCTTCCTCTCTCCAGATTGGTCCAAAATCAACAGCTCCACTTTTGTTGCAGCACTAGGTCAGGCTTTCTTCTCCTTGTCTTTGGGCATGGGTGCGGTTCTAACTTACGGCTCTTACCTTGATAAAGATGCAAATCTCGGCAAATCTGCTTGGTATGTGGCCATTCTCGATACAGGCGTTGCTATTTTGGCAGGTCTTGCCATTTTGCCAGCCGTTTTTGCTTTTGGCATGAACCCCGATGAAGGCCCTGGCCTGACATTCGTAACTTTGCCAACCGTCTTTTTGGAAATGCCCGGTGGTTATATCTTCGGCATCATCTTCTTTGTTTTGCTGACCATTGCCGCCCTGACATCTTCCATCTCTCTGCTGGAGCCAGTGGTTGCCTATTTCCGCGAAAAAGGCTTTACTCGTTTCCAGATCACCGTGGTCTCTGGCGTGATTGTCTTTCTTCTCGGTATTCCTTCTTCCCTGTCCATGGGCATCTGGGGCGATGTGAAATTCTTCGATAAAGGCTTCCTTGATCTGTTCGATTTTGCAACGGCCAATATCATGTTGCCACTGGGCGGCATGCTGATTTCCCTCTTCGTTGGCTGGGTGATTGCCCCTCTGGCTGTTAAAGAAGTCAGCGGCTCGGAAGCGGGCAACACTTTGACCAAAGTCTGGATTTTCATCCTGCGCTTTGTTGCTCCTGCCGCCATTGCTGCAATCCTGATCAATGGTCTCATTTGAGCAAGATTAGTATAAGTCTAAAGGCAATAGACATAAGAAAGCGGGCCTCATTGGGGCCCGTTTTTGTAGTAGGCGTGAATTCATAAATCTGGTGTATTTGGGAGCAGATAGAGATGACGATGGATCAGTAGCGCTTTGATGATCTGGCCGCAGGCAGGCAATATGTCCTGAGCCTAGAGCATTTTGAATAAACACGTCGCTATTCAAAATACTCTAGTCTTTGTTTCTAAGCATATT
The DNA here is from genome assembly GCA_025800145.1 of Cohaesibacter sp. GTDB lineage: Bacteria > Pseudomonadota > Alphaproteobacteria > Rhizobiales > Cohaesibacteraceae > Cohaesibacter. Next base: position 3,368 of record JAOXSH010000123.1, read on the forward strand.
TTTGTCCGAAAACCGCACAATTTTTCGAAAAATATGGGCTAGAGGCAAAAGGCAAAAAGAAACCGACCCCTTTGAGAAGAGATCGGTTCAAGGGGCTTTTTCAAGGGGTTTGAAAAAGGAACTTTGAAATGGGTTTACGTCCTAGTCTGGCTTGGAAAGAGTGCGCGAGACGGCATCTTGCCAGCCGGCATATTTTTGGGTGCGCGTGGCGTCATCCATTTTGGCTTTAAACCGCCGTTCCAGATTCCAGCTTTTTGCAAAGACATCCGGGGCGGGATAAAAGCCGACCTGATAGCCTGCCAGATAAGCGGCCCCCAGAGCCGTGGTTTCCAGGACTTTGGGCCGATCAACCGGCGCATCAAGCAAATCGGACAGGAATTGCATGGTCCAATCAGAGGCCACCATGCCGCCATCAACGCGCAAAACCGTATCGCCTTCTTCAGCACCACTTTGCGCCCAGTCTTTTTGCATGGCACAGAGCAAATCCCGCGTCTGATAACAGACGGCCTCCAAAGCCGCACGGGCCAGCTCATTTGGCCCCGTGCCACGGGTCAATCCATAAAGTGCCCCACGACAATCGGCATCCCAATAGGGTGCGCCCATGCCCACAAAGGCGGGCACCAGATAAACATCCTGATGCTCATCGGCGGCTTCTGCCATGCTGCCAGTCTGGCCTGCATGCTCTACCACTTTCAAACCATCACGCAGCCATTGCACCGCCGCGCCTGCCACAAAGATCGAACCTTCCAGCGCATAAGTCGGTTTGCCATCAAATTGATAGGCAATGGTGGTGAGCAATCTGTTTTGTGAAATGGTCGGTTGATCACCAATATTGAGCAGCGCAAAGCAGCCGGTGCCATAGGTTGATTTCATCATGCCCGCATCAAAGCAGGCCTGACCAATGGTGGCAGCTTGTTGATCGCCCGCAATCCCGGTAATGGGAATAGCCGCACCAAACAAATCCGCCTTGCTCTCGCCAAAATCAGCCGCACAATCCATCACACGGGGCAAGGCAAGGCCTTTCGGAATAGACAGAAGCTCAAGCAGCTCTTGGCTCCACTCACCCTTGCCAATGTCATAGAGCAAACTGCGTGAGGCATTGGTTGCGTCCGTGGCATGGACTTTGCCACCGGTCAAACGCCAGAGCAAAAAACTGTCAATGGTGCCAAACGCCAATTCACCCGCTTCAGCCCGCGCCCGCGCGCCAGCCACATTGTCCAAAATCCACGCAACCTTGGTGCCGGAAAAATAAGGATCCAGCAACAGACCCGTGGTCTGGGTGACCAAAGACTCATGCCCAGCTTCTTTCAGCTCTTTGCAAAAACCAGACGTGCGCCGATCTTGCCAGACAATGGCAGGATAAACCGCCTTGCCTGTTGCCTTGTCCCAAACCAATGTGGTCTCGCGTTGATTGGTGATTCCAATCGCAGCAATATCTTTTGCCCCAATATAGAGATTGGCCATAGCCTCACGGCATGTCTCAACAACGCTTTGCCAAATCTCTTCCGGGTCATGCTCCACCCAGCCGCTATCGGGGAAATGCTGGGTAAATTCGCGCTGGGCAACAGAACGGATCTGATATTGATCATCAAACAGGATGGCACGGGACGATGTTGTGCCCTGATCAATAGACAGGATATAGGATTTGCTCATTCTCTCCCCCGGATTTCGCAGTCTTACGCAGCATTATGAATTGTTTGCAAATAAAGCTGCAAGGCATTTTGTTGCGTGTCATCCAAATGCAAACCGCGTTTGGTGCGCCGATATAAAATATCCTCAGCGCTTATGGCCCATTCATGATCAACCAGATATCGAACCTCACGCTCATAGAGATCAGAACCGAACCATTGGCCCAAATCATTCAGACTTTTCGCATTCCCCAGAACCGACCAGGCAAGGTTGCCATAAAGCCGCAACAAACGCCGGGCATGGTCAGCCTCCAAAAAGGCATAGTCTGTTTGAAGCTCTGTCAGCTTGGCGTCAAAATCTTGCGGTTCAAAATCCCCACCGGGCAAATCAGCAGATCGGGTCCAGACAGATCCCTTGTGGCCAAGGCTTTCCTCAATTTTCTCAAGGGCAGATTCAGCCAGCTTGCGATAGGTGGTGATTTTACCGCCAAAAACATGAAGGCAAGGCAGATCATCCTGTTCAGCACCGTTTTTCTGAGCATCGCCTTTTGTGGCCCCTTCCAGCTTCAAAATATAATCGCGCGTGGCTTCCTGCGCAGCGCTTGCTCCATCATCATAAAGCGGCCGCACACCGGAATAGGTCCAGACCACCTGATCTGGCGTAATGTCTTTGGTGAAATATTTGCTGGCGGCTGAACACAAATAGTCAATTTCCGCCTGACTGATCTCCACCTTGTCCAAAGACTGCGTGTAATCTTGATCTGTGGTGCCAATCAGCGTAAAATCCTCCTCATAAGGAATAGCAAAAATAATCCGGCCATCCTTATTCTGGAAAATATAGCAACGATCATGGTCAAACACTTTGGGCACCACAATATGGCTGCCCTGAACCAGACGGATATTTTGAACGCCGCCGCGCTCCATGGCGCCATTGAGGACATCATCCACCCATGGCCCGGCGGCATTGATTACCATCCGGGCCATGTGCGTTACCTGCTCACCACTGAGCTGATCCTGTGTGACAATTTCCCAATGATCGCCTTGCTTTTGGGCGCTGATCACTTTGGTGCGGGTTAAAATATTGGCCCCTTTTGCCTTTGCATCCATGGCATTGAGCACAACCAGACGGGCATCATTCACCCAGCAATCGGAATATTCAAAGCCTTTGCTGAACAAGGCTTTCAAAGGTTTGCCAACTTCATGACTGCGCATATCAAGGGTCTTGGTGCCGGGCAGCAATTTGCGCCCGCCCAAATGATCATAAAAGAAAAGCCCAAGACGCAGGAACCAGGCTGGACGCAGGCCTTTGTGATGGGGCAAGACAAAGCGCAAAGGCCAGATGATATGAGGGGCATTGCCAAGCAGCACTTCACGCTCTTTCAGCGCCTCGCGCACCAGACGAAATTCATAATATTCCAGATAGCGCAAGCCGCCATGGATCAACTTGGTGGAAGCAGAGGACGTGGCGCTGGCCAGGTCGTTCATTTCGGCCAATGTGACGCTATAGCCGCGACCTGCTGCATCGCGCGCAATCCCGCATCCATTGATTCCACCGCCAATGATAAAAAGATCCTGAACTGTCTGAACCATTATCTGCACATCTCTGATTGGGCCGTAGCCTGCTTGTTAACGGCATCTGTGAGAACCAGCTCCACCGCGTGGCTCTTGCATAAAGCAAGAATATCGTCACTTGGCATCCTGTCCGTCACAAACACATCAATATCGGATAAATGGGCGATACAGACCGGGGCCTGCCGCTCAAATTTCATATGATCACAGACTAAAATGGTCTTGCGGGCATGATCGATAATGGCTTTGGCCGCCCGCACTTCGCGATAATCAAAATCCAGCAAAGAGCCATCTGGATCAATGGCAGAGGTGCCAATAATGGCATAATCAACCTTGAACTGACGTATGAAATCGACACTGGTTTCCCCCACAATGCCGCCATCAGAGCGCCTCACCATGCCACCAGCAACGACCAACTCCAGCCCATCCATCGGATGCAACATATTGGCAACATTGAGATTGTTGGTAATGACCATCAAACCTTGATGATGACGAAGAGCATGGGCCACCTGCTCGGTCGTGGTGCCAATGTTTAAAATCAGCGAGCTGTTGTCAGGAATGAGGCTTGCAGCTTTTCGGCCAATGGCCGCTTTGGCGTCGCTGGCCAAAAGCCTGCGTGCTTCATAGGCCAGATTGGCAACCCCGGAAGGATAAACCGCACCCCCATGCACCCGCTCTAGCAATTCGCGCTCGCAAAGCAGATTCAAATCCTTGCGAATTGTCTGAGGCGTGACATCAAAATGCGCAGACAAACCGTCCACATCGACACGCCCCTGACTTTTGGCAAGGTCCAGAATATCGCTTTGTCTGGGCAAGAGGGGATCCATCAAACTCTCCATGATATGCGCGAAATTAGTCCCTAAGAGTTCGAAAAGTCAATATTTAAGTTCGATAATTTTCGTTTAAATTCGTTTTGGTGTCAATAAGCCATAAAAAGCGGACCTGACATAAAGTTCAGGCCCGCTTTTTATGACAAAAATGAGAGAAAATTCATGGCTGCTGGCGGGTTGCGGTGATCACCACATCACGAATGCAGACATTTTGTGGCTGCTGATACATGAACAGAGCGGTGCGGGCGATGTCATCGGCAACCAGAACACCCCCCATAGCGGTTTTCCAGTCTTCATAACCATCAATGATGTCTTGAGAGCTGGTATGACCAAGCAATTCTGTTTCAACAGCACCCGGGGACAGAGACATCACACGCACATCATGCTCGGCCACTTCCTCACGCACATTTTCCGTAATGGCAGAAACGGCAAATTTGGTGCCACAATAAGCAGCATGATTGGGGAAGGCTTTTTTCCCGGCAACAGAGCTGACATTGAGGATCGTGCCACCCTTGCGGGCTTTCATGTCACCCAAAACGTTCTGCATACCTTGCATCAAGGCAATGACATTGAGATCAAACATACGCTGCCATTCACTGGCATCTTGTGTGTCCAATTGCCCCAGCATCATCAGGCCCGCATTGTTGATCAGGCAATCGACCGGCCCATAATGGCTTTCCGCTTCTTTAATCGCAGCACCCATGGCCTTGGCATCGGTCACATCAACCTTGCGAGACAGGCAATTTGGCAAATTCAGAGCGTCTAGCTTTTCAACGCGCCGCGCCAGAAGCAGCAAAGGATGAGCGGCGTCAGAAAAATGTTTGGCCATAGCAGCGCCTATGCCAGAGCTTGCACCGGTGATAACAATAAGAGGTTTGGTCATGAGAGATCTCCACTTGAAAGGCGGGGCGGCACCGAACCGCCAATATTTTCAATTGGACACACAATAACCTATGAGATTAATCTGAAAAATATCTCTAATATGAAATGATTGTTCGAAAAAAATGAACGATATATCCTGGCGCTTCATTCGCTCTTTTTTGCTTGTCGCCGATCATGGCAGTTTCACAGCCGCTGCCAATGCAGCCAATCAATCCAAAGCCAATTTAAGCCAGCAAGTCAGCGAGCTGGAAGCGGCTCTTGGCGTGCAATTGCTCATTCGCACCACCCGCGCCTTGCGCCTGACAGAAATAGGTCAGGGCTATTATGAGCAATGTCACAAAGCCATGCGTCAATTGGACAGCGCGGCAGAATGGGCCAGCCAAACCACAGAAGAGCTGAAAGGAATCATTCGCCTCAATTGCGTCGGTGGCCCAATCGGAGAAGACCTGATTGGCCCGTTGGCCATAGACTTTCAAAAACAGCATCCCCAAATTCAAATCCATCTCGATTTCTCCTCGCCAAAAGTCGATCTGATCGAGCGGCAATATGATCTGGTTGTACGCATGGGGGATTTGCCCGATTCCAGCCTGATTGCCAGCAGGCTCTATCAATTGACCACCCGCTATGTGGCCAGCCCCGATTTTTTGCAAAAATATGGCCCGATCACAGATCCAATGGCTCTAAAAAGCCTGCCGCTGATTTATGGCAGTGTCGCGCATTGGACTTTGTCCAACGAGCAGGAGCAAATCATAATCCCGGTGCAAGGGGGGATGAAAATTGTCTCAGGCCGTTTGATGCGAAAAGCAGCATTGGCGGGCTTGGGCGTGACCCGTGTTGCAGAAATCTATATTGAGGCAGATCTGGCACAGGGCCGTCTGATTGAAATTCTGCCCGATTGGTCACAGCAAACGCCCCTGTCGCTGGTCTGCCCACCGGCCCGCCACCAGCTGACTCGCGTGCGCCGCCTTATGACCTTTTTGAAGAAAAATTTTGCCAAAAACTATCAAAATCTTATGGAGGAAAAATCAAAAGTATAAGAGCAGGCAAAGATTATGTTGCAAGAGATTTTGCTTTGTATACAAGAAGTGGACAAAATTACTAAAACCCGCATTCTAGTGAGAATGCAGGACGCAATCAGTCAAATGCCTACAGATATGGCCCTGTGCCAAGAGGATCAAATGGCGGTTGGTGATATCAAATTTCCAGCATGACAAACCTTTTCGAGCGCCCGCAAAAGGTTGCCTTCCTCATTTTTGAACGCTTTTCAATGGTGGCCTTTTCTTCGGCAATTGAACCTTTGCGCCTTGCCAATCGCATCTTAGCCAGGGATTTGTTCACGTGGTCTGTGCATACGATGGATGGATTGCCCGTCACCTCAAGCTCTGAGGTCAAGGTCACACCCGATGCGGCTCTGTCCGAGCTGGGTAAAGCAGATATCGTATTGATTTGTACCGGCGTGGACGTCGAAAAACTGGAAAGACCGCCCTTGCTTGGCCAAAAGCTGCGCGCCCTTGCGGCGCGCGGCGCTATATTGGGTTCTCTATGCACGGGCACATATATTCTGGCAAAATTGAAATTGCTGGAAAAGCATCGCTGTACCATCCATTGGGAAAATAGCCGCGCATTTTGCGAAGAATTTCCTCATGCCAATTTATACCAACGGCCTGAAAGATTAACCCATATGACCTGTGCAGGCGGCACCGCCGCGCTGGACATGATGCTGATGCATATTGCCTATGGCCCAGTCGGTGGAACTGGCGCGGGAAATTGCAGAGGTCAATCTCCATCGGGCCATTGGCGAGGGCAAAGAAGAGCAGCGCTATGATTTGGAAAGTCGCCTTGGCATTTCCAATCGCTCGGTTCTGGGCTTGATAGAGCATTTTGAATAAACGCGTCGTTATTCAAAATGCTCTAGCCTTTGTTTCTAAGCATATTTTTGTCCGAAAACCGCACACACTTTTCGACAAATATGCTCTAGATGCCATAACCGATCATATTGAAGATTTGTTGAGCTGCCAGCAAATTGCCCAATCGATCAATATCTCCACACGTCAGCTTGAGCGCCTGTTCAAGAAATATTTCGAGTGTACGCCGGGACAATATTATTTGCGCTTGCGCTTGCGATTGGATGCAGCGCGCGATCTGTTGCGCCGAACCAGCCGCTCCATCCTCGATGTATCACTGGCAACCGGCTTTTCATCGACATCACATTTATGAGTCTACGTCCTAAGGCGCTATTTCCTGACCATCCCAAGCAAAGCATTTGCCGCTTTGATCAGATGTCAGTGTTTCCAATATGGTCAGGAGCTTTTGAGCGGAAAAATCAGGAGTGAAGAGCTTGCCGTCCGGCACTGCCTTTTGAAAGGGTTTTGACAAATCGCTATCAACCGTACCCGGATGCAGGCCGACAATGAGCGCTTGTTTGTTGCGGCGGGCTGTTTCAATGGCGGCATTTTTGATGATCATATTCAGCGCTGCTTTTGACGCCCGATACGCATACCAGCCACCGAGGCGATTGTCCGATATGCTTCCAACCCGTGCTGAGAGAGCAGCAAAAACAGACCGATTTTGCCGGTTTAACTCTGGCAAAAAATGCTTTGCCAGCAAAGCTGGTATAATGGCATTGCTTTGAAAAAGATGCTGGAAATTTCTCTCTGAGAGATCACGCAAGGATTTTTCCGGCACTATGTCCCCATCATGCAATTGCCCAATCGCTACAAAAACCAGATCAAGGGGGGTGTCCTGTGCGGCCCGTTTTGCCGCCTGCTTGATGGAGGTTTCTTCCTGATAATCAATCGGATGATAGTGCACACCTGCTATGGGACTATCTTGACCCCGTCTTGAAAAAGCGTGGATGCTTGCCGTTTTATAGCGAGAGGCCAAAAGGCTTGTCATTGCCGTGCCAATCGCACCGGAGCTGCCAATAACAGCAATATTGAGGCTCATATTTCACCCACTATACAGTGTATATACTCATTTTTGTACAGTGGAACCGCTTGGCTAGATCATAGAGAGAAGAAAGAAAGCGACCGCTTTTTTCGTGCCGTTGGTATTACGCTTCTTTTCCCGCCCGCCATTCGCGCCAGCGCATGAGTGCATTGGCACCAAGCCATGAGAGAGGCTCGGGCGGCAAACGGCTTGGGGGCTCTTGCTTTAGCAATTGGGTTAGATGGTCTGAGGACTTGCCCATTGCCAGATCTGCCGCCATCATGCCGGAAAATGTGCCTTTGGAAGCGCCCAAGCCATTTTGACAACAAGCGGAAAAGATATTGTCATCAATCTCTCCAAAGGCAGAGACGCCATTATAGCTCAAACACAGACGCCCCGCCCAGATATAGTCCATTTTCATATCACCCAGCATGGGAAAGCGTCGGTTGAAGGCCTTTTGCTGGCTTTGACCAACGGATTCCAGTCTGTCTTTGGAGATTTCCATCGATGGATCATAGGTGAAACGGGTGCGCGTCACGATCCTGTCTCCACCGACACCGCAAATTCTGCGAATGGTTGCCCCCATCGGGTCAGCCGGGGTCAGGCACCAGCTTGAGCGCCCCCCAAGACATTTGATTTCGTCCTCACTAAGCGCTCTTGTCATGGATGCATAGGTAAAGACATGCATCAGGCGGTGCTCGAAATAGCCAAAGCTTTGCGCATGACCATTAACGGCAAGAATAATTTTTTGTGCTTCAACAGAGCCTTTTGGGGTTTCAACCAGCCAGTTTTGGCCTTTTCTGGAGAATTTGATGACCGGCGAATTTTCAAACAAACCAATAGACGGGCGCAAATGATCGGCCAAGGCCCGCACATAGGCGGCGGGTTGCAGCATGACCGTACCCGGAGAATATAGCCCGCCCAGATAATAATCTGTTCCTGTCATCTCTTTCATAGCCGCAGCATCGAGCATTTCATGGTCTTCACCTGACAGTGCCAGCGTACGGGCATAATCCTTGTTATGGGCCATGCCTTTTTGCGTGGCCGCGCCATTGATCTTACCGCAAGGATCAAAGACCTCGCGGGCCATATGACACTCTTTTGCCGCTTCATGGGCAAATTGAATGGCCGAGCGATTGAAATCGGTTTGTGACTGATCGGCTTCGGATGTTTCTGTCGCGTAATTGTCCGAGGACAAATCATGGGGCAGATCAATCATGAAACCGGAATTGCGCCCCGCAGGCCCCTCACCCACCCGTCTTGCCTCCAACAGGGTGATGCGCTCGGACGAGCAGCTTTGTTGCAATCTGCGTGCAGCTGACAGGCCTGCAAATCCGCCACCAATGACCAGCCAGTCACTGGTGATGGATTGTTCAAGCACTTGCCCCTGTTCGGGCTCCGGCAAAATGGCATACCAGCCGGAGAGGCCGGGATCGACGGGGTGTTTTGAGATAATGCGGCAGGCCTTGTCTTTCATGATTAGCTCACCGCTTCGTCTTTTGCGCGATCCGACAAATCAATCCAGATGGTTTTGAGTTCTGTATATTGATCATGGGCATGAAGGGAATTGTCCCGGCCACCAAACCCGGATTGCTTATAACCGCCAAAGGGGGTGGAGATATCCTCTTCCCCAAAGCTATTGCCCGTGTGAGAGGGGCGGAAACTGCCATCAACAAAGCTGTTCACAGGCAAAGTCAGCGAAGCCGCATTGGTGGCATAGTCTTCGCGGGTCAATAATTCGCTCATACCTTGTCCTCCGCTTCAATGGCTGCAATGGTGGTTTTGAGGGTACGCACAACCTGCTCAAGGGCGCGTTTGTCATCCTTGTTCAAGGGACGCAAGGGTGCACGGGGTGGGCCTGCATGAAAGCCGTCCATCTCACATCCATGTTTGACGCATTGAATGAATTGACCGCCCTGTTCGAGGATGCGCATCAAAGGCAACATGGCAGACATGATGCGGCGGCCTTTGTCAAAGTTGCCTTCCATCACACAGGCTCTATGCAAGGCCACATGTTCTTTTGGCAGGAAGTTAGACCCGGCACAGACCCAGCTTTTTGCTCCCCAAGCAAAAAATTCCAGCGCCTGATCATCCATACCACAAGACATTTGAATATGGGGATAGTCACGAGCCAAAAGATGAACCCGATTGATATCGCCAGAGCTTTCCTTGATCGCCACAACATTTTTCGAGCGGCCAACCCGGTCCAGATATTCCTCGCCCATGCAAACGCCCATCCGGCCCGGATAATTATACAACATGATCGGCATGTTAGCTGCCCGATCAATTGCCAAGGCATGAAGGGCATTTTCGCGCTCGGTTGGCACCGCATAAGGCGGGGTGGCAACCAATAAAGAATCCGCTCCGGCCTCTTTTGCGGCCTGTGCGTAAGTAATGGATTCTTCTGTTCTGATTGCCCCTGTCCCAATAATGAGCGGCAAGCGATCTCTAAGAATATCCTTTGCCAAATGCATCAATTCGATACGCTCTTGACTTGTCTGGGCGTAATATTCGCCTGTGGATCCGCCAACAATGACACCATGGACACCACTGGCAACCAAATGCTCAATCATGGCGGCAAACCCGTCACGATCAATCGCTCCGTCTTCCCCATATGGTGTGATCACCGGGGTATAAATACCATCATAAATCATGTGCACTCTCTGTATACATTTTTTATACTCATAACAGAGGGTATGCGTATTCGCAAGCTGGGCGTTAAAATTTCTCCAGCAGGCAAAGCTGATCGATCCATTGATATGTGAGACAAAAGCTTTTGAAATTCAGAGTTTTTCGAAAGCGTTTGATGTTAGAGCCTGTTTTAAAAGTCCTGAGCCAGCCCTCTGCCAAGCCATCCGTCATGATACCCTCATGGGTGGTCTGCCAGGGGGGAGGGCTGGAGATGCGGCCTAATACCAACGGTATGAAAGTCTCGGACAGAGACTTTTATGGCAGAGGCTTGATATCAACCGACAAGGATTGCGGTGTGATAAACAGCTCGATCTGGTTTCGCGACAAAGCCCAGTGTTTTTCGACCAGATTTGCCACCCCATCTTCATCGCCTTTTTCAATCAGATCGATGAATTGATCATGCTGATCTGCGGCAATTTCCAGCCGTGCAGCCATGTCTTCATCCTTGGGGCGGTAGAAAGTTTGGCCAATGCGGGCATGATCAATGAGCAGGCGGCGAAGGCTGGGCATCAAATAAACATTGTTGGCCATTTCGCCCATGATGGCGTGAAAACGATCATTATAAAAGACCAGATCTTCTGCATTTCTTTGGTCCTTGGCCTTGCGAAAGCCTTTTTGCGCTTCCTTGATCTCTTCAATCTGGCCCAATGTTGCATTGTTGGCGGCCAGACGGCCAATAGCGGCATAAATCATCGGTGCGACGAGAAAGAAATCGCGCAACATATTGTGTGACATGGGGGCCACGCAGGCGCCTTTATTGTTGCGGATTTCAAGATAACCCTCTCCGGCCAATTGGCGAAAAACATCGCGTAAGGGCGTGCGCGATATGCCATATTGCTTGCTGAGGACGACTTCATCAAGATCGCTGCCGGGTTGTAATTTTAATGTCAGGACTGCCCGTTTGAGATGATTATAAAGGTCTTGTTTGCCAGATTTTGAGGGCATTTTTTATCTTTCCTGTCATATTTATCTGTGAACGCAAAAATATCAGCACTGCAAACAGCCTTTGACTTTTCTTCTTCGCCCAGTCAGCGCCCCTTTAAAAACGCAAAAAGCCAAGGTCTTCAAGCTTTTTCGCGTTTTTTTGTCGCTTATATGCTACGATCTGGTCGCCTGACCACCTTTCGATAAAGCATACACCAATATTATACAGCTTGCATACAATTTAAAATGGTGCATGATAGTCGGAAACAATAGGGGAGGATATTGTGCCGGAAATCAATCAGGAGACTGACGCCAAAAGTCCGATGATCGAATGTCATGACTTATGGAAAATTTTCGGATCCAATTCCGACAAAGCCATGGCAGCGGTTAAAAATCAGGGCTTGTCCAAGCTTGAAGTTCGCGACAGCTTTAATTGCGTGGTAGGGGTGCAAAATGCCTCTTTCACCGTGAATGAAGGCGAGATTTTTTGTATCATGGGCCTGTCAGGCTCCGGGAAATCCACTCTTATTCGCCATATCAACCGCCTGATCGAGCCGACCCATGGCACGGTTAAGATTGACGGGCAGGATATCAACAAGCTTAATGCCAGGGAATTGCGCCAATTGCGCGCCGAAAAAATTGGCATGGTCTTCCAAAGCATGGCCTTGATGCCCCATCGCACCGTGCGCGAAAATGTTGCTTTTTCGCTGGAAGTGCGTGGCATTGACAAAAAAGAGCGTGATGAAGTGGCCGACCGCGCCATTGATGCGGTGGATCTGAATGGCTGGGATATGAAATATCCTGACGAATTATCCGGTGGAATGCAGCAACGGGTTGGCCTTGCCCGCGCCATTGCCGCAGATCCTGCTATTTTGCTGATGGATGAGCCTTTCTCGGCTCTGGATCCGCTCATTCGCCGACAGCTTCAGGATAAATTCATGGCCTTGTCAGCGGAGATGAAAAAAACCACCCTCTTCATCACCCACGATCTGGATGAAGCCATTCGCATTGGTGATCGCATTGCCATTATGAAAGATGGTGTGATTGTGCAAATCGGCACGCCAGAGGAAATTGTCACAGCTCCTGCTGATGATTATGTCGCCGATTTTGTGGCAGGCATTTCCAAACTGGAATTGATCACCGCCCAGAAAGTCATGGAACCTGTCTCAACTTATGAAAGCCGCAATGGCCCGATTAAGGAAGAGAAATTCCCCGAAGCTGCCCCAACCGATAATCTGGATACCTTGGTCGATATTTCGATCGATACCAATCATCCCATTATTGTTAAGGGATCTGATGGCAGACCAACCGGCATTGTTACCAAACATGCCTTGTTGCGCGGCATTCAGGGCCGCATCGAAGAAGATGAGGCATAAGGGGGCGGACCATGGCAGAGACAAATCAATTCAGTATTCTTGATCCGTTCAGAACAACCGATCTCAATATTGCCGATTGGGCCGATGGCGTTAAAGGCTGGGCCATTTCCAATCGCAGTGTCATTCAACCGTTCAAAAATACACTCAATGATTTGATTCAAGGCATTGAAGCGGGCCTGCAAGCCGTTCCCCCTTCTATCATGCTGATCATTATTTCGCTGATTGCCTGGCAGACCGCTGGCCGCAAAATTGGCTGGCTTGTTTTTGGCTGTCTTATTGCACTGGGGTTCCTTGATCCACGGGCATGGGGTCTGGCCATGACCACTTTGGCCATTGTCATTGCCTCGGTTATTCTATGTGTGATTGTTGGATTACCGCTGGGGGTTCTGGCTGGCAAAAGTGATCGCTTTGAAGCCTTTTTGCGACCTGCTCTTGATACGATGCAAACCATTCCGGCCTTTGTTTATCTGGTTCCGGTTGTGATGCTGATCGGCATTGGCAATGTGTCCGGTGTGATCGTGACCATCATTTTTGCCTTGCCACCGCTTGTGCGCCTGACATCGCTTGGCATTCGTCAGGTGGATGAGAGCGTTGTTGAAGCGGCCAAAGCCTTTGGGGCATCTCCGCGTGATGTTTTGGTGAAAGTTGAAGTGCCCCTTGCCATGCCAACCATTTTGGCAGGGTTGAACCAGACCATCATGCTGTCCCTTTCCATGGTTGTGATTGCCTCGATGATCTCGGTTAAAGGCTTGGGCAATGAAGTCTTGCGGGCCATGGGCCGTCTTGATGCTGGTAAGGCATTGGTTGGCGGTCTGGGGATTGTTATTCTGGCTATTGTGCTTGACCGCATCACGCAAGGATTGGGCCGCTCTGGCAGAGATCGTGGCCATCGCCATTGGTGGGAAACCGGGCCTGTTGGCTTCCTTGTCAATTTGACCAAATCCCCTTCAAAAGATTAAAATCACCTTCAATAAACGATAACAAATGTAATCATCACCTTTCAAAACGGGAGAGAAAATTTATGTTTCTGAAAAGCCTTAAGACCACGACCCTTGCTGCCAGTCTGCTTGTCTCGGCCACGGCCATCGGCTTTGCCATGGACAAGCCGGGTGATGGTGTCACCGTGCGCCCGGTTATGGCGCCATCTCTTGAGGAGCGCTTTCAACATGAAATTCTGTTCTCTGCCTTGAAGGATCTGGGCTATGAAATAGCCGATCCTCAAGAAGTGGAATATCAGACCGTTCATATTGCTGTTGGCACCGGTGATGCCGATTTTACAGCGGTTAGCTGGCACAAACTGCATGATGCCTTCTTTCAGGAATCTGGCGGTGACGCTGTTATGACCAAAGTCGGGACTTATATCGAAGGGGCCTTGCAGGGCTATCTTGTCGATAAAGCCTCCTATGATGCTGGTGTGACCAATCTTGGTGATCTGGCCAAGCCTGATATTGCCAAACGCTTTGATTCTGATGGCGATGGCAAAGCCGATCTAGCGGGCTGTGTTCCGGGTTGGGGCTGTGAGCGTGTGATTGAACATCAATTGACAGAGTTTAAATTGCGCGACACTGTGAACCACAATCAGGGCGCTTATAACGCTATTATCGCCGATTCCATTGCCCGCAATCAGGCTGGTGAGTCGATCATTTATTACACCTGGACCCCATATTGGGTGTCTGGCGTTCTGGTGCCGGGCGAGAATGTAGAATGGCTATCTGTGCCTTATACCTCTTTGCCTGATGGCCAAACCGGCGAGACCACTTTCAAGGATAAAAATCTCGGCTTCTCCGTTGATTCCATCGGCGTTGTGGCGGCCAATTCCTTCCTTGATGCCAATCCGGCGGCCCGCAAATTGTTTGAAGTTGCCAAACTGGACATCAATGACATCTCTGCCCAGAACAAGAAAATTCAGGATGGAGAAGACAATGATGATGATATTGCGCGTCATGCCCAAGAATGGATTGCAGCCAACCGCGCTGATTATGACAGCTGGCTGAAAGCTGCACGGGATGCAGCGAAATAAGCAATCAGCTTTTGCATAAAACCCAAGCCACGGTGCTAACGCATCGTGGCTTTTTTGTTTTCAGAGTCGACTTTTGCCTGTGTGCCAAATTGATACCGTTCACGGCAAGCTTAATTTGGCCGGTGACAAAGCTTGCCTCGTCTGAGGCAAGCCAACGCACCAAAGCCGCCACTTCTTCAGGGTGGCCTAGAGCATATTTTTCGAAAAGTGTGTGCGGTTTTCGGACAAAAATATACTTAGAAACAAAGGCTAGAGGATCGTGGTCAACCTTACATTCTGGCGATCCGTTCCAATCAACCTTTGCGGCTTCTCACCGAGGAAGGTCTTGTTCAGACCGATCCGGCAGATTTGGCCAGTCAGGTTGAAGAGGAAGAGTGGCAGGCCCTGTCGGCGGGCGAAGGGGCGAAAGGACCACGGCTTTATTATTGGGCACGGATAATACCAACGGCATAAAACTCCCCTGGACTGCGCAGGATGGTTTCGAGCGCTGGCTCTTGTTCCGCCGCAGCCTCAGCAAGCCTGGCGAGATCGCCTACTATTTTGCTTATGCGCAGGAAGGAACTTCGCTTGCCCGACTGGCCGGAGCGGCCGGACTGCGCTGGACCATCGAGGAATGCTTCTTACGGGCCAAGGATGATCTGGGGCTATTCTGAATTTTGTGCTTTG
>JAOXSH010000145.1 GCA_025800145.1 Cohaesibacter sp.
TGATTTGCCCTGGTCCGAATGATATGGGCGAACAAATAACAAAAAGGCCCGCTCCTATAGGAGCGAGCCCATTGCTTGGCTTTCTGGACTGCGTCGCTCTTGCTTTATGGTCAACCAGAGCATGGCAGCAAAAGCTTCTTACCAGAAAGCCAATAAAATTCGGTCATATGGGTTAATCTTTCGTGCCGTTGGTATGAATGGGAGCTGCTGATTGTCGATCCTTCCTGTCTTATCCACCAAAGGATCTGGACAGGGAGAATTTGAAGGTACGTCCACGTGCCGGATCGTCAGATAGATGGCGACGATAAGAACGATCCAGGACATTCTCGATAGAGAATTTTGCATCCAGACCAGCAAAGGTGCCGGATTGTGGTTTCCAGACAGCTTTCAGATCATGAGTAGCATAACCACCGGTTCGGCGAGAACCGCGCCCGTTGCCGATGCGCTCCTGATCTGCTGCAAAGGTTGCGTCCCAAGACAGCTTTAGATCATAATCTGGCAGCCTTACGCCGAGGGATGTGACCAAGCTATCAGCCGCGATGGAGTCGAGATTGACGTTGGTGGCGGAATCGTGACCGCGGGTAGCAGCATAGGATGCCCGGGCAAAGGCATAATCCCAGTCATACCCAGCTTCGACTTCGATACCGTGAATACGGGCTTCGCCAACATTGTGATAATAGGTCGGACCGGTTCTGGAACGAGACTCGATCAGATTGGTGATATTGTTATGGAAAGCAGTGACTTTTGCTCTGAAACGATCATTCTCAAACAGAACATCATCGAATTTTACTGAGAAACCGGCTTCAATATTCTTGGATTTTTCTGTTTTCAGATCAAGGCTTACCCCTGATCTGGTACCACTGGTGGAATACAGCTCGTCAAGCGTCGGTGCGCGCTCGGTATAAGCCGCAGACCCAAACACCGATAAGTTATCGTTCAACGCTACGATAGCTGCGAGTTTTGGTGAAACTGCCCCAATATCTGAAGATTTATTGCCGGAGGCTGCGGTACCTTTGTTCATGAAGTAGTCGTAACGGATACCAGGAATCAAGGTAAGTTTGTCTGCAATAATCATTTCGGATTGTGCAAACACACTTGCCTTTTCCTGAGTGCCTTCTGGCTGGAAGGAAATGGCTGAAGTTGTCGCGCCAATAGTGCGCTCGCCAGAGCGTTTCTGATGAGAATATTCACTGCCAACCGTCAGATAATTCTGGAAAAAATCACTGGTTGAGAGATTAGAAGTGTTCTCAAATTTTGCCACATAGGTACGATAGCTATATTTGGCTGAGTTGCCAAAAAAACCAACGGAGCCGTTTTTCAGATTGTCCTGATCATTGACCGTATCCGAGAAACCAAGATTGACTTTCAAATCCAAATATTTGTTATCGGTGAATGGATTGACATATTCAGCAGCCAGATTGAGATCAGTGGTAACGCGGTCTGTTTGACCAAAGCTGCCACCACCTGTCTGGTTATATTCGCCATCCTTCATGTCGGAGTGGAAATACATCGCACTCAAACGCAGATATTGCTCAATGTCGGCGCCAAATTTATATTTGGCATTCAGCAAACCGGACTCTGTCTGATAGTCAGAACGATCCAGAGTTTTGCCATCGCCATCCTTGTAGTTGTCAGCTTTGCGCAAAGAGCCGGAAGCCAGGACTTCAAAGGCCTCATTCAACCGCGTTGCAGCGATTGCAGTTGTGACCAGACCTGCGCCATTGCTGCTGGCTGTGATCTTCGGTTTGAACGCCCAGCTCTGACCCTCAGCCAGAAAATCGGAAGCGTCTTTGGTTGCCATGGTGATAACACCGCCAAAGGCACCTGACCCATACAGCGTAGACGATGCTGGACCACGCAAAACTTCTACCCGCTTGAGCAATTCGGGATCCAGAAACAGCGATCCCATGCGATATTGCTCGTAGAATTTCGGAACGCCATCCACCTGCATGATGATTTTCGATTCATCTGACGCAGATGCAGTGCCGATACCACGAATGTTGAAACTTTCGCCCAAAACGCGCTCGGACCCTACGGTGGAGACACCTGGAATGAACTTGAAGGCATCTCCGATTGTTTCTGGCAGTGCTTCGTCGATATCTTCCTGATTAAGGACGGTAACAGCTTGTGGTGTATCGGCCGCGATCTTTTCCTCGCCAGCACTGACAACGATACGATCAAGGATGATGGAAGATGCTAGTGTCCTGGATTCTGCCGTGCCGGCACTCTGTGCTCGCAGTTCGGAAACAGGCAGCAACATAGTGGACGCTGCCAATGCGACCAATATCACTCTGTGCATGATAGCCTCTTGATTTTTTTGATAAATGGCTGGCTGTCGCGCTAGAAAAAGCTATCACTGCGAACTGGCTGGCTATGGTTCCCTCTCTCTGTTTGCTCGATGCAAAATATATTTTTTCAAGAGGGCTCTTGCGTTAAGTATTAAACGTGAGTAAATGAATGAGTCAACATTTAAATCATGAGTTTTTTACTCATGAAAGAATCGCCCCCGGAAAGACCATCCGGGTCCATCGTCAAACCGGACCAATGTTTCGTACAGAAACAGTTAGTTGGAAACTGATGATACCCAAGAGTGCAAATGGTCAAAATACCACCAAAAAAACAAACCATAAAAAAGATGCTTCGGTAATCTTGGATAAACATCTCATAGAAGCAGTCGAACTCTTTGGTTCGGCCCGGGAAATTCAGATTGCCCATAGAGGTGATATCTATCGCTTGCGCATCACGGCACAGCAAAAACTGATCCTAACAAAATAGTTGGGCAACTACCGGACTAGAGCATTTGTTTCTAAGCATATTTTTGTCCGAAAACCGCACACACTTTTCGAAAAATATGCTCTATCTTGTCTTTATTTTGGATGGTTGAAAACTGGCTAAGGGCCATGGCTTGTCGAGGGATCTTTGATCAACAGGTTGCTTGATTATATGGCGTATAAGCAGAAAAATAGATAATCAGAGATTATGGAGATATGAGACCTCACCCTAAGCAACAATTTTTAGGGATGTGCGGCAGGTTTGGTTGGCTGATAGATTGGCTATAATGTCTTGCTGGTTTTCTTTATCGCTGGTTAAAAGGTGGATATAGAAACCAAGGACATTTTCTTGAAGTATTTTGAGCGTGCTGGACATTTGGGCTGTTAAGTCTTCAATGCGTCCCACCCAGACAAATTCTGGCGCATTGCTTTTAAATTCTTTAGCAATTAGCACAATACAACCTTGAAATGTGTGCAGGTCCTGACTTTTGATGCGGGTGAAGAGATAAGGCTGATTATCCCGCCCTTTCCAATAACAAAAGCGATTGGGCAGAGTGTTTTGCCGATCTGTATTTTCAGGACCATTCTGCATTTAAGATTTCCAAGCCTTTTTATGCTCTATCTTCATAGGAACAAATATAGAACAAAAAAATTTAAGAATCAAGCTTTATAACATCTACATAATGTAGCGATGTTATTTAAAAATACAATATCTTGATTTCTCTTATGACTTGGGTGCCAAAAAGGGGCCGCCTTCGGCTCTGGCTTCTGCGATCAATTGATTGGAGGTGCTTTCGATTTGATGAGAGAGGGTCTCAAAAAAGTCTTGGGCGGGCATGCCCGGTTCCATGGGGGGCATGATTTGTACGATGACTTTGCCGGGATAGCGCATGAAGCTGCGACGGGGCCAGAAGAGGCCTGAATTGATGGCAACTGGCACACATGGCACTTTGAGCACCTGATAGATATGGGCAATACCAAATTTGTAATGTGGTTCACTGTCAACCGGGCGGCGGGTGCCTTCTGGATAGATGATGATTTGCCGCTGGGCAGCTATTTCTTCTTTGGCGCGTTTGAGCATTTGTTTGAGCGCCTTAGAGCGTTTGCCACGGTTGATGGGAATCATGCGTGATTTGATAGCGCACCATCCAAAAAAGGGAATGAAGAGCAATTCGCGTTTGAAGATATAGACAGGATCCTCAATCAAGGGCAGCAGGGCGAATGTTTCCCAAACGCTTTGATGCTTTGAGGCCAAGATAATACCGCCCTTTGGGATGTGTTCTTTGCCGCGAAATTCTACTGTTCCGCCTATGATGACCTTGAAGAGCCATGTTGAGGATGTGCCCCAAAAGCGGATGATTTGCATGATATAGCGGCGTGGTAGCACGAATGTTACAAGGCCGATTGCAACAAGAAGAGCTGTGTTGAGGTAGAATGCTGCATTAAACAAGGCGGAGCGGATGAACAGCATGATTTGTCCTCAATAAAGCAGTTTTAAAGAAGGGGTGCCCCGAAACAGGCTTTTTTGTTCTTTTCGCGCGCTCTTGATCTGAAACATTGTTCAACTTTTTAAAAACGCGCACTGTCGTCGTTCGTGGATGGTTATGTGCGAAAAACAGGGCTGTGTCTATCCTGATTCTGCCAAGCGTTCACGACTTAGTTGGAAAAAAGCCAAAAGCAATTTGCCATATTCCTTGCTAAGAAGTTTTAAAGTGTCAGGCTCTCCAAGGCGCTGCCAATAGGAGAAGGTGTTGGCATAGGGCACGCTATAGGTCTGGAAAGTCAGGGCGGGAGCGGCTCTTTTCATTTCCAGCATGGTGCGGGGCATATGATAAGCGCTTGTGACAATGATCAAGCTATCATAGCCGTGTTTTTTCGCCCATTTTGCGGTTTGTGTGGCATTGGCTTTGGTGTTAAGCGCGCGTTTGTCCAGGTCTATACAGCATTGCATCTGTTTGGCGCTGACTTTTAAATTGAGCGGTAAATTGTTGCGTTTGAATTTTGGATGCACGCCAGAGATTAAAAGCTTATCGCCCAGCTCTTTTGAAAAGAGGGTGCCTGCTGCTTGCAATCTTCCTTTGCCCCCTGTCACGACCACAATGGCATCTGCTTTTTGGGGCAGGTTTGTTTCATTTTTCAGCGCTTGTAAGGAGAAGAGAACAAATCCCCAGAAGAGAAGCATGATCACGCACAGACCCAAACAGCCAAATGCCAGAAGAAGCTTGAAACTTATGGGGTGTTTGGACCAGTGCAGAAGCGCAAAGATCTTATGAGTTTTAGCTGTATTGGGTTTGGCATTTTGTTGTGTCATCAGGTTTGGCAGTGTCGCACATTGAGGCGCGCAAACCGGTGCGCAAGGGGATGCATAAGAAGGGGGTGTTGGTGTGTGATCTGACATTTCTGCCCTTATCCCCGCATTTGCTGCCTGGTGAGATGTGTTTGATCGCTCTTGGACGAAAAAGATGTCTTTTATGAGTCTATGTCCTAATGGAGTTTGCTTAAAGTTTTTATTACCGTCAATCTTGTTGTTATTGCTGTGAGAATGGCAATGATGAATGTCAAAATGAACGTGGCGATATAGGCCTCTATATCAAGCTTTATCACGCCTAACAGAGCTTGCATTTGATCTGCTGCTGCGCTGGCTGCTTCATTGGACAGCACAAGTTGCATAATGAAGAAGGTTAACATGGCGATCAACCCGCCTGCCAAACTGCCTTTTAATCCCAATATGAAAAATTTTTGCTGAAATTCTGCGGCAATGAAGCGATTGCCTGCGCCGACAAAATGCAGCACTGCGATGGTTTCCTGATTACCTGCCATGGCGGAGCGTGTTGCGAAAATAACGGTCAGGATCGTTGCGGCCAGAACCAGACACAAAATGGTGAAGCCAATGAGAATGGCCGTTTCAGCCATGGAACGCAGACGCTCGACCCAGAAACGATGATTGTCAAGGATAGCGCCTTTGACTTCTGTCTGTAATTGTGTAGACAGGGCGATGAAATCAACGCTTTCAGGATCGGAGATATCCAATTCTATCAATCGTGGAATGGGCAATTCATCAAACGCCAGATCCAGCCCCAGCCAAGGCTCGAGCAAGGCGCTGGATTGGCTTTGGCTGAGCGCGGTTGCCTTTTCAATGCCTTTACTGGCGCGGGCAATGTTAATGGCTTTGACAATCTGACTTTCAATATCGATGCCATCTATCTGGCGGATCTGGATGGTTGCACCACGGCCAATGTCACTTTGCCAATCACGGGTTGCGCTTGAAATCATGGTCACGGCAGCAACGGTTAGGGCTGCCAGAAAGCTCATAATGGCAATGACCAGCACCAGCGCATGACCGGCAATGGTGCCTTTGGGCACTATGGGGCCAGGTTTTTTGCCAATGGCGAAGGGATTGCTGCTTTTGGGCTGTATCTGTGTTTGCGTTTGTGTTTGATCCAGCATTGTGTCGGACTGATGGGATGAGGGCATATTGGCGGATGGGAGCGGTGCTGTTGTTTCGTTTCTATTGTCTATATGTGTGGTCATGTTTTTCTCCCTCAATCGTAAATGAAGAGGGCACCATCATTGAGGACAATGCGGCGAGCCTGAATTTGATCCATGAGGCCTGTATCATGTGTGGCAATAACGATGGAGGTGCCTGATCGGTGCAGTTCGATGAAGAGTCGCAACAGGCGCCGGGCTAGAATGGGGTCGACATTACCCGTTGGCTCATCGGCAAGCAGGAGCTTGGGGCGAGAAATCAGGGCGCGGGCAATGGCGGCGCGCTGTTTTTCTCCCCCAGACATAACGGGCGGATAGACATGCATACGATGACCAAGCCCGACCCAGTTGAGCAATTCTTTCACATCCGTTCTGTAATCTTGTTCCGACAGGCCTTGAACGCGCAGGGGAAGTGCGACATTTTCAAAGGTGGTCAAGTGATTGAGCAATCGAAATTCCTGAAAAACAAAGCCGATATTGCGGCGCAATTCTGCCAATTCCTCTGAATCCAGCCTTGCTGTGTCTTTGCCAAAAACGCGGATCAAGCCTCGGTTGGGCTTGAGGGAGAGAAACATCAATTGCAGCAAAGAAGTTTTGCCAGCGCCCGATGGGCCGGAGAGAAATTGAAAGGAGTTTGGAGCAATTTCAAAGGAGACATCGCGCAGGACTTCGCGTCCGACACCATAGCGCAATCCAACATTTTCAAACCGAATCAAAGCTGTTGCTCCCTTGTGACTTTGAAATGAGAGTGCCTTATTCTTGATGCCTTGGCAAAGTGCCAGTTGCTGATAATCTATATTGTGGATGATTCGAAATGAAAAAGGTCTGCAAGTGTGTGTCTTGCTGGCCAGATGCGGCATTGTTTGATGAAGATTACCTGTCCCAATTGTACGACCAGTTATCAGGTGCCCGATGATTATCTTGGGCAGGATGGCCGCAAGGTCAGATGTGCTAATTGTGGCGATACCTGGTTGGCCAAAGCGCAAGAGGCGCCTGCACCGGATTTGGAAGAAGGTCTGGATACCAGCCGCGATAGCGCGGCGGATATTGTGTCTGGTGGGGACGATCAAAGCCAAGAGGATATTGACGCTTTGTTTGATAGCCCCTCTGGTGGGGGGGGCGATCAAAGCCAAGACGATATTGATGCTTTGTTTGATAGCCCCTCTGGTGGAGGGGACGATCAAAGCCAGGACGATATTGATGCCTTGTTTGACAGTCCTTCTGGCGGGGGGGACGATCAAAGCCAAGACGATATTGATGCCCTGTTTGACAGTCCTTCTGGCGGGGGGGAGGAGCAAAGTCAGGACGATGTTGATGCCTTGTTTGATAGCCCGGCCAGCGATCCGGCGCCCAAAGCTGCGCCTGCTTCTAGCGAACAGGATAGTCCCATCGTTGATATGGTGGATGCCGCAGCTTTTGAAGCCGAGAAAGAAGTGGCCAAGACGCAAAATCCTGCCCGCAAAGGCATTGCAACGGCATCGCGGCCCAAACGCACGATCAAAGCGCGCAAAAAGAGTAAAGCCCCTTCCGAGGCTGGTTCAGATCGACTCTATTGGGGTGTGGGAGCTGGATCATTGGTCGCCAGCCTCTTGTTGATTGGAGCTTTTTTTCTTATGCCTGCGCGCTTTGTGCATATGTCGTCTGATTTTGCCAGACTGTATGACATATTGGGTATGGAGGTGAATCTCAGCGGTGTTTCCTTGCAGGATGCGTCTGCCGGTTTGCAGCAAAAATCCGGCGCTCCGGTTGTTGCTGTACAGGCAAATCTGGTAAATGTCACAGCAAAGCCTGTTTTATTGCCGCAGGTGGAGGTATCTGTGCTTGGCAAGGATGGGATAGAGCTATATTCATGGTCAGTGAAACCGGAAGGGGTTGCGCTGGGGCCGGGAGAGAGCAAACGCATTTTCTCACAGGTTGCAGCACCGGTTCAGGCAAAGCAGGTGTCGTTGCGAGTTACTCCTTCCAACTGAATGCCAGAGGATCGTTTTGTGATGCGAGAGACTGGCTTGTGAAAAGCCTGATCGGGCAGGTTGTGTACAACGCTCTGTATCGAGGCTTTAAGAGAAACGGACGACCGGATCTTTATGACTGAACTTATCCATGTTCTCTATGACGAGGATACATTGGCCAAACGCAATGCAGATTTGGCCGAGCAGATTGCCAATGCGGGCTATGAGAATTTGCTGGTCATTGCGGTGTTAAAAGGCAGTTTTGTTTTTGCTGCGGATTTGCTGCGGGCGCTTTATCGGGCCGGTGTGCCCCTGGAAGTGGAGTTCATGTCTCTGTCTTCTTATGGCAGGGATACCAAGTCAACCGGGACCGTGCGTGTTGTGCGCGATGTTGAGACATTGGTCGATGGGCGCGATGTCTTGCTGATTGATGACATTCTGGAATCTGGCCGGACGCTTGCTTTTGCCAAAAATCTGCTGAAAGAGCGTGGGGCGCGGCGTGCAGATGTTGCGGTTTTGCTGGATAAGCCGGGCAAACGTGTTGCCGAGATTGAAGGTGATTATGTGGGCTTTGACTGCCCTGATGAATTTGTTGTCGGCTATGGGATGGATAAGGGCCATGCCTATCGTGAGGTGCCCTTTGTTGGCTATTTGAACCATGATCAGTGAGGTAGGTGATTTGTTGGCTGTTACGCAAATATCACGCTTTGCCTGCTGTTTTGAACAAATGGCGGGTTTTTGTGGCAAAATGCGGTGACTTCCAGTAAAGACAGTAGAATGATGGCGCGATGATAGTGGAAATATGGGATTGGATATGCGCAAGACACTCTATTTGACATCTTGTCTGGTGATGGCCAGTGCAAGTGGGGCTTTGGCTGGCGATTATGGTGCGCCTTTCTCTGCGCCCAATGCCTTTATCAGCGAATTGCGTATGGGGGTTTTGTCCCATGATGTGGCTCGCCGAGAACAAGGCTCTGTCGATATTCAGGCGGAAATCCTGTTTCAGCCCTTTGGAGATTTTTCTGAAGGTGGCTCCTTTTGGGATATGATCCTCTCGCCACGTCCCCATATTGGCGGCTCAGTCAATAGTGAAGGCGATACCAGCTATGGCTATGCCGGGTTAAGTTGGCTTTATTCTGTCTGGGGTCCGGTTTTCATTGAAGCCAGTTTTGGCGGTGCGCTCCATGATGGTAATTTGAAAGATACCAATCCAAAGCGCGAACCGCTTGGAACACGCGCCTTGTTCCGCGAAACCGCCTCGCTTGGTTTTGACTATCAGAATTATCGCGTGATGGTGACGGTTGAACATTTGTCCAATGCCGGGCTTGGTGACTGGAATCACGGTTTGACCCATGTGGGTGGACGTGTGGGATATAAATTCTGATCATTTTTATCCCTTCTTGTCTTTGGCACTCTTCGTTTATGGAGCAATTGGTCAGGTTTGTTATTTTGATAAAGCGCATTTGCATGAGCGAATGCGCTTTTTCTTTTGCTTCTTGATTGTGAATTGATGCTCTCTTACATGGTCTAATACCAACGGCATAAAAGATTGACCCATAGGATGCTTTGAAATGGCTCACTGAGAGCGTTATCTTTCTAGGGCGCGCCTCATTGAATTGTCTTGACAATTCAATGCAAAAGGTTCGCATCAAAAAAGAAAATACCCCGGCATTGTCCGTCGAACGATACCTTCTCAGTAAACCATTTCAAAGCATCCTATGGGTCAATCT
The DNA here is from genome assembly GCA_025800145.1 of Cohaesibacter sp. Taxonomy (GTDB): domain Bacteria; phylum Pseudomonadota; class Alphaproteobacteria; order Rhizobiales; family Cohaesibacteraceae; genus Cohaesibacter. The sequence goes on from JAOXSH010000145.1 coordinate 9,937, forward strand.
TTTATGCCGTTGGTATAACTGCTTTTTTGCTGCGTATGGTGCTCGATTGTGACTACAATCGCGTGAGATATGCATTCAAGCGCGTTTGATATGAAAGGCTTTGCAATGGTCAAATTGAACAAGATCTATACCCGCACCGGTGACAAAGGCACCACAATGCTTGGCAATGGTGAGCGGCGTGTGAAACATGATCTGCGGGTGGACGCCTATGGAACCGTCGATGAGACCAATGCCATTGTTGGTTTGGCACGGTTGCATATGGCCGATTTTGCCCAGCTTGATGGCATGTTGTCCGATATCCAAAATGATCTATTCGATTTGGGAGCTGATTTGTCGACCCCTGATACCGGGGAGAAGCTTTCCTATGAGCCACTACGCATTGTGGCCAGTCAGGTGGAGCGTTTGGAGCAGCAGATTGATACACTCAATGCCGATCTTGAACCTTTGAAAAGTTTCATTCTGCCCGGTGGCAGTGCGGCCTCTGGTTATTTGCATCATGCGCGTACGGTTTCGCGCCGGGCAGAGCGTTTGATTACGGCTTTGGCAGCGTTGGAGGACGAGAATATTTCACCTCAGGCCATTCAATATACCAACCGCTTGTCCGATTTTTTCTTTGTTGCGGCCCGTTGGACCAATGACAAGGGGCGCGAGGATATTTTGTGGGTGCCGGGCAAGACCAGAACATAACATAACAATAACAGGGTCTTTGTCATGACTGGTCTGTTGCCTTTGAGGATGGCTTTTTATGTTTCTTCCTTTGCATGATCAAAATGCCTTAACGCATGTGCGTCTGCAATATGTGACTTGGGGTCTGATTGCCTTGAATGTGTTGATTTTTCTTTTGACACATTCAGGCAGTGCCGGGTTGGTTCTGCAAGATTATGCGGTGGCTTTTGGCTTGATTCCTGCCTTTTTCTCCGGTTCTGATGCACCTGCCTTGACCTTATCCGACCCTATTTTGCTCACGGCACCGATTTCTTATGCTTTTTTACATGGGGATTGGATGCATCTGGCCGGGAATATGGCATTCCTGTGGGTTTTTGGGGATAATGTGGAAGATGCCATGGGGCATTGGCGCTTTCTTTTGTTCTATTTGCTCTGTGCCATGGGGGCTGCGGCTTTTCATATTTTTGCCCATTGGGCGTCTCCTGTGCCTTTGATCGGGGCCTCTGGTGCCACATCGGGTCTTGTTGCCGCTTATTTGTTGCTGCATCCCAATATAAAAGTTTGGGGGCTGTTTTTGGGGCGCATTCCATTGCGTCTTCCTGCTTATTTATGCCTTGGGGCCTGGCTTTTGTTGCAGATTTTCAATGTCTGGAATGATGTCGGGGGCGGGGTTGCCTGGTGGGCGCATGTCGGGGGCGCCTTGTGTGGCGCACTTTTGCTATCCTTTATGAAGCGCGCCGAGGTGCCGTTGCTGGATGGATATTGGCGTTGAAAAGGGGCGTAAAACTTGTGATTTTAGCGGTTTTTGCGTAATATTTGCGGTCTAAAATATCCAGAATCCGGCATCATAATATTTTCTCATAGCTCTCCGACTCACGGACCGTTGACAGCTGACTATATTGCCAATACCGTCCGTGCGACCATCCGGGACTCACTATATGTGGCTTGTCAGTCTGCAACGGCAAGGACGCGTATCGATAATAGATTTGGGGCACTTGGTGCTCACTTGGGAGACATACTCGATGAAGATTCTGGTACCCGTGAAGCGGGTTGTTGATTACAACGTCAAGATCCGTGTTAAAGCTGATGGCTCTGGCGTTGAACTTGCCAATGTTAAGATGTCGATGAACCCGTTTGACGAGATTTCCGTTGAAGAGGCGATCCGTCTGAAGGAAGCTGGCAAGGCATCAGAGATTGTTGTGGTCTCTGTTGGTCCCCAGCAAGCTCAGGAAACCTTGCGCACAGCCTTGGCTATGGGTGCTGATCGCGCGATCCTCATCAAAACTGATGAATTGGTTGAGCCATTGGCCGTTGCCAAATTGCTCAAAGGCGTTGTTGCCGAAGAGAATCCAGAGCTGGTGATTGTTGGCAAACAGGCCATTGATGATGACAGCAACCAAACCGGTCAGATGCTCTCTGCGCTGTTGGGCTGGTCTCAGGGCACATTCGCTTCCGAGGTTTCACCGGAAGATGGCAAAGTGCTTGTCACCCGTGAGATTGATGGTGGTTTGCAAAAGGTTGAATTGGCCATGCCTGCGGTTATCACCACAGATTTGCGTCTGAATGAGCCACGTTATGCTTCTCTTCCCAATATCATGAAAGCCAAGAAGAAGCCTTTGGATACCAAAGAGCCTTCTGATTATGGTGTTGATATTGCTCCGCGTCTGGAAGTGGTGTCCACTGTTGAGCCTGCTGCACGTGAAGCCGGTATCAAGGTTGCTGATGTGGCCGAGCTGGTGGACAAGCTGAAAAACGAAGCTGGCGTTCTGTAAGGCACCTGTGAGGAGATAACGATTATGACGACCCTTTTGATTGCCGAACATAACAATGCGGCTTTGAATGATGCAACTGCCAAGGCGCTGACAGCTGCTGTCGAGATGGGCGCTGATGTGCATGTGCTGGTGGCTGGTAAAGATTGCGGTGCTGTGGCTGAAGAAGCTTCAAAACTGGCTGGCGTTGCCAAGGTCTTGACCGCAGAATCTGATGCATTGGCCCATCAATTGGCTGAGCCAATGGCTGCACAGATTGTGTCCATGGCTGGGGATTATGGTGCAATTGTTGCTGCGTCTACCGCCAATGGCAAGAACTTCATGCCACGGGTTGCTGCTCTTTTGGATGTGATGCAAGTGTCCGACATCACCAAAGTGGTTTCAGGCGATACGTTTGAGCGTCCAATCTATGCAGGCAATGCCATCCAGACCGTAAAATCTGGTGATGCAACCAAAATTGTGACTGTGCGGACCGCAACATTTGCTTCCGCGGAAGCAACTGGTTCTGCTCCTGTTGAAGCAGCAAATCTGGCTGAGGCACCTTCTCTGTCGTCTCATTTGGGCGAAGAGCTCTCCAAGTCTGATCGCCCTGAGCTGGCTTCTGCCAAAATCATCATTTCTGGTGGTCGTGCTATGGGTTCTGAAGAGAAGTTCCAAGAGGTACTCACCCCGGTTGCTGATAAACTGGGTGCTGCGATTGGCGCTTCTCGTGCGGCGGTTGATGCCGGTTATGCACCCAATGATTTGCAGGTTGGCCAGACCGGTAAGGTTGTTGCGCCAGAGCTTTATATTGCCTGTGGTATTTCCGGTGCCATCCAGCATTTGGCTGGTATGAAGGATTCCAAGGTGATTGTTGCCATCAACAAGGATGATGAAGCGCCTATTTTTCAGGTTGCTGATTATGGCCTTGTGGCGGATCTGTTTGATGTTCTGCCAGAGCTGGAAAAAGCTTTGTAAAGTTTCAAAAAAAGGGCGCTGTTTCAGCGCCCTTTTTTCTTTTCGCATTTGCGAAGTGACGAAAAGTCTGCCAGTATCGCATTTAAAGATTTCCGACTGGCCCTGCTCTTCCTCCCTCATAGAGACTGACCGGTTCGGACTGACTTTGGACCCGCTTGTAAGGGCTTTTCCCGCATACATTCGGCCATACAATGGCAACTGGTGATATATATGGTTTCTGAAATCAAAAAAATCGGAATTATCGGCGCAGGTCAGATGGGCAACGGGATCGCCCATGTCTGTGGTCTGTCGAACTATGATGTGGTTCTGAACGATATTTCTCAAGACAATCTCGATAAGGCTTTGGCGACCATTCAGGGCAATTTGGCCCGCCAGGTCGCATCTGGCAAGATTTCTGAAGAGCAAAAGGCCAATACGCTGAACAAGATCAATGCCAATGTTGCTTTGGAATCTCTGGCTGATGTGGATCTGGTGATTGAAGCGGCGACCGAGAATGAAGACATCAAGCGCAAGATTTTTGCCTCTGTTACCCCAATTTTGCGTCCTGATGCGATTATTGCATCCAATACCTCGTCCATCTCCATTACCCGTCTTGCTGCGTCAACGGATCGGGCCGAGCATTTTATTGGTATTCATTTTATGAATCCGGTTCCAATGATGCAATTGATTGAGCTGGTGCGCGGCATTGCAACGGATGAGTCAACCTTTGCTGTTGCCAAACAATTTGCCGGCAATCTGGGCAAAACTGTTGCGGTTTCAGAGGATTTCCCGGCCTTTATGGTCAACCGTATTTTGCTGCCGATGATCAATGAGGCCATTTATACCCTTTATGAAGGGGTTGGCACTGTTGAGGCCATTGATACAGCATTGCGTCTTGGGGCCAATCATCCCATGGGGCCGTTGCAACTGGCTGACTTTATCGGACTGGATACATGCCTGTCCATCATGCAGGTTTTGTATGATGGCTTGGCCGATACGAAATATCGCCCATGTCCGCTGCTGGTGAAATATGTTGAAGCGGGCTGGCTTGGCCGCAAGACCCAGCGTGGTTTTTATGATTATCGTGGTGAGACACCGGTTCCGACCCGTTAATCCGGCCATCAAGGCAAAAGCTGAGTGTTTAAAAGACCGTCGCATATGGATTGTGTGGCGGTCTTTTTGTTTGTGTTTAGCAATTTCAGTTATGATTTTTTAACCACGTTTTAAGGGGATTGTGTCACGCTTTGTCTGAGAACCTGATTTTAAAAGTCTCTTAATGAAACTTTTAAATCGGGCACTGACTGATGATTTTCTTTGGAGCTGGTTATGTCTTCTGTTGCGTCTCTTGGTGCCTCTGTTGCCTATACAAATGCTGCGCAAGGTAAAATGGATCTTGGAGTTACGTTGGCCAAAATGGCCCATAATTCTGACAATGCCATGACAGGTCTTTTGGACAAGCTGGTGCAGCAAAGTCAGCAAAATGACGGGGCTGCGCCTGCTGGTATGGGGCAAGCGGTCAATGTCAAGGCTTGAATGTCCGATTTAAAAGTCTCTGTCTGAGCCTTTTAGGCCGCATATCTAGAGCATTTTGAATAAACACGTCGTTATTCAAAATGCTCTAGGCTTTGTTTCTAAGCATATTTTTGTCCGAAAACCGCACACACTTTTCGCAAAATATGCTCTAGCCTTCTCAAATCAGGCTCTGAGTCTGTCTTCTTATTGTGCTTTTTTTGTTTTGAAACCCGGCTTTGCCGGGTTTTGTCATTTTCAGGAAAACCAAGATCAGATCACACATATTTGTGATCTGTGCGCGAGGCATTTTTTCAACCTGCTTAACCATGCTGCTTCACCCTTTTGCTATTGATCATACTATTGAGTGAGGAGAAAGATATGTCAGGAATTGCAGGTTGTACTCATTGTGCAGGAGGTCACGGAGCTGGATCGCAAAGCCCGGCGGCGTCAGCTCCTGCGCCTGCTGCCAGTGCAGCACCAATTGCGACAGCCAAAGCGACATCCGCTCCACCACCACCGCCTCCCGGTCTTGGTGGTGCCGTTGATGTTTCTGCGTGATTAGGACGTAAACTCATAAATCTGATGCATTTGGTAGAGGCTGTGATCTTTATTCCGCGTCACCCTTGATGACGGCTTCCAGCAAAGTGATGGCTGTTTGATCGGCCCAATTGGCCGGGCCTGCCATATATCCTAAAGCGCAGCCTTCTTTATCCAGAACCAGAGTTGTGGGCATGCCAAAGGCAAGACCCTTTTTTCTCAGATCATGGAAAATCTGCATACTTTTGTCTGAATAGAGAGCCAGATGTTTGGTTTTGATCTCATCGAGGAAGGCTTTGGCTTTTTCCGGGCCCTTTCGGTCAATATTCACTGCGACCACTTCAAATTTATCACTGCCCAATTTTGCTTGTAATTCATCCAGATCGGGCATTTCCTTTTTGCAAGGCGGGCACCATGTGGCCCACAGGTTGAGCAAAATGGCTTTGCCTCTAAAATCTTCGATTGTGATATCTTTGCCGTCTGGATTTTTAAAGGCTAGCTGGCGCATATCGCCGGGGCGGGGTGAAATTTGCAAGGCTGCAATGGCACCACCCACCATGGGCTTAATCGTCTGTGCAAGACTCTTGGATGCTGTGCAATGCTCTGCGGATTGCGCATTGCCAGATGCCCCCAAGATCACGTATACCGCCAGAGATGCTGTTGCCAGCTTTTGGCTGGCTCGCGCCAAAATTTGACCAAATCTATGATCGTGAGAGCGTTTGGGGACAGCTGATTGGGGCTTTGGGGTCGTTGGAGAGCTCATTTGCTGCTTGATCCTTCCTTCGGGCATATAGTCTGGATATATTATAGTGTGGCAAATGCAGCAAAAATGCAGCATATGATTTTTTGTCGGCTCTTTTTGATGCGCTGATGACAGTGCAAAAATCGGGTTGGTGTTGGAGGCTTTATCCGGGATAATGATTTCCTTTTTCTGCGGACAAGCGATAGGTAGACGGTAACAATGAGCAATAAAATGTGGGGCGGGCGCTTCTCCGAGGGTCCAGACGCCATCATGGAAGAGATTAACGCTTCCATCGATTTTGATAAAAAACTCTACTCTCAAGATATTGCCGGCTCCAAAGCCCATGTGGCCATGCTGGCGCATCAGGATATTGTCTCCGGCGACGATGCGAAGGCCATTCGCGATGGTCTTGATAAGATACAGGCTGAAATCGAACACGGGGAATTCACTTTTTCGCGCGCTTTGGAAGACATCCACATGAATGTGGAAAACCGTTTGGCTGACTTGCTGGGGCCTCGGGCCGGGCGTTTGCATACCGCGCGCTCACGTAATGATCAGGTGGCGACAGATTTCCGTCTCTGGGTGCGTGATTCGCTTGATACGCTGGATGGGCAATTGGCGCAGTTGCAGTTTGCTTTTGTCGAAAAGGCGCTGGAACATGCCGGGGTTGTGATGCCCGGCTTTACCCATTTGCAAAGCGCGCAACCGGTGACTTTTGGTCATCATATGCTGGCTTATGTTGAAATGCTGGGCCGTGATCGCTCTCGCCTTGTCGATGCCCGCAAACGCATGAATGAAAGCCCGCTTGGCTGTGCTGCGCTGGCTGGCACATCTTTTCCGATTGATCGCCATATGACAGCGAATGCTTTGGGATTCGATCGCCCGACCGCCAACAGTCTGGATGGGGTCTCAGATCGTGATTTTGCACTGGAGGCTTTGTCCGGCGCATCCATTTGCGCCATGCATTTGTCGCGTTTTGCCGAGGAATTGGTGATCTGGTCGTCTGCGCAATTCCGCTTTGTGACCTTGTCTGACAAATTCTCAACCGGTTCTTCCATTATGCCGCAAAAGCGGAACCCGGATGCAGCCGAGCTGGTACGGGCCAAAGTGGGCCGGATTATCGGGGCGTTGAATGCTCTTTTGATTGTTATGAAAGGGCTGCCACTGACCTATTCCAAGGATATGCAGGAAGACAAGGAGCAGGCATTTGATGCGCTTCAGAACCTGTCTTTGTGTGTCGCTGCGATGACCGGTATGGTCAAGGATTTGGAGCCAAACAAGAAAGAGCTGAAAAAAGCCGCCGGGTCTGGCTATTCCACGGCAACGGATTTGGCGGATTGGCTGGTGCGCACTCTGGATATGCCGTTCCGCAATGCTCATCATGTGACCGGCTCGCTTGTTGCTATGGCGTCAGAACGCAATATTGAGCTGCATCGTCTGAGCCTTGCCGATATGCAATCGATTGAGCCAAGTATTACAGAAGATGTTTTCTCGGTTCTGTCCGTTGACAAATCGGTTCGCAGTCGCCTCTCTTATGGAGGAACGGCACCGCAAAATGTTAGAAAACAGGCCAAACGCTGGTTGAAAATACTTGAAAAAGATCTTGCTGATCAGCAATAATTTCACTTGCCTTGCTGTCGACTTTGTTTGCGGCAAGGCTTTTGAACGGTTGGATTTGCTGACTGTTTCGGGCAGCTTTGTCTCTGATATCTGAAGGGCTTTTTCATGGCTTTGTTTTTTGTGTCTTCCAAGAGACTGACATTCATGCTGGTTGCAGCTTTGGGGCTTTTGGTTTCTGCTTGTGGTCAAAAAGGCCCACTGGTTGCACCCACATCCAATGCGACGGCTCAGACGCAGCCCTTGGATGGTGAGGCGGCAAGCGGTCAACGGGTGGAACCAGCACCCGCCAAAGCGCCAGATAAGAGCTTTATTCTGGATAGTCTGCTTTAGCTTTAGATGCTCATATGCGCTTTTCGCTTGGCTGACTTTATGTCAGTACGAGGGGCATGATTTTGCCTGCAATGGAAGAAAGAGGATTTCGTCATGCATCATTTTGAGTATAAAAACGGTGTTATGTATGCCGAAGATGTCTCCTTGCCTGATTTGGCAAAGGCTGTTGGCACGCCTTTTTATGTGTATTCCAGTGCGACGCTTGAGCGGCATTTCAAGGTTTTCAGTCAGGCCTTTGAGGATGTGCCCTCCCTTGTTTGTTATGCATTGAAGGCCAATTCGAATTTGGCTGTTTTGAAAATTCTGGCGCGCCTTGGAGCTGGCGCGGATGTTGTCTCAGAAGGTGAAATGCGCCGGGCTTTGGCGGCAGGCATTCCGGCCAGCAAAATTTTGTTTTCCGGTGTTGGCAAAACGCGCGGTGAGCTGACTTTTGCGCTGGAGCAGGATATTTTGTGCTTCAATGTCGAATCCGAGCCGGAACTGGATTTGCTGAGCAAAATCGCCACTGAATTGGGCAAGGAAGCTCGCATTTCTTTGCGGATCAATCCGGATGTTGATGCCAAGACCCATGCCAAAATCTCCACTGGCAAGTCTGAGAATAAATTTGGTATTCCATGGAAGAGCGCGCGGGCCGTTTATGGGCGTGCGGCGCAATTGCCGGGCATTCACGTCACCGGCATTGATATGCATATTGGTAGCCAGATTACGGAATTGGAGCCATTTGATACGGCTTTTGCCCGTCTTGGAGACTTGGTGAAAGATTTGCGGCAAGATGGTCATGAGATTGATCATGTCGATCTTGGTGGTGGATTGGGCATTCCCTATCAGGCCAGTCAGACGCCACCGCCTTTGCCGCGTGATTATGCCGAGACGGTGAAAAAGCATATTCGGGATCTGGATTGCAAAGTCTATTTCGAGCCGGGTCGTTTGATTGCTGGCAATGCCGGCATTCTGGTGACAGAGGTTGTCTATCGCAAGGATGGGGAAGGTAAGACCTTTGTGATTGTCGATGGTGCGATGAATGATTTGATTCGCCCAACCCTTTATGAAGCCTGGCATGATGTGCGCCCCGTTTGTGAGCCTGATTTTGATACGCCGATGCAAGAGGTGGATATTGTCGGGCCGGTTTGTGAGACAGGGGATTATCTGGCGCTTGGGCGGTCTTTGCCAAAAATGGAAGCGGGTGATATGGTTGCCGTGATGTCCGCCGGGGCTTATGGCGCTGTGCAATCAAGCACTTATAATACCCGGCCTCTGATCCCCGAAGTGTTGGTCAATGGCGATCAATGGCACATTATTCGCGAGCGTCCCTCTTATGATCAGATGCTTGGATTGGACAAAATCCCAGATTGGCTGAAAGATTAGGCTCTTTCTTGCAGATATAAAAAAGGATGGCTTTAGGCCATCCTTTTTTGCTTCTGTTGCATATATGCTTTGCTCTAGTTCAGCAAACCATGGCTGATTGATTGTGCGCTCATTACTGTGCCAGAGAGAGCATCCTTGACCGCTTTGCGAATGTCCGCCAGCGAGAAAGGTTTTGGCACCACATCATGGATATGGACAGCCAGTTTTTCGCATCGCTCACGCTGATCGGCAAAACCGGTCATCATCAAAATTGTCATGTCCGGCCAATCTTTGGCGGCTGATTTTGCAAGGGCAATGCCATCCATCATTGGCATCTTGATGTCTGTTAGCAGCAAATCAAAATCGCCGTCCTGTTCGGTCAGCACATCCATGGCGTCCATGCCGTCTTCTGCGGTTTCTACATCGTGACCATCCATCATCAATGCCCGCTGGACAAACATGCGAACCCCATCATCATCTTCTGTCAGAAGAATACGGGCCATTCACTACCACTCCCATCATTCTTTTATCGCACCTGAAAAGCTCCAGTTGTGGGATCATCATGGGGGAGAAATGGTTGACCAAATGCAAAGGAATTGAATTTTGCGTTTGAAAGTGCAAAATTGTCCGGGATTATTGCATGACGTAAAGGCTGGTCATAATCAGCAGGATGGCAACAAATTGCAGGATTACCCGCCAGCGCATCAATTGTTGTGAGCGATTCGGATTGTTGCCCTTGAGCATGTTGAGCAAGCCCATGACCAGAATGATTGCAACAATGATCAGGGCAACAGGAACCAGACTTGGCAGAATTGTGGTCATGAACAGGCTTTCTTTTGGTGATTATCCGCCATTGGCCCGTAAAATGGCATCAAGCCATTGTGTGGGTAAAAAGCGTCTTGCAAATCCCATAATATAGGTTGGCACTGTTACATAATAGTGGGCTTTGGGATTTTTTGCATCAAGGGCTTTTTCCAATTTGCTCAGCACAGCTTCTGGCGGCAGCTCGAATATATCCTTGTCCGCTTTGTCGGGATCGACCTCTGTGCCCCTTGCAAGGCGTTGTTGATATTGATCGCGATGGACCGATTGCTCAATATCGATATTGTCTTTTAGTTTTTTCAAGGCATTGAGGCGGAAATGGGATGTGATCGGGCCGGGTTCTATCTGGATGACATGAATGTTTGTGCCATGCAATTCCAGTCGCAATGTGTCGGACAGGCCTTCCAGTGCGAATTTTGACGCGTTATAGGCCCCGCGATAGGGCAGGGCGACAAGGCCAAGCACGGATGAGCATTGGATGATGCGGCCATAACCCTGTTTTCGCATAATGGGGATGATCTGACGGGTTAATTCATGCCAGCCAAAGAAATTGGCTTCAAATTGTGCACGCAGAACAGCGGTTGGTAAATCTTCTACCGCGCCGGGTTGGCCATAGGCACCATTGTTGTATAGGGCATCCAGCGTGCCGCCGGTTTGCTCCAAAATGGTTTTCACCAAGGCATCAATACTGCTCTGATCTGTATAATCGAGATAGAGTGCATTCAGGTCCTGATCGCGCAAATTTTGCAGATCCGTTTCTTTTCTAGCTGTGGCAAAGATTGTCCAGCCTTTTTCTTTCAGTCCAAGCGCACAAGTCAGGCCAATGCCTGTTGAGCAGCCAGTGATCAGGATGGTTTTCTTGTGCATCATTCATTTGCCTTGGCTTTAGAAAAGGGTCTGTTCAGATGTAAGTTGCCTTGAGCAAAAAGAAAAGGGCATCTCTATGAGAGACGCCCTTTTGGATCCGGTTACGGAATGAAGGTTATTTGCGGCTATCGAGCAAGCGGCGGGCAATCACTTGTGCCTGAATTTCGCCAGCGCCTTCAAAGATATTGAGGATACGGGCGTCGCAGAGCACGCGGGAGATTGGATATTCCAGCGCAAAGCCGTTGCCACCGTGAATTTGCAAGGCATTGTCGGCGGCCGCCCATGCAACGCGCGCTCCCAACAATTTGGCCATGCCTGCTTCCAGATCACAGCGTTTGTCTTGATCTTTCTGGCGGGCAGAATAATAGGTGAGCTGGCGGGCTACCATCACTTCCACAGCCATCATGGCGAGCTTGTCGATCACACGGGGGAAATTGATCAGGGCTTTTGAGAATTGGATGCGCTCTTGGGCATAGCGCAAGCCCAGATCCAGAGCCGATTGTGCGACGCCAACGGCGCGGGCGGCGGTTTGAATGCGGGCTGATTCAAAGGTTTGCATCAATTGTTTGAAGCCTTGCCCTTCGACGCCCCCCAGAAGATTGTCTTTTTTGACTTCAAAATTATCAAAGGAAATTTCATATTCCTTCATGCCGCGATAGCCGAGCACTTCAATTTCGCCGCCATCCATGCCCTTGGCCGGGAAGGGTGTTTCATCTGTGCCACGCGCCTTTGGTGCCAGCAGCATGGACAGTCCCTTATAACCGGGCTCATCAGGATTGGTGCGGGTGAGCAGGGTCATCATATCGGCGCGAACGGGATGAGTGATCCATGTTTTGTTGCCGGTGACTTTATAGGCATCGCCATCAAGCACTGCGCGGGTTTTCAGGCTGGCAAGGTCAGAGCCGGTATTGGGTTCTGTAAAGACAGCGGTTGGCAGAATTTCGGCTGCGGCGATTTTGGGCAGCCACTGGGCTTTTTGTTCCTCTGTGCCGCCGCATATGATCAGTTCGGCAGCAATCTCTGAGCGAGTGCCAAGGGAGCCGACGCCGATATAGGCGCGGGAGAGTTCTTCGGAGACCACGCACATGGATTCTTTGCCCAGACCAAGGCCGCCAAATTCTTCTGGGATGGTTAGGCCAAAGACGCCCATTTCGGCCATTTTATCGATGATGTCCAGCGGGATATAATCGTTTTTGAGATGCCATTCATGGGCATAAGGCAGCACTTCGCTTTCGGCAAAGCGGCGCATTTCCTCGCGAAAGGCTTCCATGGTTTCATCAAGGCCAGCATCGCCAAAAGAGCCAACGCCTTCAGCTGCTTCCATCAAGGCAACAAGGCGGGTGCGAATGTCTGCTGTGTTGCCCTCACTTATCAGGCGCTCGATTTCCGGCGTTTTTGCGGCGTCAATGTCCTCTTTTGAGAGGCCAAAATCTGATAGGCGGACAATTTCGCCCTGATTCATGGGAATGCCGCCAAACATTTGGGCGAGATATTCGCCAAATGTGATGCGGGTGATCAGGCTTTCCATTTCACCAAAGCGTCCCTGCTCGCTCATGGTGCTGGCATAGCCCTGCATTTCTTTTAGAGATTCGACATAGGTAGCAAACCAGGCAAGGCCATGGGTGGCGCGCTGTTCGGCCTCGATTTTTGCGGAGCTGATTTTGCCTTCACTCACAACCTTTTCGCGCACAGCTGCAACAATGGCATCCAGCAAACTCTCGCTTGTCTTGACTGCGGCTTGCATATCAGATGCAAAGGTGGTGGGGGTTGAAATGGTCGCTGTTTCGATGGTCAGAGACATGGATTGGCACTCCATTTTGATCAACCGGTCGGACTTGCGCCCGATCAAACCGGGGCGGTTGATCCTGCTAGTCTAAATTTCTTTGCTGCACTGCACAGTGACGGTGCTGTGCAACAAACGCAATAGGCCATAGGGTTAATACCAAGGAGAAGAAATACGGACCCATATGACCGGATTTTCTGGGTTTTTTGGCAAGGAATTTTTGTTGCCATGGTCTGGTTGACCATAAAGCAAAAGCGACGCAATCCAGAAGGCACATAAAACCGGCTCTCGGTGCCGTGAAAATGCTCTAGCCTTTGTTTCTAAGCATATTTTTGTCCGAAAACCGCACACACTTTTCGAAAAATATGCTCTAGCTGCGTTTCCTTTCTAGGAAAATGCCCCGGCACTGTCCGTCGAAAAGCGCCTTGTCAGTAAACTGTTTCAAGACATCCTATGATTCAGTCTTTTTTCTCCTAGGTATTTTACGACTTTTTGTTGCGCAGATATGCCAATTGCGCATGACTGGAGAGGAATACGCAGGTGCCGGTGATGAGGATGCCGATGATCTGGAGTGGGGTGATTGGCTCATCAAACAAAAGATAAGATAGGATGGCAGTCAGGGCCGGGACCAAATAGAACAGGCCCGCAATATTGGAGACAGCACCTTGCTCAATCAGCAATAACAGCAGGAAAATCGCCCCGATTGAAAGCACAAGCACCAGCCAGCCAAGGGCAAAGACAAAGTCTGGTGTCCAATTGATGCTTTGGCTTTCGGTAAAGTAAGACAGGCAGCTTGTTGCGAGCATGGCTGCACCATATTGCCAAATGGTAGAGGTGCGCATATCGAGCGAACTGGCAAAGCGCTTTTGATAGATTGTGCCAAAAGAGATGCCCAAAACGGCGATGAGAGCTGCACCTATTTGTGCCGGTGTAACCGCAAATTCCCCGCCTTGAAGACGTGGATAGAGCACAAGCGATATACCGATCATGCCAAGGATAATACCAACGGCATAAAGCCCCAAATATGATTGCGGGTGATGGCTTCTTTCAAAATGGCGGCGGCAAAAAAGGCGGTCAGGACTGGTTGCAATCCCATGATCAGAGCGGCAAGGCCTGCTGGTATGCCGTGATCAATGGCCCAAAATACACCACCCAGATACGCCCCATGGAGCAAAAGACCTGCAATAAAGGCATGGATGGCTTGTTGGATGGTTGGCCATTTTGCCTTCATAAGCCAAGCGATGGGAAGGAGCAAGGCAAGAACAAGGGCAAAGCGGATGGCCAAAAATGTCATGGGTTCGGAATCGGGGGCGCCCATGCGTGCGCCGATGAAACCGGTGGGCCACAGAAAGACAAAAAGAGCAGGCGCCATTTGCGCTAATGTTTTACTCATGGTGCTGGTCCTGCGATTTGCTATGCAATGGTTTTTGGGCTATTGGTGCGATTCTTTTTCAAAGGTCTCATCATAGAGGGGGATGAAAAGTCCCTTTCTTGCGCCTATGTTGGACATACAGGATTTAGCGGTTACAGGATAGAAGCGAATCAATGGCAGAGTGGATATCCCTACCGGTGCGGTTATTCTGGCGGTTTTTGGACAATCATGGCATTGCTCTTGCCAGCAATATTGCCTTTTCGCTTTTGCTGTCTCTCTTTCCCTTTTTGTTGTTGGTGACGGGTTTTACCATTCTGGCAGGTGGTGATCAGTTGGGGCCTGTGGTGCAACATGCCCTCTCGATTGTGTTGCCTGATGCGATTGCTGATATTTTGCAGCCGGAAGTGGATGCGGTGGTTAGCGCCAGCAGCACCCGTTTGCTCTCTGTTTCTGCCCTGATTTTTCTGGTGACCCTGACAGGGGCGGTTGAGAGCTTGCGTGAAGGGCTGAACCGCGCCTATGGCTATTATGAGCGGCGCTCGATCTGGTCGCGCCGGGCAACAGGGCTTGTTGCCATTTCCGGGGCGGGTCTGGTGTTGGTGGCGGTGTCTGCGGGATTGTTCTTTGCGCCGGTTTTATGGAATTTGGCGCAGCCGCATGTGCCATGGTTGGCCAATTTCAAATATACCTTTGATATCGTGCGCCTTGGCATTGCCTTGCCTGTTTTGTTGACGTTTTTGGTTGCCAGCCATCGCTGGTTGCCGATGCGGGTGATTGAATGGCGTGATTTATGGCCCGGTGTTTTGGTCACGCTGGTGCTGTGGTATCTGGCTGGGCAGGGCTATAATTATTATCTCTCCCATTTTGCCTCTTATGCACGCGTCTATGCCGGTTTGGCCGGTGTTGTGACCACGCTGATCTTTTTGCACATCATTTCATCGATTTTTTTGATTGGGGCAGAGGTCAATGCCATGCGGATGCGCCTTCGTCGGATGCAGCGCAATAAAGTCACGCGCGCCGAATTGGAGCATCCGGGCTCTGGTGGTTAAGGCTCTCTCTGGAAATGTGGCTTTCACGTAAAAAAGCCGGACAAGATGCCCGGCTTTTTGTTGTTATAAATTTTCTTTGTCTGGCCTGGAGCCTGATTTAAAAGTTTTGAGCTAGACCTCTTCGCCGCGAGAGGAGAGAATGGTGTCCTCCAGCGTGCGCAGGCCTGTGCGGGTTGCATTGACCATACAAGCCATGTTGCCCGGTGCATGTTGGTTGGCCAGCATCAATTCATGGGCTTTTGGAATTTGCTCCCATGAAAAGACCTCTGACATGCAAGGATCGACCTGACGATTGATCACCATCTGGTTGGCAGCCATCGATTGTTTGAGATGGGCAAAGTGCGAGCCCTGCACGCGCTTTTGATGCATCCAGACATAGCGGGCATCCATGGTCAGGTTAAAACCTGTGGTGCCTGCACAAAAAACAATCATGCCGCCGCGTTTGGTGACAAAGGTTGAGGTTGGGAAGGTGGCTTCGCCAGGATGTTCAAACACCATATCGACATTGTTGCCTTTGCCGGTGATATCCCAGATGGCCTTGCCGAATTTGCGTACTTCCTTGAACCATTCTTTATAGTCATCGGAATTGACCTTTGGCAGCTGCCCCCAGCAATTGAAGTCTTTGCGGTTGAGAACGCCGCGCGCCCCAAGGCTCATGACAAAATCGCGTTTTGTCTCATCCGAGATCACGCCAATGGCATTGGCACCTGCTGCTGCGGCAATTTGGACACCAAAGACGCCAAGACCGCCAGAGGCTCCCCAGATCAGGACATTTTGGCCGGGTTTGAGGTCATGTGGGGCATGGCCAAACAGCATACGATAGGCTGTTGCCAGCGTTAGGACATAGCAGGAGCTTTCTTCCCATGTCAGATGTTTGGGCCGTGGCATCAGCTGCTGGGCTTGCACGCGGGAGAATTGGGCAAAAGATCCATCAGGGGTTTCATAGCCCCAAATGCGCTGGGTTGGCGAGAACATGGGATCGCCGCCATTGCATTCCTCGTCGTCGCCATCATCCTGATTGCAATGGATGACAACCTCATCGCCGACTTTCCAGTTTTTCACCTTGCGACCAACGGCCCAGACAATGCCAGAGGCGTCAGAGCCTGCAATATGATAGGGATTTTTATGGACATCCAACGGAGAGATAGGCTCGCCAAGGCCTGCCCAAACGCCGTTATAATTGACACCAGCGGCCATATTGAGAACCAGCACTTCATGGCTGTCCAGTTCCCATGTTGGCACGACTTCTACCTGAAAGGATTTTTCCGGGGTGCCGTGACGTTCCTTGCGGATCGCCCATGCATACATTTCTTTTGGAACATGGCCCAGAGGGGGGATCTCGCCCAATTCATAGAGATCCTTCTTCTCGCCGGTTGTCCCTTGAGCAAGGAGTTCTTCAGCCATTTTGCTCCTCCTGATGGTCTTACTCTAAGTTTCAGTCCATCGCATATTGCACCGCAGCAGGGGTTTGGTGCAAGCGACAATTTATAACGCAGTCGCGAAACTATCGTAAATTATTTCACGGAATGATATGCTTCTTATTGCCAATTTGCATTTTGCGCATGCGAAGAAGACTATGTCTCATGACTTTGTGCGGTTATATAATTGTATGAAGAGACAGACGCAGCCTGTGCGCCTTGCCGTGCGCGTTCGATAAGTGATTGAGTGCCGCAAGGGAAGATGTATGACTTTAAAATTGCGTTCAGACATTTTTGTCGGGAGTTAAGGTGTTATGACCACAGCCGGGACCAAGCAAGCCCCCTCTGCCATTGGTGAGAATGGCCAAAGCAAGTCAAAAGATCGGCCATGGATTTTCCGTACCTATGCGGGGCATTCAACGGCAAAGGATTCCAATGCTTTGTACCGAACGAATCTGTCCAAAGGACAAACAGGTTTGTCGGTGGCTTTCGATTTGCCGACCCAAACCGGTTATGATCCTGACCATGCTTTGTCACGCGGGGAAGTGGGCAAGGTGGGTGTGCCCATTTCTCATATTGGCGATATGCGTGAATTGTTTGATCAGATTCCGCTGGAACAAATGAACACATCCATGACAATTAACGCAACGGCGGCCTGGCTTTTGTCGCTTTATATTGCGGTTGCGGATGAACAAGGCGCGGATCGCTCCAAACTGGCTGGCACCACACAAAATGATTTGATCAAGGAATATCTTTCGCGCGGGACTTATGTGTTTCCCCCTGCGCCAAGCTTGCGTCTGACCACTGATATTATTGGTTTTACCTATCGCGAAATGCCTAAATTCAATCCGATGAATGTCTGTTCCTATCATTTGCAGGAAGCGGGCGCGACGCCAGTTCAGGAATTGGCCTATGCCCTGTCCACTGCGATTGCAGTTTTGGATGCGGTGAAGGAAACCGGCGCTGTGTCTGAGGAAGATTTCCCCAAGGCTGTGGGGCGAATTTCCTTCTTTGTGAATGCGGGTATGCGCTTTGTGACCGAGATTTGCAAAATGCGCGCCTTTGTTGATCTTTGGGACGAAATTTGCCTTGAGCGCTATGGGGTTAGCGAAGAAAAATATCGCCGTTTTCGCTATGGGGTGCAGGTGAACAGCCTTGGTTTGACCGAGCCTCAGCCGGAAAATAATGTTTATCGTATTCTGATTGAAATGCTGGCTGTGGTCTTATCCAAAAAGGCCCGTGCTCGTGCTGTGCAATTACCAGCATGGAATGAAGCTTTGGGCTTGCCGCGCCCGTGGGACCAGCAATGGTCTTTGCGGATGCAGCAGATTATGGCGTTTGAATCGGATCTTTTGGAATATGGCGATATCTTTGATGGGTCATCGGTGATTGAGGCCAAGGTTGAAGCCCTAAAAGCGGAAGCGAAAGCGGAAATGGCCCGGATCGAAGAGATGGGCGGGGCGATTTCTGCCATTGAATCGAGCTATATGAAGCAAAAACTGGTCGAATCCAATGCCAAGCGTTTGGGTGGTATTGAGTCGGGTGACCAAACCCTTGTGGGTGTGAACAAATATATGGAAAGCGAAAGCTCGCCCCTTTCCGGCGGGGAAGACAGCGGCATTTTAACCGTTGATCCACAGGTTGAAGACAAGGCTGTGGAAAATGTCAAAGCATGGCGCGCCAAGCGCGACGATGATGCGGTTCAGTGCTCTCTGGCCGCTTTGCGGACTGCGGCACAATCTGGCGATAATATTATGGAACCGTCCATTGCCTGCGCCAAAGCAGGGGTGACCACCGGGGAATGGGGTCAGGTTCTGCGTGATGTGTTTGGCGAATATCGCGCACCAACCGGTGTTGGCAAATCAGCTCGTGTGGATGGGGATGATCTGGAAGATGTACGCGCCGCGGTGAGCGCAACCTCAGACAAGCTTGGGCGTCGTTTGAAAATTCTGGTCGGTAAACCGGGCCTTGATGGGCATTCCAATGGGGCAGAACAGATTGCGGTTCGGGCGCGGGACAGTGGCATGGAAGTTGTCTATCAAGGCATTCGCTTAACGCCGGAACAGATTGTTAATACAGCGCTGGAAGAAGGCGTGCATGTGGTCGGCTTGTCCATTCTGTCTGGCTCGCATCTGGCTTTGGTTGGCGATGTGATGGCGCAGATGAAAGAGGCGGAACTGGATGATATTCCGGTGATTGTTGGTGGCATTATTCCGCCTGCGGATGAGGAGATCCTGAAAGGCTATGGTGTTGCGGCTGTCTATACGCCAAAAGATTTTCAGCTGAATGAGATTATGAAAGATATAGCCGAGCTGGTTAGTCAGTAGCATCTTTTTTCTCAGAACCCGATTTAAAAGCTGATATTTCCTAGTCCTGGTCTTATGATCAGGACTACAGAGTGTTGCGGATGTGGCTGATGAGGTCTGCGGCCCGAATGGGCCGCTGTTGCCATGCATTGAAGAGAACCAGCTTTTGAGGCGCTTTGTCTGAGGAGGTGGCAATGAGCGGGATATTGGACCAGCGCTCGTTCTCTCTTATCATGCGGGCCAATGTCCAGCCGTCGATATTGGGCATACGGATATCCATAAAAATCAGATCCGGGCGTTTGTGTTCCATCACTTGAAACGCCTGATCAGCATTGATGGCATGATGTACTTTGATATCCATGGCTTTGAGCATTTCACCCAAAATCAGATGATTGGTTTTGTTGTCGTCCACCACCAGGATGGATAAATCTGAGAGAGCTTTGGATGGGGGGGTGCCTTTTGATAACAGGGCTTTTTCTTCTTCACAGGGTGTGAAAGCGGGCATGAGCGGCAGAAAAATTGTGAAGCAAGCACCTGTGGGGCTGTTACGCTTGGCGGTGATCGTGCCGCCCATAACGGTTATGATATTGCGAGCGCTCCAAAGGCCAAGGCCTGAGCCGCTTTTATCGACTATTTTGCTGCCTCGATGATAGGGCATGAAGAGTTTTTCGGGATCTTCTTGTCCAAAACCGGTTCCTGTATCGCATAAGGTAAGCTGAAGTTGTTGACTTTGGCTATGCAACTGCGCTGACAAGGTGATGTCTGCTGGCCCGGCATAAGCAAGGGCATTGTCTAATAGCAGCATGAGCACGCGATGCAATTGGGCTGGGTCCAGAATGATCGGTGGCAGGTCTTTGATTGTCTCATGCAAGGTTAGCGAGAAACTGGCATTGCTGCTATGGACCAGCCCCAGTGCTAGCGTGCGAAAATCATGCAGGCAGGTTTGCAGGGAATGACCATCTGTGCAAGGCTGACTCGGCTCGCGCACTCCGCCATCCATAATCGCAAGGGCGGTGTCGGCGGCCAGATGGATGGCATCAATCAAATGGCTGTCCTGATTGGGATGCTCTGTTTTTTTGATCAGATTGCTCAGGGAAATGATGGCGGTGATGTGGGTGCGCAAATCATGATGCAGGCTATCTGTTTGCAAGATTTGTGGGGTAATGTCGGATCGCTTTTTCATTTGTTTGCCTGCTTGTCAGCCAATAGAACCAAACCCTACCGTGCTCAGCCCGGTTGTCTTATGCTCACGGCCCATGATATATAAGCCACCAGTTGGCGACAATATCGCCTTGTCTTGGTAAGACTTTCCCCACCTGTCAATTGTCTATATTGGTTTCTCTTTCCTTGCTTTTGGTGTCTACGTTTAGGCGTGGCGAGCTGGTCTTGATATGCTTGATATCTTTTCTCTGGTATTTCCGATCTTTTTTCTGATTGTGTTGGGATATGGTTTGGGGGCCAGTTCTTTGTTGCCAGAGGGCAGTAGCGCAATCCTGTCGAAATTTACTTTCACCATTCCCATTCCCTTGCTGATCTTTCGGGCCCTTGCCAGCAATGATCCATTGGCACAGGCTCCATGGCGCATTTGGCTTGGCTATTTTTTATGTGTGTTTGTGATTTGGCTGCTTGCCATGTTGATGGTGCGCTGGGGGTTTTCACGCAAAGGGCCTGTTTTAGTGATTGCCGGTGTTTCGGCTGCTTTTTCCAATACGGTGTTGTTCGGTATTCCGGTTGTATCCGGTGCTTTTGGAGATGAAGGACTGGTGCCGGTGCTGATTTTGCTCTCCATCCATTTGCCGGTGATGATGTTGGCAACGGCTATTTTGGTGGAATGGTTTGCCATCAAGGAGGGAGGGCGTGGGCAAGAGGCAATCAAGCTTGATTGGTGGGGAGTGTGTGTGCGGGTGGTTACCAGCCTTGGCAAAAATCCTATCATATATGGGATTTTCTTGGGTGGTTTTTGGGGGATTTTCACTTTGCCAATCCCGCATATGGTTGGTCTGGTGATTGATTATATTGTGCCTATGGCGCTTCCTTTGGCGTTGATATCAATGGGGATGGGGCTGCGCCATTATGGCTTGCGAGGCAATGTTGCACCGGGTTTTATCTTGGCTTTGCTGAAGGTTGTAGCCTTTCCGGCGCTTTGTTATTGGGTCTGTTTTTTCCTCTTGCCGCTTGATCCGCTTTGGGCAGCGGCCATTATATTGGTCTCCTCCAGTCCGACCGGGGTGAATGCCTATTTGTTGGCTGAACAATTTGATGTGGGGCATGGCATTGCGGCCAATTCCATCACGCTTTCTGTGATCATGGGTTTTGTGACATTTCCTTTCTGGCTTTGGCTGATCCGTTAGGACATAGACCATTTTTTAATTAAGTGGTCCAGCTGGTGCAAGTTGGGTGCGTCCAATTGGATGGCCGCTTTTATATCATCCAAGCTATGGTTCTGATCTCGAAGGGCTTTCAGACTGATATCCTTGCGGGATTTGGAGAGTTTTTCGCCCTTCTCATTGTTGAAAAGCTGATGATGGAAATAACGCGGTTCTGGCAAAGCGAACAGATGTTGCAACAATCGATGCAGCCCGGTGGCCCAGAACAGATCTTGTCCACGCACAATATGAGTGATGTCTTGTATGGCGTCATCCAGTGTGACGGCGAGGTGATAGGAGGTTGGGCAGTCTTTGCGAGACAAAATCACATCTCCCCATTGTTGGGGATCCATGTGTCTTTGATTATGAATTGATATCTCTGGGTCGGGATTATATCCAATGTCTGACCATGTGATGGTATGCAGTTGCGGATATTTCGTCAGCACTTTTGCCATATCAAGCCGCCATGCTGGTGGCATGTTATCTGGCTGATTGGTGGGGTCTTCCTTATGATGCAGCAAATGACGGGGATAGAGGGGCGCTCCATCGGGGTCATTGGGCCATGTGTGGTGTGCTGCCTTTTCCTTGTCCTCTTTGGCTTTGAGGACCGCTTTTTTGATGTCGTTGCGGCTGGCATGAGAGGGATAGATTAAGCCTTTGTCTTTCAGATTTTGCAGTTTCTTGTGATAGGCTGCAAAGCGGCTGGATTGAGAGAGGATTGGCTCTTCCCATTCCAGCCCAAGCCAGTGCAGATCTTCCAGCATTTGGGTGATGCGCTCTTTTGTGCAGCGGGTGACGTCAATATCTTCCAGACGAATCAAAAAACGCCCGTTCATGCGCTTTGCCAGCTCAAAATTGAGAAGGGCGGAATAGGCATGGCCCAGATGGAGCGCCCCATTGGGGCTGGGGGCAAAGCGAAAGACAGGTTGCATGGCATATCGCAGATTTGTTTTGATCTTGTTTGTTGATAGCCTTTGTGATTGAGAACGTAAAGTGGGGACCGGGTGGATGCTTTTGACCTGCCAGCAGGATCTGGATGAGGCGCTGGAACGTCTTTTGATGCAAGATCGGCGTTTGCTTGCTGTGAGGAAGGTTGCCTCAAGCCCCATTGCTTTGCGCAAGCGTGAGCAAGGCTTGAAAGGTTTGATTGCCATTGTGCTGGCACAGCAGGTTTCCGTGGCGTCTGCCCGGGCGATTGCCGCGCGGTTTTATGAAGCTTTTCCCGCTTGCAAGGCGCAGGATCTTGTAGAGAGCGAGGATGAGGGTTTGCGGGCTCTTTCCTTGTCGCGGCCCAAAGTGCGGACTGTCAAGGCGCTTGCAAAGGCTGTGCTGGATGGGTTTGATTTTAATGCCTTGGCCACAATGCCCGTCGATGAGGCGCATGAGCAGCTTTGTGCCTTGCATGGGGTTGGGCCATGGACGGCGCAGATTTATCTTTTATTTTGTCTTGGGCATGGGGATGTCTTCCCGGCTGGGGATTTGGCCCTGCAAATTGCGGTTGGCAAGGCGCTTGGGCTTGATGAAAAACCGGATGCGGTCTTTGTAGCAGAATTGGCAAAAGCACATTGGGCACCAGAACGCAGTGCGGCGGCGCATCTGTTTTGGGCCTATTATCATGCCATCAAGTCAGGGCGTGACGGGGTCGTTTAAAATTTTTTGATACCCAATTTTTCCAGATAGGGCATTGCGCGGTCTTGAGAGGCAAAGGCGGCCAGAAGAGCAATAGTAGCAAAAGAGCTGGAGGCGAGCACATTCCAGCCCGCGAAAGACAGCCCGAACATGCGCCAGGATGCGGTATTGCAGCTGACAATTTTGGTTTTGTTGATTTGGGCGAGAAGATCGCTGGCGCTTTGGGTGATGGCCATGCCGCCGCCACAATCATTGGGCCCCAGCCAGAAATCCCATTCAGCCCCTGCCTGATAGACACCAATACCCGCTCCATAGAGAATGACAGCAGCAAGGGCAATGAAACCCAGCCGAATGAGCAAAGGGAACCAATTTTGCCAAAGAGCCAGCAAAAGCATAAAGGAGGCTAGCACCATGGCATAATGGGGCTGGCGTTGGGCAAGGCAGAGTTTGCAAGGCACATAGCCGCCAATATATTGAAAGGCAAAGGCCCCGGCCAATAAGCCAAGCGCACCCAATAACAAAAGCAGAGCAGCCAGTTTTTGGGTGGTGCCGGTTGTCTGTGTCAGGACCATGAAGATGCGCCTCTGTTGCCTTGGTTTTTTCCTTGCCCGGTCTTTATGACATTATTGCAGCAAATATTTGGCAGCGACAAAACCGCCGATCAATAAAATCATGGCCAGTGTGAAAACAAGGCCCAAACGCCGTTCTATAAAGTCACGGATTGGCGGGCCAAGCCAAAAGAGGAGTGCGGCGAGAATGAAAAAGCGTGCACCCCTTGCCACAAGGGATGCCAGCGTGAAGACAAAGAGTGGCAGGCCTGTTGCGCCAGAGGCAATGGTGATGACCTTATAGGGAAAGGGTGTTAAGCCAGCAATGAGGACAATCCAGACGCCCCATTCGTTATAGCGACTGGCAAAGTCGGAAAATTTGTCTGCATAGCCATAAAATTGCAGGATTGGCTGCGCAACCTGATCGAATAGAAGTGCACCAATGGCATAGCCGAGCAAGCCGCCGAGCACAGAGGTAATGGTGCAAATCAGCGCATAAATCCATGCCTTTTGGCGTTTGGCAATCACCATCGGGATGAGCAATGTGTCAGGGGGAATGGGGAAGACCGAACTTTCAATGAAAGAGACAGAGCCCAAAGCCCAACTGGCTCTGGGGGACGCTGCCAGAGACATGGTCCAGTCATAGAGTTTTCTCAGCATGTTTTCTCTTTTCCTGACAGTGATATGCGTCTGTATTTATCTAGAGCATATTTTTCGAAAAGTGTGTGCGGTTTTCGGACAAAATATGTTTAGAAACAAAGCCTAGAACATTTTGAATAACGACGTGTTTATTCAAAATGCTCTAGGCTCAGGACTCATTAATTTCGCCTATCCTGTTTGTTTTGAACTACTCAGATAGAAGAACCAAGAGAAAAATAAGGGTGGTTCCCGGCTTAAAGCTCTTGGTCCGATAGATGGGTGCTTCAAAACAAACCCGAAGGGCGAGGCATTTTTGCACAATCTGCCTTCGGCGTTCTCATGATAAAACGTCCACTGGACGTTTTATCGGGTGAATCCGGTAAATCATAGATCACTGTCGTAAAGTCTTGAAAATGAACCACATTATCGCGATTTTTCTCCTTGTCCTTACGCAAAACTGTCCTCGCAGAATGGGTCAAATTAATGAGTCCTGATCCTAATAGCTCTTGCTTGTTTATCAAAGGGGAATGGCAGAAATGTTAAAGCTGTGAGAAATAGTGTTGAAGATATACAAATTCATGCGGATAGTTGTTGACGGCACGGAAAAAATTTCTATATTCGCTCCTCACGTGCCCCTGTGGCGGAACTGGTAGACGCGGTAGATTCAAAATCTGCTGTCCACTGGACGTGCCCGTTCGAGTCGGGCCAGGGGCACCATTTTTCCTTTTGGATTATTCAAACCACCTAATGTCTTGAATGGTAAGGTGGTTTTTTGCGTTCTATACCCCTCATTCCTGCAATATGCCAGTTGCTCGGTAAATGCCAGTCTAAGCACCATTTTCTGTAAGGTTATGTTGCCACTCTCCCAGAGTTTGCAAGGGTTTGCAAGGAGCTTCATGGATAGTTCTATGATCTGGCCTTGGGATGCCTTGTAGCGTCTGTGATGCGATCCATCAGATCATCAACCTGTTTCTCAATATACCTGATCTGACGGCTCATGGATTGGCGTGTGACGCTTAACTGATTCCATGCAACTTTTTACCATCTCTATCAAGAGTTTGATGAGCGAAGGATGCAGACGCATGGATTTCGGCAAGGTGGCAAAGTCACCTTCCAGCTGATCACACCTGATAGATTTGCCATAGGCCTCACAGCCCTTTGTATGGCATAGATAATATGGATGGCGTTTGCCAGTGGAGCTTTTCGACCAGCAGGCACCTAGGGGCTTGTTGCAGCAGCTACAAGTCACAAATCCGCGTAACGGAAAGTCCAGATGAATATCCTTGCGGGCTGGAGCAATTGCCTTGGACTTGCGCCGCTCCTGGATCTTATCAAAGGTCTCTAACCCGGATTATTCGCTGAAGTTGGAGAGATGGTTAGCGGGTATAAATTAAGCCATTGATTGGTTGTATGATTTTGTTGTTGATACAAAGCCCTACATCCAGATCAAAACAATCTCCCCGCCATGAGTGAATTTAGATCATTTCTGCCCATCCTGTCACCTGTTGATTGCCATCCTCTTGAAGCCCATTTTGATGGCGGGACATTATCATCGGATGGCGGTGTTCTGTTGCTGCGTGAGATCGCGCGCAAACTGGACTTCGCAGATATGATCGCTTCCTGTCTGCATGATGTGCGGGATCCAAGCCGCACTGCCCACGACTATGCCAGCATGATCAGAGCCCGGATCCTTACCATTTGCTTTGGGTATGAGGATTGTGATGATCTGGACATTCTGCGTCACGACCCTGCCTTGAAGCTTTCCTGCGAGAAGTTGCCTCTGGCTAAGAGCAGCATAGCCTCCCAGCCTACCTTGTCACGATTGGAGACCGTGCCCTCAAAAGGCTAGCTTATCCGCATGGGATTGAAACTGATAGATCTTTTCTGCGACAACTTCCACTCTGTTCCCAAGCGGATCACCCTGGATATTGATGATACGGCCAAGCGGGCTTATGGCGGGCAGCAATTGTCTCTATTCAACCCCCATACGGTTTGTATTCTAGAGGATTTTCAATTGATCTCTGCCTTCCATCCATCACAACGCAATGGATAGGAATCATCATCAGTTCTTGTCCAGCCATAGTGCGAGGATTTTTTCCTGATCGCTTTATTGCTTGGACAGCAAATGTACACGAGGTCTGGTATTTTTGTTTTGTTTTATTTTAGTATAAAAAAAGCCCTACATTTTAGAATTTTCTATTTTGCAGGGCTTTTTATTTTATTTTTGTCTTTAACAGGCCTGGCAGCGACCTACTCTCCCACGTCTTAAGACGGAGTACCATCGGCGCTGAGGAGTTTAACGGCCGAGTTCGGGATGGGATCG
>JAOXSH010000150.1 GCA_025800145.1 Cohaesibacter sp.
ATACCAACGAGTAGAAATAATAACCCATAGGATGCCTTGAAATGGTTTACTGACAAGGCGTTTTTCGACGGACAATGCCGGGGCATTTTCCTAGAAAGACAACGCCGCTCAGTGAGCCATTTCAAGGCATCCTATGGGTTATTATTTCTACTCGTTGGTATTATGTCTTGTTAGGATGTAAACTCATAAATCAAATCCATCACATTTATGAGTCTACGTCCTAAATCGTGCTGACTGTTTTGAGCCGGACGCGGGTATGAATTTCGCTTTGGCTGAGAACGGTTGTGTGGGCGCGGAAGCGTTCGATGATAGAGCGTACATAGGGGCGGGTGCCGGGAGAGGTGAGCAGCACCGGAATTTCGCCCATTTGTGCGGCTTCTTCAAAGGCATCACGCACCAGTCCGACAAATTCCTGCAATTTGCTGGGGGGCATGGCCAATTGCTTTTCTTCTCCGTCTCCGACAAGAGCTGAGGCAAATTCCTGCTCCCAGACAGGGGAGAGGGTGATGATTGGCAAATAGCCGCCGGGGGCCTGATGAGAGGCACAGATTTGCAAGGCAAGGCGGGAGCGGACATGCTCGGTCAGGGCCTGAACAGAGCGTGTGAAGCCTGATGCATCGGCAACGCCTTCGAGAATGGCGCTGAGATCGCGAATGGAAATGCGCTCTTCCAGCAGGCTTTGCAAGACCCGCTGAATACCGGACACCGTGATTTGGCTGGGCACAATATCATCGATCAGCTTTTTCTGCTCGTCCGGCAATTCTTCAATCAGGCCCTGTACCACGCCATAGGAGAGCAATTCGGACATATTGGCCTTGATGACCTCTGTCAGATGGGTGGAAATAACCGTGGCAGGGTCAACAACTGTCAGGCCTAAAATAGCAGCTTCTTCGCGCAAGGAGGCATCAATCCAGGTGGCTGGCAGGCCAAAGGTTGGTTCTGTGGTTTGCGCTCCGGGCAAGGTGATGGGCGCGCCGGTGGGGTCCATGCTCATGAATTGGCCGGGATAGACGATGCCGCGGCCCACTTCCACTTCCTTGACTTTCAACACATAATCATTGGCTTGCAATTGCACATTGTCGAGAATGCGCACAGCAGGCATGACAAAACCCATTTCAGAGGCGAGCTGACGGCGCAGAGCTTTGATTTGCTCGGTCAGCAATTCTGACTCTTCGCCATTTGCCATTGCAATCAGGCCATAGCCCAGTTCCAGACGCACTTCGTCCATTTTCAGAACCTGACTGATTGGCTCTTCGCTTGGAGGGGCGGCTTCTTCCAGCTCTTGTTGCTGTTGTTGGATGATTTGCTGGGCGACTTCTTCTTTTTGTTTCAGGCTGGCGCGATAGGCCATATAACCTGCGCCCCCGGCCAATGCCATGAAGGGAATGGCGGGCATACCGGGCAGGAAGGCCATGACCACCATGACGGCGGAAGACATGCCAAGGGCTTTTGGATAGCCGGACAATTGCTGCATCATGGCCTGGTCGGCAGAGCCGGATACCCCGGCTTTTGAGACCAGCATACCAGCGGCGGTGGAGACAATGAGGGCGGGGATTTGTGAGACGAGACCATCGCCAATGGTCAAGAGGGTATAGGCTTGGGCTGCATCGCCAAACGCCATATCTTTTTGCGCCACACCGATGATGATGCCGCCAAGGACATTGATGAAGGTGATGACAAGACCGGCAATGGCATCCCCACGCACGAATTTGGAAGCACCATCCATGGCTCCGAAGAAGGAGCTTTCGTCTGATAATTCCTTGCGGCGATGTTTGGCTTCCTGATCGTCAATCAGGCCTGCGGACAAATCGGCGTCAATGGCCATTTGTTTGCCGGGCATGGCATCAAGGGTGAAGCGGGCGGCGACCTCTGCAATCCTGCCGGATCCTTTGGTGATCACCACGAAATTGACTGTGATAAGAATGGCAAAGACAATGACGCCAATAACAAAATTGCCGCGTGTGATGAAAGACCCAAAAGCTTCGATCACATTGCCTGCTGCGCCGGGGCCTTCATGGCCATAGGCCAGAATAAGACGGGTAGAGGCCAAATTCAGGGCCAGTCGAAGCATGGTTGCCACCAACAAGACCGTTGGAAAAGCAGAAAATTCCAGCGGGGCGCGAATGAAGAGTGCCGTCATGAGGATGAGGATGGAAAAAATGATGGAAACCGCCAGAAACATATCCAGCATAAAGCCGGGCATGGGCAGGATCATCACCACCAAAATCACCATCACACCGATGGCCAGCCCCAGATCGCCCCGGCGCAAGACATCTATGACATTGGCTATCTGACTGCCAATGGATGGACCGGAAGACGCAGCTTGGGCCGCTTCACCCATGACCCCGGTGTCTTGTGGGGCGGGCGCGCTTGCCGCGTCTGATAAAGGAGCTGTGCTTTCGCTCATATCATGCGTCCTCTACGTCCTAGAGCATTTTGAATAAACACGTCGTTATTCAAAATGCTCTCGTCTTTGTTTCTAAGCATATTTTTGTCCGAAAACCGCACACACTTTTCGAAAAATATGCTCTCGTGTGTGATGTTGGTTTTCTTTATGAGACTCGGTTGTCAGCTGGCTATCTTTCCTTCTCCTGGTTGGGGGATATCCACGCCTTCTGCGGAATATTGACGCAGCTTGTTGCGCAGGGTGCGGATGGATATGCCCAGAATGTTGGCGGCATGGGTGCGGTTGCCAAGACAATGATCAAGGGTATCGAGAATAAGGTCCTGTTCGACCTCTGCCACTGTGCGGCCCACCATGGACCGGGTGACCCCTTCCGCGGCCATCACGGCTTGTGCCGCCGGGCCACTTGCCATGCCAATGATGGTTTGGTCCATGCGGCTGCCATCTGGCATCCGCAGGGCTTCGGCACCGATTTCGGTGCCGGTTGCCAGCAAGACCGCGCGATGGATGGTGTTTTCCAGCTCTCGTACATTGCCTGCCCATTGATTGGCATGTAAATGGCGGGCGCATTCAGCGCTTAATTTGCGCTGGGGCAAGCCATTGGCTTGGGCATATTTGTCGGCGAAATGGTTTGCAAGTATATCGATATCTTGCGGGCGATCCCGCAAAGAGGGGATTTGCAGGTTGATGACATTGAGGCGATAGAGCAAATCTTCGCGGAAGGTTCCGGCGCGTACTTCGTCGGCCAAATTGCGGTTGGACGTGGCAAGGATGCGAATATCGACTGTGACCGGTTGTGAGCCGCCGACACGATCAATCACACGCTCTTGAATGGCGCGCAGGAGTTTGGCTTGCAGGCGAATGTCCATTTCGGAAATTTCGTCCAGCAAAAGCGTGCCGCCATTGGCTTCTTCAAATTTGCCGATGCGTCGGGCAATTGCTCCGGTGAAGGCGCCTTTTTCATGACCGAACAATTCGGATTCCAGCAAATTGTCTGGAATAGCGGCGCAATTGACCGAGACAAAGGGCTTGGCCGCGCGGCGGGATTTGCCATGCAGATAGCGGGCCAGCACTTCTTTGCCGGTGCCACTTTCGCCGGTGATGAGGACGGAGGCGTCGGACGGGGCAATCTGGTTGGCCAGCTGGATCAAGGCACCCATGGCAGGGTCACGGAAAATCAGATCGCCCTGATCTTGCGAGACAGCTTCCAGAACTGCTGCAATCACATCGGGATCAGGGGGAAGGGGAATATATTCCTTGGCCCCGGCGCGAATGGCATTCACGGCGGCGCGGGCATCATTTTCTACCCCACAGGCGACAACCGGCACTGTGATATGTTCATCTTCCATCGCCTGAATGAGATGGGCAATGTCGAGATTGACATCGACCATGAGCAAATCTGCACCACGGCCAGCCCGCAAGTGGCTGAGTGTCATTTGCATGGTTTCTGTGTGAGAGACCTGTGCTCCGCGGTCCAGTGCGATTTTTGTGGCCATGGAGAGCTGGCCGTTCAAGGATCCTGCAATGAGAAGGCGCATGATATTTCTCCTGGCTTATTTGTCGGCTTTGATGATTTCGGTCATGGTGACGCCCAGTTTGTCTTCAACCAGCACGACTTCACCACGGGCAACCAGTCTGGCATTGACATAAATATCGACGGCTTCGCCGACTTTTCTGTCCAGCTCCAGCACATTGCCAACATCTAGATTGAGCAATTCGCTGACGGGCATTTTGGCGCGGCCCAGAATGGCGGACACTCGTACCGGCACATCAAAAACAGCTTCGAGATCGGCGGCATTTTTGGGAGAGGGTTCTTCGGGCTTTCCGTCTCCTGCCTGATCGAGCGGCATATCCTGCTCTTGCAAATTCAAGCCGTCATTTTCAATCTCGTCGCTCATAATGGCTCTCCTTGGGCTTGATTGGGCTGGCTTAGTTGTTGGCTGTCATCATGGGGAGCAGCATTATTTTGTTGTTGTTGGTCAGGGCTATCTGGTGACAGATGGCTTCTCTGTGAAGGCTCGGTTGTCTGTGTATCGGATTGTTCAGACGGGGAAGGTTCTGTGTGCTTGCCAGACGGTTGTGCTGTATCGTCAGCCTGATCCATCGGGGTCTCTGCATCAGTTTGCTCTTCGTCTTCTGTTTCTGTGTCTTCTGTTTCTGTGTCTTCTGCTTCTGGGATTTCTTCTTCTGGAACTGTGGCGAAATGCTGTTCCAGCAAAGTTTCGGCATGTTGAATGGCATCGCGCATATTGCGGCCAATGCCGCCATCATTCCATTCCACTTCGCAGTCTCCCGGTGCGATCATGTCATCGCCACGCACCATCAAATTTCCTTTGAAGCCCAGCTCTTTCATTTGCTTTTTTGTTGAAGCTTTGATGTCTTGTGCCAAATCGGAATGAACGCGAATGGTGAGATGGGGGCTTTTGCGCAAAGGCGCCAAAATTTGATTGAGCAAAGCCTGAATTTCGGCTTTTGGTTCTTGGTCGACCAGTTTTTGCGCAAATCTGCTGGCAAAGCGAAAGGCTAATGTGCTGGCGTCTTTTTCCAGACGGGCCATCAGGACGCCAACCTCTGTATAGATCATGGCGATTTCGTCCAAAATGGTCTTTTGCAATTCGATGTTTTTTTCTGTGGCGCTTTGTTCGCGTTCCTGGCGGCCTTCTTCCAATCCTTGTTCATAGGCTTGTTGGCGAATTGTTTCGATCAATTGCTCATGCTCTGCCACGGTGATGGTAGGCTCTGGCGGTTCTTCTTCCTCGATTATTTCTTCCACGACCTCTTCGATCTCGGGCTCTGGGGGAGCTGAGAAATCAAGATCAAAAAGATAACGGGCGGGCTGTGCCATCGAGTTGGGTTCCTGTTGAGCGTTTGCCTTAAACCTGAAAGCGTGTGTCAGGCTATTTGGATTAATAGATCAGTTCGTCTTCGCCGTTGCCTTTGGAGATCATCAATTCGCCACGGGCCGCCAGATCTTTGGCGACATTGACCATGGTGCCTTGGGCTTCGTCGACATCTTTCAGGCGGACAGGACCCATGGTTTCCATATCTTCTTGCAGCATGGCGGCAGCGCGGGTCGACATATTGCCGAAGAACAGCTCGCGAATGGTTTCGTTGGCGCCTTTGAGAGCCAGAGACATGGCGTCTTTTTCGACATTTTGCAGCAAGGTTTGAATGCCACCTGCATCGAGCTTGGACAAATCCTCGAAGGTGAACATGAGTTGTTTGATTTTCTCGGCGGATTCGCGGTTTTCTTCTTCCAGAGCTGCCAGCAGGCGGGCTTCTGTCTGGCGGTCGAAATTGTTGAAGATATCGGCCATCACTTCGTGAGCATCGCGGCGGGATGTGGTGGAGAGGTTGGACATGAATTCCACGCGCAAAGTCTGCTCGACTTTTTCCAGCACCTCTTTTTGCACTGCTTCCATGGAGAGCATTCTGTTGATGACTTCCAGACCAAAATCTTCCGGCATGATGGAGAGAACACGGGCGGCATGGTCGGATTTGATCTTGGAGAGCACCACGGCAACGGTTTGCGGATATTCGTTCTTGAGATAATTGGCCAGAACATTTTCTTGTACGTTGGAGAGCTTCTCCCACATATTGCGGCCAGCGGGGCCGCGAATTTCTTCCATGATTGTGCTGACACGATCTTGTGGCAGGAAGGAGAGCAACAAGCGTTCTGTTGAATCATAGTTGCCGGTTACCGCACCTTTGGACGTTAGGCGCGAGACAAATTCAACAATCAGATTATCCAGCATATTGGGGGTGATGCCGCCCAACTTTGCCATGGCAATGGAGACTTGCTTGATTTCGATATCATCAAGACGTTTCCAGATTTCTGCGCCATGTTCATCGCCCAGTGCCAGCAGGAGAATGGCAGATTTTTCTGCGCCATCCAATTCGCGCTCTTGCGCATCATTGGAGACGCCGGCATTGCTTGTCATTGTTGCAAGTGCTGTATTGTCCATCATGCGATCCTATGCTGCGTCCTGAAGCCAGAGGCGAACAATCTTGGCGGCTTCTTCCGGGTTTTCATTGACCAATTCACCAACCCGAATGAGGGTGTCTGCCTGCAAGGCCCCTTGCAATTGGGCATGTTCAATGGCCTTCATGGTTGGATGGACCGGGGCTTCGGCCTCTGGTGCGGGCACCAGATTGCCTTCTTCATCCATGACCATGGGTTGGCCATCCGGGCCCATAACGATATCTTCTTCTTCGCTCTCTTCTTGCGGTTTTTCCAACATGCGTTTCATCAGCGGACGCACGACCAGCAACAGAACCAGAAGGGTCATGAAGAGCAGGATGCCCAATTCGGCAAAGCGGATATAATCATCCTTGGTGAAGGCAAACAGCTCATCGCCGCTCTCGTCAAAGGGTGATTGAGGGCCTTCGGCAAATTGCAGATTGATGACTTCGATCTTGTCGCCACGGGTTTGGACATATCCAACGGCAGAGCGGACCAAGCTGGAAATCTGGTCCAATTCCTCGGCGGTTCTTGGTTTATAGACCAGCTCGCCTGCGTCATTTTTCTCATATGTGCCATCAACCAGTACGGCGACCGATAGGCGTTTGATGCGGCCACCTTGTACAACCTCGGTGGTGGTCTTGCGTGAAATTTCGTAATTGATCAGCTCGGATGTGATATCAGAGGCTTCCTGACGGCCTGCACCATTGCCGCCATTGTCGCCCGCGCCGGGCAGCTCGTTGCCGACGGTTACGCCATCATTGGGTTCTTTTTCGTTGCTTTTGGCCGATTCAGAGCGGGTTTGCGTGGAGCGAATGACCTGTCCATCGGGGTCGAAAGTATCGGATGTCTGGGTGATTTTGTTGAAATCCAGCTCTGCTGCCACTTCAATGCGGGTGCGGCCTTCGCCCACCACTTTGGCAACGATATCCTCTACTTGATTGCGCAGACGATTTTCCAATTGCTGGGTGCGTTCGTCCATACGGGCAGAGAGGTAATTTTCGTCATTGCCCCGGCCAGATGCCAGAAGACGGCCCTTGGCATCAATGATGGTGACATTTTCCGGGTTCAGGCCTTCAACAGCAGAGCCGACCAGATGCTGGATGGCCTGAATTTGGGTTTGCCCCAGACTGCCTTGCAATTTCACAGCGATAGAAGCGGATGGGGGCTTTTGGTCACGTTTGAAAAGTTGGCGTTTGGGCAAGACCAGATGGACGCGCGCCTGACGGACATTGCGGATGGTGCGAATGGAACGGGCCAGCTCGCCTTCCAAGGCGCGCAAATGATTGACATTCTGCACGAAAGATGTGGTGCCGAGTGTTTCGCTCTTGTCGAAAATTTCATATCCAACATTGCCGCCAGCAGGCAGACCGCTTTCGGCCAATTGCATCCGCAGGCGCAGGATTTCATCTTTTGGTGCGAGAATGACCGCCCCTTCCTGACGGATTTCATGCCTCACATTTTGGGCTTCGAGCAATTTTGTGATCTGGATGGAATCTTCAAAAGACAGATCTGTATAAAGCGGAGACAGGGTGGGTTCTGAGACGCGCAGCATGATGAAGGCAAAGAAGCCAATGAGGACGGCGGTGACCACTCCCATTGCTGCCAGTCTCGCTGGTCCAAGCGTTTTCAAAAATTCTAATGCTGCGTTCACGCCAGTCGCCCTTCATGCCTTATCGGCTACACCCAAATCACTTGACCCAAATCACTAGGCAATATTTTCCTAGTGATTGGTTAACAAGGTGTTAAGGAAGTGGTTAACGAATGGTTAACGCCTTGTTTGGCTGTCTGTTTTTTTCTGAAATGAAGGCAAAAAAATTGGATATGGCTGTGTTTATCCCCTTCATTTGGCTCGTCTGATCGGAAAAGCCTGTAAAATGAGGAAAAATTTCTCGTTTAAGTCGTGAAAATAAAAGTTATTGATAACTGATTTGCAGGCGCCATATGAGGCTTGGCCAATGGCTGTATTTATACGGTCCGAGCTTAGGGGGCGATTCTGTATTTTTCTTCTAAGCTATTGACGTGCATAGAGTTTGTTGGAATTTTTGTGACAGATCTGTCTTTGATCATGGTGCTTGTCTTTTGGCCATGAAAAAAGGCCGGCGCTTTGCGCCGACCTTTTGAGATTTTTGGTTGGTCAGGTTGCCCTGCCTCCCAATATGCCTCAGCGATATTGCTGGACCCGTGTTGCACGCAGACCCGCCAGACCATGTTGGTCGATGGAACTTTGCCAGCTGAGAAATTCCTCAACTGTCAAGGTATATTTCTGGCACGCTTCTTCCAAGCTCAACAAGCCACCGCGGACTGCGGCAACCACTTCAGCTTTGCGCCGGATCACCCACCGACGTGTATTTTCCGGTGGTAGATCTGCAATGGTCAACGGGGACCCATCGGGGCCGATGACATATTTTACTCTCGCACGTGTTTGATCGGTCATTGTACTCTCACACTCAACCTGACCTCATCGAGATTGAGAATAGAACAATGCCTTTAAAAAAGACCTAAGCCTCTGGAAAGACTTTGGTAATGAATTGGTTGGCGATCTGCGAAAGCTCTTGCAAATTGCGTGGGTGGCTTGAAATGGCCGCTTTTTTGCTGGTTTCAGAGTGCTAAGAGAGCATTAACCATGCCCAAAAATCGTGCAAAATGGGTTGGTGATTGTCTTCTTGGGCGCTTTCTAATGTCATATTTCTAGTTGGAACTGCCGCCATTATTGGAACTAGAAGAAGAGAAACCGACTGCTTTGACCTGGTTCATACGATATTTCTGCTTGCCAATGATCAGCATGGGCTCGCTGGTTGACAGATCCACATCACTGACCATTCCTTTGGTTTCGGTCGAGATGTTTTGGGCGACCTTATTTTTGTCTTTGGCTTTGAACTCGATTTTATAGCTGCCGGATGGCAGAAAAGAGCCATCATTGGTTTTGCCATTCCAGGTATAGGTTTGTTCACCGGATTTGATATCCACTCCCTTTTCGGTTCTAACGATATTTCCGGCATGATTGCGGATGATAACATCCATCGTGCCGTCTTTGGGGGCGGTGAATTTCCATTTCAGTGACTGACCGGCGCTCAGCGTACCATGGGTGCCATCCAAGGTGACATTCTGACCGACAAATTTCAGGCTGTTGAGTGCATTGGTGGCAGTTGTCATGGCCACCAGACTTTCCATTTGCTTATTGGCCTTGATCTGTTGTTCAACGCTGGAAAATTGCACCAATTGTTGCGTGAATTTGTTGGCATCCATGGGGTCCAGTGGTGACTGGTTCTTCAATTGTGTGGTCAGCAACGTCAAAAAGGTTTCGTAATTGCCGATCAATGCTGTTTTATCTGCAGCTGAGGAGGAGGTTGTATTTGATGTGACAGAACCAATTGCGGTCATGATTTATTCCTTATCCTCTTGCTTAAATTACCATATTGACGCCATCACGGGCCATATAGGTTTGGGAGATGGCTGCATTTTGGGCTTCCAATTGGCTCATCTGTGCCTGATTGTGTTTGTCAGAGGCCACCGCTTGCTCGCCCTGATCAGCATTTTGATCCTGATGATCATTGGATTGCTGATTTTGATTTTGTTGATCCATTAATGAGAATTCCAGCCCCTGATCATCAAGTTGCAGACCGCTTTGCTGCAAGGTGCGTTCCAGCATTCTTTGATCGCGCATTAGAAAATCCATGGTTTCCGGGCGCTCGACAAACAGATGGGCACGGGTTTGACCGTCAGAGCCAATGGTCAGGCGCACGTCAATTTTACCAAGCTCTGCTGGATCGAGGCGAATTTCAAAGCGGTTTTCCCCATTGCGCACATGGCGAGAAATTTGTGCCGCGACCGCCTGTGCATTGGCCAGACTTGTTGCATTTGGCAGGGTTCCGGTTTTGGCGAAGGCATCAAATCCCATCAGTCGGACAGAGCTGTCCTGACCGGGAGCGCCTGATAGTTGTATATTTGTCCGTTCCAGATCCGCCATGGGATCGAAGCTGTCCATAGAGGTATCAACTTTGCCTGCGGCTGCCTGACCAATCTGCACGCCTGCCATTAATTGGGAAAAAATAGTGCCTTTTGGTGCTCTTAATTTGGCCAATTGCTCCTGACGATCATTTTGGTGAATTGCAGGTTTTTCGCTCTGTGCTATAGCCCGTTGCTCGGACGCAGCATCACTGTCAGATATATCATCAGCTGTTTGTGCTTGTTGGTCTGGTTTTTGCCCTTCATTGATTTGAGCATTGCGCTTTGCTGCCAAAATTTCGGCATTTTGCGTTGCGGGCATTGCTTTATTTGCCTGCTGGCCCTGCTCTTGTGCTGCATTTTTAGCGTCACTATTTTTTGTGCCCAACTCTTTCACATCGGGATTGTTCATTTCTGCGCTTTGGCTGCTCGGTGCCTGTGCCTGTGCCTCATCAAGTGCTATGTTGGTTTTTGCAAGGGGAGTTTGCTGATTTTGTTGGCCTGCCTGTTTGGTATGTGCTTGGTCAGATGATGGGGCAAGAGCTGCTTGGCTTGACTGGTTTGCGGTGCGGTTTGTTTGCTCGCTCTTGGTCTCATTGTCAGACACAGAAAGTTCGATTGTTTCTGTTCTTCCTTGCCCAGATTTTTGGCTTTTTGTGGCGTCAAAAGCTGCTTTTCCTTGCTCTTGTGAGAGCGGCGGTGTGCCTTTTTTTGTGGTCAGACCGTTGGCTACCTTGCTGGCGGCTATGATGTTAGCGTTTGCAGAAGCGTCAGCCTGTTGAACTGTGGCCCCTTTGCTTGTGGTGTTTTTCCCTTGCCCTTCAGAGTTCAGCTGGTTGGCTGGCGGCTGTGCATCCTTTGTTTGAGGCGTGATGCCAGCATTCGGATTTGTTTTGTTTAAGGCTTCAGATATGCTGGACGCGCTTGCTTGTGTCGCGGTCTTGTTGGCAGATGTCTGCTCGTCTTGCTTTGTTCCAACAAAAGCTGACTGCACTTTACCTTCATTTTGGTTTTCGTCTTTTTGGGCAAGGCTCAGATCTGTCTGTGCCTGATCATTTTGCGCCTTTGACTGGTCGGACTGGCCAGCTGTTGCGCTGGCTTCCAGACCAGATTTTGACGCTGTGCTTTGCTCCTGAATCTGCAATTTGGCGGACTGTTCCAAAGCAGATGGATCTGTTTGCTTTGTGCTGGTCTCAGAGGCTTGGCCATCCTGTGCTTCAAGGTCGGCTTTCTGATCAGATATTTTGGTTTTGTTGGCTTCAGAGGAATTTGTGCTGCTCTGGTTGCTTGCCTCTTTTGAGGTCTCTTTGGCGGATGGGGCAGTGTCGCTGGCTGCCCTGTTTGCCGGTGATGCATTTTCGCGTGCTGGTGGGGTCTGGTCTGATTTTACCTGATCCATTTCCCGTTCAAATTTGCGCGCATTGTCGCTGGATGATTGGCTTTTGACAGGCCAATTGTCCTTGGATGGTGTGGATTTCTCCACGGCAGACAGAACAGAATAATGGGCGACCATTTTTTTCCTCACAAATGCATTCAGCTCTCTTCTATTCAAGGATCATGCCAAGTTTGCTTTTTGAAAGAATGCCGGATTTTTGCCGATTTCACTGGTCGTCAAGGCTGGCTCTATGCTGCCAAATGGTGAAAAACTGCCTGCATGGGGTAATTCTTGCCGGGTGATTTGTGATTTTTTGCCTCAAATTTGCAGTTTGGGGTTTGGTCTTTTGGAACAATACCTATATAAAGATTTCAAAAGAGCCGACAGATTGGATGAGACCATTCCAATTCCAGCAGTCAAGGGCCAGTGCTGTTGTCGGTGAACCGAGAGATGGAATCTGTTTATGCTAAACAGTCTTGATTTACCTGGTCGCCCAGAAGATACCCGTGTTGTTGTTGCCATGTCTGGCGGAGTGGATAGCTCTGTGACGGCTGCTTTGCTGAAACAACAAGGGTATGATGTGATTGGCGTCACCTTACAGCTTTACGATCATGGCAAAGCCATGCATCGGGCGGGTGCTTGTTGTGCAGGGCAAGATATTCAGGATGCGCGGCGCGTTGCCGAGCAATTGGATATTCCCCATTATGTGCTGGATTATGAGAGCCGGTTTAAGGAAGCTGTGATTGATCGCTTTGCCGAGAGCTATCTGGCGGGGGAGACCCCTGTTCCTTGTGTTGCCTGTAACCAGACGGTGAAATTTCAGGATTTGCTGGAAACGGCCAAGGAATTTGGTGCCGATGTTATGGCAACTGGGCACTATATTACCTCGCGCCAGAAAGGCAATCGCCGGGTTTTGTATCGCCCGACCGATGAAGATCGCGATCAAAGCTATTTTCTGTTTGCAACCACACAGGAACAGATTGATTTTCTGCGCTTTCCTCTTGGCGGGATGCCAAAGCCAGAAGCGCGTGCGCTGGCGCGTGAATTGGGTTTGAGCGTTGCGGACAAGCAGGATAGTCAGGATATTTGCTTTGTGCCGACAGGCAAATATACCGATGTGATTGAGCGCCTGCATCCGGGAGCGGCAGAACCGGGGGATATTGTTCATATTGATGGGCGTGTTCTGGGCCAGCATAAAGGCATTATTCGCTATACGGTTGGTCAACGGCGCGGGCTTGGTATTTCTGCCGGTGAGCCTTTGTTTGTGGTCAAACTGGATGCCGAGAATAAATGTGTGATTGTTGGACCACGGGATGCTTTGGCAACCCGTCGTCTGAAATTGCGTGAAGTCAATTGGCTTGGCCCTATGGATTTGTCTGAAATTCCTGAAACGGGTTTGGAAATTTACGCCAAGGTGCGTTCTACCCGTCCGCCGAAAGCCGCCTTGCTGCATGTTACGGCAGATGGCAGCTTTGAAGTGGAGTTGCTGGATGGGGAAGAAGGTGTGGCACCGGGTCAGGCTTGCGTCTTTTATGATGGCATTGATCAGGAAGCCGAATTGTGGGGTGGGGGCTGGATTGCCAGCACCCAATCTGTTGCCCAGACTGCTCGTCCATCTGTGCCGCAGTCCGCTGCCACGCTTTGACAGATTGTCAAAATTTATCGATATAAAAAGCCGGGCTTGTCCCGGCTTTTTGCTTTTTGCTTTTTGCTTTGAGTTTTAATCGGGGTTGCCGGGCTCTGTTTGGTGGCCAAGATCTTTTAGCGTGACAATGCGATTGCCGCGCAAATCATTGGCGCAGACGAGAAAACCGCGTTCTTCCATATAAGTGAGCAACCAGCGGGCGCGTCCCGGTGAGCGGGTGCCGTAAGCGGTGGCCAGCTCAATATTGGTGGGGCAGGGTTTTTTGCCAATGGCGGCTTTTGCCAGCACCAGATAGACGCCGCGCATTTCTTCGGGCAATTGTTCGGCAATGATGGTTGCCTGTTGCCAGAGATTTTCGTCCAGCTCTTCTTCCTGTGTGTCCAGTTTGGCGCGGGCTACGGATAGAAGCTGGCGAAATTCCTGCAATTCCGGGATTGTTTTGAGCTGTTTATTGATGCGACAGCGCACTTGAAAATCCTGATAGAGAACAGAGATGGGCTGAAAGGCGGCTTCTTCCTCTTCTAGCAAATCGCTCAGAATGGTTTGCAGGATTTCCTCTCGCTCTTGCTGACTGATGCCCGGATCAAGATCCAATTGTGGGTCTGGTTCGTCGGGGAATTTGGCTTCCATGCGCAAATGGGCCAGCTGTTGCAGCACTTCTGCTGTTGTCTGGGCCGGGGCTTGTAGGGCTGGGCCGGGTTCGTTGTCTGTGCCCGGCTTGAACAAGAGATCGTCCAGATTTTCTGTTGGGCGTTCTGGCAGCGGCATCAATTTGGGGCTGGTTGAGCGGGCGCTGGTTTCAACGGTTCCGATTTTGACGGTCTCGGAGCGTCGATAAAGCGCGGGGCCAAGGGCGACAAAATGGCCACGATCCAGATTTCTGAATGTTTCTGCTTGTCTGCGTTCCATGCCAAGCAGATCCGAGGCGCGGGCCATATCAATATCGAGAAAGGTGCGCCCCATCAAAAAATTAGAGGCTTCGGCGGCAACATTCTTGGCCAATTTTGCCAGACGCTGTGTGGCAATGATGCCAGCCAAGCCTCTTTTGCGGCCACGGCACATCAAATTTGTCATGGCA
Source organism: Cohaesibacter sp. (assembly GCA_025800145.1). Taxonomy (GTDB): domain Bacteria; phylum Pseudomonadota; class Alphaproteobacteria; order Rhizobiales; family Cohaesibacteraceae; genus Cohaesibacter. Next base: position 14,412 of record JAOXSH010000150.1, read on the forward strand.
CCCAATGACATGCGGCGGGCTTCTTCGCTGACTTCGCCGCCTGCTGCGGGGGCAAAAAGCTGGGCCTCATCCACCACCACAAGGGAGGGATACCAATAATCGCGATCGATATCGAACAGGCCGTTTAAAAAGGCACTGGCGGCGCGCATCTGGCGGTCGGCATCCAGCCCTTCCAGATTGAGAACCGCAGAAATGCGGTGCTGTCGGACACGAGCGGCAATCATGGTTAAATCGCGCTCTGTTCCAACGGCATCGACAATGGCATGACCAAACTTTTCGGCCAAGGTGACAAAATCACCTTCAGGGTCAATCACAATTTGCTGCACCCATGGGGCGCTTTGTTCCAGAATGCGGCGCAAAAGATGGGATTTGCCCGAGCCGGAATTGCCCTGTACCAGCAAGCGTGTGGCCAGCAATTCTTCCAGATCCATTTCTGCCGGTTGTCCCAGTTTCATGGTGCCGAGATTTATGCTGACTGTCATTGTGGTACGGATTTCCCTATTGGTTGCTGGCAGGGCAAGGTCTCTGATTCGCAGGCTTTAAGGAAGTCTGCAAAACGTCAATCCAGCGGACTCTCACATATCTTTGCCTTTGTGCTGCGCAAGAAACGGGTGGGGGCTTTGCTTCTTATTTGCTATTGCAAAGCCTTTACTAGGTTGAGGCAAGCGGATGACAATCAGACATTGGGGCCTATTGATTTTACTGGCCTTGTTATGGGGCGGGGCCTTTTTCTTTGTTAAAATCAGCGTTATGGAATTGCCTGTGCTGGTGATTGTGTTTTGCCGGGTTGCTTTGGCCGCTTTGGCACTTGTGGCCTATGTGCTGATTAGCGGGCGCGCACTTCCCAAGGCCCTCTCTATCTGGATTGCTTTTCTGGTTATGGGGTTTTTGAACAATGTGGTGCCGTTTTCGCTGATTGTATGGGGGCAGCAGTCTCTTTCTTCCGGTCTTGCGGCTATTTTGAACGGCACCACGCCTATTTTTACCATGCTGATTGCCGGGTTTCTTCTGGTTGATGAAAAACTGACCCTGAATAAGAGTGTGGGGGCTGTTATTGGTTTGTTGGGAGTGGTGATGATTTCCGGGCCGGAAGCCTTGATGCAGAGCAGTGGCACTTTGTGGGCGCAATTGGCCATTTTGGGTGCGGCTTTTTCTTATGGCTGTGCTGCGGTTTATGCACGGCGCTTTCGTGCGATGGGGGTGGAGCCTGTGATCGGGGCGATGGGCCAGTTATGCGCTTCCAGCCTTATGTTGCTGTCAGTGATGCTGATCTTTACGCCCGATGATGGCTTTGTCATGCCCTCGCTTGGCGTGGGGGTCAGCCTGATTTGTCTGGCGATTTTTTGCACCGCTTGGGCCTATATTCTCTATTTTCGGCTGTTGCATGAGGCAGGGGCCACCAATGCTTCTTTGGTAACCTTATTGATCCCGCTTTTTGCGTTGTTGCTTGGTGGGCTGTTTTTGGGAGAAGGACTGATGCTCACACATGGCATTGGCATGGGTTTGATTAGCGCTGGCCTGCTCTGTGTGGATGGCCGTCTCTTTAAGCTGAAGCCTAGGCTCAGGACTCATTAATTTAGCCTATTTTGCGAGAACATTTTTGCGCAATGGACTACGTCGTAAAATCTTGAAAATGAACCACATTGTCGCGATTTTCCTCCTTGCCATTGCACAAAAATGTTCTCGCAGAATAGGCCAAATTAATGGGTTCTGAGCCTAATATTTAGCCTGCTGTTTGCGAATGGCGGCGGCTTTTTTCTCTACCTCTACCGCATCGCGCAGGGTTTTGACGCCGCTTGCTTCCAGCAAATCAATCAAACGCAGCAAGACCTCTGCCGTGGCAAGAGAATCTCCCAATGCGGTATGGCGGACTTCTGGTGGAATCTCGATGCCAAATTGCTCGGCCAATGTATCCAATGTCAGGCTTGCTGTTTGGCCTTGCAAATGGGCGGCCAACAGGACTGTATCCAGCACTGGATTGGTGAAGGCAAGGCCGGTTTGTTTTTCCTTCAACGACAGGAATTTCATATCAAAGGCGGCATTGTGAGCCACAAGCACAGCGTCACTGACAAAGTTATGGAATTTGGGCAAGACCTGCTCAACGGGTGGGGCCTCTGCCACCATGTCGTTGGTGATATGGTGGATGGCTGTGGAGGCGGCGGGGATTGCGCGTCCGGGATGGATATAGTGATCGAAGCTCTCCCCGCGCATGATGCGGCCATTGACAATGCGCACACCGGCAATGGAAATCATCTCATCGCCATTTGATGGCTCAAGGCCCGTGGTCTCGGTATCAAAGACCACATAGGTGAGTTCGCGCAAAGGAGTATCCTGCACTTCTGACAGATTGGTGCGCTCCATCAGATCAAAGTCATAGAAATCAAGGCGCTCTGGAATGATTTCGCGCTCGATTTCCATATCATCTTCGTGATGGTCGCGGGCCGGGGCGAGGGGAAGGCGCAAATGCACCATATCGTCAGGGGTTTTGGTGCTCCAGAAATCGGTTTTGTGACGGTCCAGCACATCGCGGCCTGTAATCGCGCCCAAATCTGCATCCAAGGGTTCATCCAGCCAGCTATCAATTTGTGACATGGTGACCATCTCGCCATGCCAGTATAAATCGATATAGATTTTGCGGCCCGTGCGGTTGGCTGATAGCTGGAAGACGCGCAGGCCCGTATGGCTTGCAACTTTGCGCATGATGAATTCGACCAGCTCGACAATGGTGACGCTATCGCAATGCAGCCAAACGGGCGTGCCGACAAATTCGCATGTCAAGGTCAGATCTTCTGAAGCATTGCGGCGCAGGATGCAGTTGAAAAGCGAAGAGGAATAGACATCGGACATGGGCCATGCCCCCGCCATCAATTGATGGGATTTGGTGTCCATTGCTTCAATGCTGGCAGAAAGCGAATGGGTTTCGCGCACCAGAAGCGTCTCGAAATGTTTGCGGGTGTCTGCATCAAAGTCAAAATCCCCTGCCAGCATTTCTGCGGTTGCCTGCAAATTGGCGGCCGGGTGACGCAGCTCAATCATGGCTTGGTGGAGCAGGCGGTCTCTTTCGATATTTTCTGCCAATTGATTGGTGATGTCTTCGAAGGTGACAGTGAAGCCGGTCGCCTGTGTTTCCTCGCTATTGATGATCAGGGTTATTCTGCCTTGCAAGGTATGTTTGCCATCCGCTGTTGCGCCAATGATCAGGGCCGAGAGGCCTTCTTTATGGCGTTTGTGACGGCCTTCTTCAAAGCGGTTATGCAGTCGATCCAGTGCATGGCGAAAGGGGGCGGCGGAAACAACAGAATAGAGCGTGCGTCCCAGACCTAAATCGCCCGACACATGCAGGATTTGCAGGGCCTTGCGGTTATAAAGCAGGATCTTGTTTTCCAGATTGCAGATGAGCACGCCCTGATCCAGATCTTGCAAGACGGTTTCCAGCCGCCGCTTTTGCCGATTGGCCAGAGCGGTGGCTTCTGTGACCTGTTTTTCGGTTTCTTGGCGTGCTTCGACCAAGGCTTGCGAGATTTCGCGAATGGCGGGATTGAGAAATCCCAGATATTTGCCGGTCTCGCTATCGATATCCTGTTGTGCGCCAGCATGAACCAGCGTGCGGACATCCTTGACCATCATATCAATGGGGTTGGCGACATTGAGATCGAACTTTTGCCAGACATATCCGTTGAGCAACAGAATGGCAAAACAGGACATGCCGCCAAACAAAACAAGGTGCGGTGTGGCATCAGCGCCAATGCGGCCAAGAGCAAAGGAGAGAGCGGCAATGATGATGGCGCAGGAGCCAAGGCCGATGAAGGCAAAAAACAGAAAAATGCGTAGCCGCAGGCTCAGGCGCTCAATCATGATGCTTTATCTTTGTAAGGTCAGGGACAAGATATGGGGGAGCTTTTCCCAACGTTGATGGAAAAGCAATGGGTACAAATGGGTCACATATGACAGGATACAGGATGAGGCAAAGGGTGCCTCTCCCTGTACAGCCAGCCTTATGTCTGTGCCAGAATATCCTTGACCGTTTTGGTGACTGTGCCCAGTGAGAAAGGTTTGGTCAGATAGGCGTTGGCGCCCATGGCCATGCCTTTTTCGATTTCGATATCACGGCTGCGGGCGCTCATCATAACAATTTTGATATTCTGTGTTGTGGCGTTGGCGCGCAGGGCCTGACAAATCTCATAGCCATCCTTATGGGGAAGGGAGACATCCAGCAAGATCAGGTCCGGGTGTGTTTGATCAACACAATCAATTGCCTCATTGCCATCATGTGCGGTTGCAACATCATAGCCTTCGGCTTTCATCAAATGTTCCAATGCGAAATTAATGGATGTTTCGTCATCCACTACCAAAATAGATTTGGTCATAGCGGCGCTCCTCCCAGATGCCAAATATGCCAATATTTTTCTTAAAAGGTCTTTATGGTTTCGAAAGATCCTTGGTCTTGAGATCCTTTTATGCGCTCAGTATGCGTTTTTTTTATGCGAAATGCTATTGGTCATTGCGCCTATGATGAAGCCCTTATACGCGCCTTTTGGCGGACTTTTCCCTGCTTTATTTGCAGGCGGCCTCATGCCAGCCTTGGGGCATATCCAGCCATTTGGTTTTTGTCTGTAAATCTGTTGCGGTCAGGGAGAGATCGGGGGTCACGTCTGCGCGTTTGTTGTTGATGCAATCAAACAATTGATCCCGTTTGCCATTTGGGGCATCGCGGGCAATGATATGCAAGGTGCCCAGTTTAACGCCGGGTAATTTGTCATGCTCTTTGAGGGTGGCAGCTTCCAGTGCAATGAAGCGATCCGTGCGCGCAATGACATAGGAGAGCGGTTGCAGCAGGCTTTTGCCTTCAAAGGTTGAGACAACAACGAGGTCGCCTTCAAAATCTGCTGTTGCGCGGGAAAACCAGCCATAATCCAAAAAGACCTGAAACAGGATCATCACCACACCTGCCGCTGCTGGAATGGCGGCTTTTGGGCGTGGGATGCGCAAGATATATTTATAAGCCAGAATGATCATGCCTGCGGCACCGATACCCGCTACAAACGTGCCTAAAAGATTGAAAAGCATAAAATGTCTCCGGCTTGATCAATAGGGCCCTTTAAGAGGTCAAAACAGGGCAGTGCCAGATAGCTTTAGCAATCTGACGCTTTGCTGTCCAACTGAAAAGACTTAGCTTTTCTGACTATGTATGCTCTAGGCTCAGGGCCCATTAATTTGGCACATTCTGCGAGAGCATTTTTGCGCAATGACTGCTTCATAAAATCTTGAAAATGAACCACATTGTCGCGATTTTCTTCCTTGTCCTTGCGCAAAACTGCTCTCGCAGAATGTGCCAAATTAATGGGCCCTGAGCCTAGATATTGGCACCCTGATTGTGGCCAAGGGCGGATTGCATGGTTTTGATCACGATGAAGGCATCTTTCAAATGGTTTCGCTCCAATTCGGATAAAATGGCCGGTGGCATGAAATTGTCCGGTTTTTGTCCATCGCGGATCTGCTTGGCCTGATGTTCGAGCCGCATATTGGCAATCAGATCGTAAGCATCGATCAAATCATCTGCGCCAGAAGCGCTGAGGGCTTTGGCATCGCGTGCCATATGCAGGCGTTCGCGGGTGTTGGCATTTTCAATTGCGGCTTCTAAAGCATAGGCGCGGCCAAGATCGACGATGGGCACAACGCCATTATGTTTTAGGTCCAGTGTGTCTTTATGTTCGCCCTTTTTGATCAGGGCAAAGCCGCGAAAGAGATTGAGTGGCGGTGTATGGCTGAGGGAATTGGAAATCATATGGGCGCGGAAGATGGAATTTTTGCGCGCTTTTTCCAAGGTTTGTTGATACATGCCGTCAAAAAGCTGCTCATCGCCGGTGATGGGGCGCAAGTCAAACATGACGCTGGCGAGCATTTGGGCCATGGGGTCGGGTTTGTCGATCCATTGATCAAAATAGCTGCGCCAGACTTTGGCCGGTTGGCACCAGCGTGGATTGGTCGCCATCATATCTCCGGGACAATAGAAATAGCCGCAGGCATCCAGACCATCCGAGACATATTGGGCAAAGTCTTTGAAATAGCTGCCATGATCTGCTTCGTTATAGCTGTCATCCAGAATGAGGCAATTGTCCTGATCCGAGACGCCGGTTTGTTCCTGTCGTCCTTGCGAGCCACAGGCTAGCCAGAGATAAGGGATGGGGGCGGGGCCGAATTTTTCTTCCGCCATTGTGACAAGGCGGCGGGTTAGTGTATCTGTCACATTGGTGATGATGCGGCCAATATTATGGGCGTCAACCCCGGAACCAACCAGTTGGGCCAGCATTTGCGGGGTTTTGGAGACGATATCATTGAGCGCTTCAAAGCTGGTTTGGCGGCTGATATCGCGAATAATGAAGGGAGCAGAGACCGCTTGCTGGCGCACCAGATTGGTGTTGGTCAGGATGCCAACCAATTTTCCATTGTCAACCACAGGCAAATGGGTATGGGCGCGTTCCATCATGACCATCAAGGCGTCAAAGCCCAAAGCATCTGGCCCCAAGGTGAAAGGATTTGGCGTCATAACATCGGCGACAGAGGTGTCTGCCGGGCGTCCGCTTGCTACGACCCGGTGGCTGAGATCGCCTGTTGTCAAAATGCCTGTGAGTTTTTCTGATTCGGAAATCAGGACGCAGGAAATGTTTTTCTCACGCATGATTTTTGCCGCATCCATCACTGTGGTGGTTGGCGGTATCGTAATGGGATTGGGGGTCATCAGATTGCCGATGGAGACGGAAATCAGGCTGGTGGTGGAATCGACTGTTTCGCTGGATGCTGGCGCTTTTCTGGCCAGTGAGCTGTCAAAGAAAGAATGGAAAGAGGGATAGCTTTTGATCAGCTTTTGAAAATCTTTGTTTGGCAGAAGAAAGAGCGTGCTGTCTTCACTGGCAATGGCTTTGTTGGGGGCTTTGCCGTCAGATAGAAGGGCCCGTTCGCCGAAGCAATTGCCGATATTGAGATGCAGCAGCAGGCTGCCTTCCGGGGTGATGAGATCGATGGCGCCTTTTTCGATCAAATAGAGGCCGGATACTGGCTCACCAACATCGCAAATGGTTTGACCTTTGGCCATGTCGATGGTCTGGGTTCTGGTGGCCAGATCTTCCAAAAGGTCAAAGGGCAAGATATCGAATGGATGGCGATGTGAAGCGAAATCTGCAAAGGCGGCAAGTGTCATGCCAAACTCCCCGGTGATCAAACGTAACGGGATTGTCTGGTGCGATGTGTTAAATTGTCATTGATACAGGTCACAGGAGCGAGCACAAATTTTGCAAAGCGCAAAATAGAGGCATATTTTCTTTGATTTGCCCTTGCGGCATGTTTGTAACCATTGGGACTGATACAAACGGCATGAGTGCTTTATGAAAAAGAAAAAGCCCGGTCGAAAGACCGGGCTTTTCAGATTTGTCAGGATGCGATGATCTTAGTGATCTACCGCTGCACCGGCACCAGATGGAACGCGGATGCTTTCTACCAGATCCTGGATTTCCTGTGGTGGCTCTTCGGTCGCATTGGATACGATATAAGCCACTGCAAAGTTGATCAGAGCACCGATTGCACCAAAGGCTTCTGGAGCTATGCCCAGGAAGTGGTTTGCGGTGGTGTTTGGCAGCATTGCAGTGCCAGGAATGAAGAACCAGCCTTTATATGTGAAGATATAGAGCAGAGTGGACAGGATACCGGCGATCATGCCCAAGGTTGCACCTTTGGAGTTGATGCGCTTGGAGAAGATGCCCATCATCAGAGCCGGGAAGATGGAAGAAGCTGCAAGACCGAAGGCCAGCGCCACCACCTGAGCTGCAAAGCCCGGAGGATTGAGGCCAAGCCATGCGGCGATTGCAATGGCAACACCCATGGAAATACGGGCCCACATCAGCTCTTGCTTCTCGGAAATATCCGGGGTGAAGGTGCCTTTCATCAAATCGTGCGATACAGCGGATGAGATCGCCATCAGAAGGCCAGCAGCGGTTGACAGAGCGGCAGCAAGACCACCGGCAGCCACCAGAGCAATCACCCAGTTCGGCAGCTTGGCGATTTCCGGGTTGGCCAGAACCATGATGTCACGGTCCACTTTCAACTCGTTGCCTTTCCAGCCAAATTCTTCAGCTTTTGCTTTGAAAGCTTCGGATTTGTCATTGTAATACTGGATGCGGCCATCGCCATTTTTGTCGTCAAACTTCAGAAGACCTGTGGTTTCCCAGTTTTTGAACCAATCCGGGCGCTGTTCATATTGCAGGTTGCCATCTGGGGCACCAACGGTACCGGTTTGGATGGTGTCCATCAGGTTCAGGCGAGCCATTGCTCCAACGCCGGGAGCGGTGGTGTACAGGATCGCGATGAAGACCAGAGCCCAACCAGCGGACCAACGCGCGTCAGACACTTTTGGCACGGTGAAGAAGCGAATGATCACGTGTGGCAGACCAGCCGTACCGATCATCAGGGACATGGTATACATGAACATGTTGAGCGGGTTGGAGGCTTGGGCCGTATATTCCTTGAAGCCGAGATCTGTCACAATCTGATCAAGCTTGGTCAGAAGTGGCGTGCCAGAAGCTGCATGATCACCAAACAGGCCGATCTGTGGCAAGAAGGTGCCGGTCAGCTCCATGGAGATGAAGACAGCTGGTACGGTGTAAGCCAGAATAAGAACGCAATATTGAGCGATCTGGGTGAAGGTGATGCCTTTCATGCCGCCTTGCACAGCATAAAGGAACACGATGCCGGTGCCGATCAACAGGCCGGTGGATGCGTCCACTTCGAGGAAGCGGGAGAAAGCAACACCAACACCTTTCATCTGGCCGATCACGTATGTGATGGAGCAGACGATCAGGCAGATGACGGCAACGATGCGTGCGGTTGAGGAATAGAAGCGGTCACCGATAAATTCTGGCACAGTGAATTTGCCGAATTTACGCAAGTATGGTGCCAGCAACATGGCCAGAAGCACATAACCACCGGTCCAGCCCATCAGGAACTGGGACGCGCCATAGCCGTTAAAGGCAATGAGGCCAGCCATGGAAATGAAGGAGGCAGCTGACATCCAGTCAGCGGCGGTTGCCATGCCGTTGGCAACAGGATGAACACCGCGGCCAGCGGCATAAAATTCACCGGTTGAGCCCGCACGCGCCCAGAAGGCGATGCCGATATAGAGCAAAAATGATGCCCCAACGACGATATATGTAAGGGTTTGAAGATCCATAATCTCTCGTTCCTGCTCTCTTAGTCGTCAGACACGCCGTGGGCGCGGTCAATCGCGTTCATACGAACAGCGTAGAAGAAGATAAGTCCCAGGAATACGTAGATTGATCCCTGTTGGGCAAACCAGAAGCCCAAGTCGGTGCCACCGACAGAAATACCTGACAAGGCAGGACGAAGCAAAAGACCCAAGCCAAACGACGACACGAACCAGATAATCAGGCAGATCGTGATGAGGTTTAGGTTGGCTTTCCAATAGGCTTGTCCAGAATCGTTATTCTCAGCCATGTTTCCCCCCATGGTGCAGAACCATTGATTTGGTTCCTGTTCCAGGTTGTCTGCTGTCTCTTTTTGCTTTCTCTTTGCCTTTGTGTGTTTCCTTGATTGGAAACTCTTTCAAGAGAAAGCCACTGCGACAGGCAGACCTTAATGAATGTTCCGACCAGTGAAAGAGATCTTGAGACAAGAATCCCTGTCCACCGGCCTTGCTTCGATCTAAAATGAGAGGAGCAGGCAATTCAATTAATGTTTCGTATAATTCCATCATCCTTTAGTCGTGATCGCTCTTGCAGCAATGAAAAGAAGGGTTAAATTTTTGAAATATTGAATATAAAATCAATTTTATGATTATTTTGGTTAATATCATAGTATTGGTGATATTTTATCTATGTTGCATGTGCGAAATTTTTTGTGATTACTGGTTTTGAATATTGGAACGTTTGCTCATAAGGCGCTGTGTGCGGGCTTTCTGTTTCTTTCTTTTACGTAAGGTGTAGAGTTGAGTTTGGAGCGTTTTTTGCCAAATGAGCCTGCCATAGATAGAAATGAGCATGGATGATAACGGTTAGGGGGAGACGCAATATGGATCATGCAAGAGGGGAAGAGGGCTGGCTCAGGACTTTTAAATCGGGCACTTATGCCGTTGGTATTAGAGCATTTTGAAGAGTTTTGAATTTGGATTGTATATCCTATATTTTTTGTTTGAATGGATTAAATGATCTAAAAAATTTAATTTTAAGCTGTTTATTTTTCTTTTTCTTTTTTATTTTTAGAAGAAAAAGGACACCTGTTTCTCTGTATGTGGCATCATTATAGGACAATGATGCTGACATAATTCTCTCTCGAAAGAGAGTTGAGGAGGAATGGATATGTCTGATTATGGACCTTTGAGCTTTTCTGTGCCAGAGCCAGCTGGTCGGCCAGGAGATGAGCCTGACTTCTCTTATCTGGATGTTCCCAAAGCCGGGACGGTGCGCAAGCCCAAGATTGATGTTGATCCGCGTGAGATCAAGGATTTGGCGCGGACTATGATCCGGGTTCTTAATCGCGATGGGGAGGCGGTTGGACAATGGGCCGATCCGATTGAGGATGATCTGGTTTTGCATGGCTTGAAAAGCATGGTGCGCACCCGTGCTTTTGATGAGCGTATGATGACTTTGCAGCGGCAGGGCAAAACTTCCTTCTATATGAAATGTACCGGTGAGGAAGCCATTGCGGTTGGTCAGCAATTGGCCCTTTCCAAGGGGGATATGAATTTTCCCACCTATCGCCAGCAGGGTTTGCTGCTTTGTCAGGACTATCCATTGGAAATAATGATTTGCCAGATCCTGTCCAATGCGAAAGATCCGTTGCATGGGCGGCAATTGCCGATCATGTATAGCTCCAAGGCGCATGGATTTTATACCATTTCAGGCAATCTGGGCACGCAATATATTCATGCGGTTGGCTGGGCCATGGCATCGGCCATCAAGGGAGACAGCAAAATCGCCACGGCCTGGATTGGCGATGGGTCAACGGCTGAAAATGATTTTCATGCCGCTTTGGTCAATGCCTCTGTCTATAAGCCGCCGGTGGTGCTGAATATTGTCAATAATCAATGGGCTATTTCCTCTTTTCAAGGAATAGCCGGTGGCGATGCGGCGACCTTTGCCGAGCGCGCTCATGGCTATGGCATTCCATCCTTGCGGGTGGATGGCAACGATTTTATTGCCGTTTACAATGTTTCCAAATGGGCGGTGGAGCGGGCGCGGCGCAATTTGGGGCCGACGCTGATTGAATGGGTGACCTATCGGGTTGCGCCTCATTCAACCTCTGATGATCCGTCCAAATATCGTCCCCGCAAGGAATCGGATGCATGGCCCTTGGGGGATCCGGTTTTGCGGTTGAAAAATTATTTGATCCGTTCCGGCAAATGGTCTGATGAGCGCCATATTCAGGCCGAGGCTGAATATGAAGAAGAGGTGCGGGCTGCCACCAAGGAAGCAGAAAAGCATGGTGTGATGGGGCAAGGCTCTTCTGCGAGGGATATTTTTGAAGATGTCTATAAAGATATGCCGCCGCATTTGCGCGAGCAGCGTCAGAAATTGGGAGTTTGATCCATGGCTGAGATGACAATGATTGAAGCCATCCGTGATGCAATGGATATCAAGCTGGGCCAAGACAAGGATGTTGTGGTTTTTGGTGAAGATGTTGGCTATTTCGGTGGCGTTTTTCGCTGCACCGCTGGCTTGCAGGAGAAATATGGCACCAATCGTGTGTTTGATTGCCCCATCAATGAAAGCGGTATTGTGGGAACGGGCATTGGTATGGCGGCCTATGGTTTGCGGCCCTGTGTGGAAGTGCAATTTGCAGACTATATTTACCCTGCCTATGATCAGATTGTTTCAGAAGCGGCGCGTCTTCGCTATCGTTCTGCCGGTGATTTTACGGCACCCATTACTATTCGCACGCCTTGCGGGGGTGGGATTTTTGGTGGCCAGACCCATAGTCAGTCACCAGAGGCGATTTTTACGCATGTCTCTGGCCTTAAAACCATCATGCCGTCCAATCCTTATGATGCGAAGGGCATGTTGATTGCCGCGATTGAGGATGATGATCCGGTTCTGTTTGTGGAACCCAAGCGCCTTTATAATGGTCCGTTTGATGGCCATCATGATCGTCCGGCACAAAGCTGGGCGGGGCATCCAATGGGTGAGGTGCCTCAGGGTCATTATAGTGTGCCCATTGGCAAGGCGGCCATGCGTCGCGAAGGACAGGATGTCACCATTCTAGCCTATGGCACCATGATTTTTGTGGCGCAAGCCGCAGTTCAAGAAACGGGCATTGATGCAGAAATTGTCGATTTGCGCTCACTTTTGCCTCTGGATATCGAAACCATCGTTGCTTCTGTCAAAAAGACGGGGCGCTGCATGATTGTGCATGAAGCGACCCTGACATCTGGCTTTGGGGCAGAATTGGCGGCGCAGGTGCAAGAGCGGTGTTTTTATCATCTGGAGGTGCCGATTGAGCGTGTCACTGGCTGGGATACGCCTTATCCCCATGCGCAGGAATGGGATTATTTCCCCGGACCCAAACGGGTTGGAAAAGCGCTTCAAACCATGATGGAGGCAGTGTGATGGCCACGCATATCATTAAAATGCCTGATGTTGGTGAGGGCATTGTCGAAGCGGAAATTGTTGAATGGGAAGTCAAGGTCGGTGATTTTGTCAAGGAGGATGATGTTCTTGCCGCTGTGATGACCGACAAGGCAACGGTTGAAATTCCCTCTCCTGTCACCGGGACAATTGTTGCGCTTTCTGGTGAATTGGGAGAAATGACAGCCGTTGGGGCCGAGATTGTCGCCATTGAAATGGATGGGGAAAGTCCAAGCGATGACGATGAGCAAGAGGGGCAGGCAGCTGTTGAGACTGTTGTGCGAGAAGAGGTCGAAGAGGTCAGTGTCTCAGCCGTTCAACTCGCTTTGTCTGTGGCTCCTCACTCTTCCAGCATGACGTCAAATGCTGAGGCTTCTTATGGTTTGCCGCGAGCGATTGGCGAAAAGCCTCTTGCCTCGCCCAGCGTGCGTCGTCGGGCAAGAGAGGCGGGCATTCGTTTGGATTATGTGCGCGGAAGCGGGCCTGCGGGTCGGATTTTGCATGATGATCTGGAAGCCTATATTGCCGGTTCCGCTCATTCTATGGGGAGCGCACCTGCTGCGTCTTTCAACTTGCAATCGCGGGCTCGTCATGAGGTGGAAGAGTATAAGGTGATTGGTCTTCGGCGCAAAATTGCCGAGCGGATGCAGGATGCAAAGAGCCGTATTCCTCATATTTCCTATGTGGAAGCGGTGGATGTGACGGATTTGGAAGCCTTGCGCGCCCATATGAATGCGACGCGCAAGGAAGGCGAGCCAAAATTGACGATTTTGCCTTTCATTCTGCGGGCTATGGTGTTGAGCCTTGCCGAGAATCCCAAGCTCAGTGCGCATTTTGATGATCAACAAAATGTCGTGCGCCAATTTGCAGCTTGTCATATTGGCATGGCAGTGCAGACGGATGCGGGCTTGATGGTGCCTGTTATCCGTCATGCCGAAGCGCGATCGGTCAAGGATTTGGCTCTTGAAAGCAAGAGATTGGCGGATGCGGCCCGTGAAGGCACGATAACTCGCGATGAATTGAGCGGATCGACGATTACCCTGTCCAGTCTTGGGGCTTTGGGGGGGATTGTCTCAACCCCTGTCATCAACAGTCCGGAAGTGGCCATTGTCGGGGTGAACAAAATCCAGATACAGCCCGTGCATATAGATGGAGCGTTTGTCGCCCGTCAAATGATGAATTTGTCGTCCAGTTTTGATCATCGAATCATTGATGGGTGGGATGCGGCTGTCTTTATTCAGAAAATCAAGAGCCTGCTGGAATATCCGGCAACACTCTTTATCGATTAAAAAGGGATCTGATCATGAATGTGACACGGGGTGGCCTGTCTTGTGATATTTTGATTTTGGGTGCCGGGCCGGGCGGATATGCAGCGGCTATTCGTGCAGGACAATTGGGTTTGAACGTTGTGTTGGTTGAAGGGGATAAGCCCGGAGGGACTTGTCTCAATGTTGGCTGTATACCCTCTAAAGCGATGATCCATGTGGCGGACGAATTTTACAAAGCTACAGGCTTTGCCACATCGGGTAAAAGTGTGTTGGGCATTTCTCATTCCATGCCGCAGCTGGATTTGAAGCAATCTGTCAGCTGGAAGGATGGCATTGTTAAAAAGCTCAATATGGGTGTTGCCGGGCTTGTGAAAAAAGCGGGTGTTCACTTGCTTGCCGGTTGGGGCAAAATGCTGGATGGCAAGACGTGTGAAGTGCAAACTGAACACGGCACCAAACTGATCCATGCCGAGCATGTGATTTTGGCCCCGGGGTCGGTGGCGGCCAGTCTGCCGTCTTTGCCGTTTGGCGGCTCTGTCTTGTCGTCAAGCGACGCTTTGGCCTTGGAAGAGGTGCCGGACACATTGGTTGTGGTGGGGGCTGGTTATATTGGTCTGGAATTGGGTAGCGCTTTTGCCAAAATGGGATCGGACGTTTGCATCGTTGAATTTGCTGATCAGATCTTGCCCCAATATGACAAGGATATTGCCAAAGTGGTGGCGGATTCCCTGTCTGATTTGGGTGTTGAAATGGTGTTGCAGGCAAAGGCGCAAGGCCTGTCTGAAGATGGCAAGGCTTTGTTGATTGAAACAATCGATGGCGAGGTCATTCAACGGGCCGCCGATAAAATATTAGTCACGGTTGGGCGCAAGCCGCGGATGGATGGTTGGGGTGCCAGCAATCTATATTTGGAGATGAACGGGCCTTATATTCAGATTGATGATCAATGCCGCACATCCATGAGCGATGTCTTTGCCATTGGCGATGTGACGGGTGATCCGATGCTTGCCCAGCGGGCCATTGCCCAAGGGGAAATGGTGGCGGAGATTATTGCCGGTAAAGCCCGTCGCTTTGATGTGGTTTGCATTCCTGCGGTTTGTTTTACCGATCCTGAAGTGGTGGTCACCGGTCTTTTGCCTCATCAAGCCAAAGAGCAGGGTTTTGAGAGTGTGGTTGCAACCTTTCCGTTTAAAGCCAATGGTCGGGCCATGACGATGGAAAGTGAGGCTGGCTTTGTGCGCATTGTGGCGCGTGCTGATACGCATCAGGTGCTTGGTATTCAGGCTGTTGGCAAAGGGGTTGCGGATTTATCCTCCAGCTTTGCGCTTGCTTTGGAAATGGGGGCGGTGCTGGAAGATATTGCAGCAACTATACATGCTCACCCAACCCAGTCAGAGGCCTTTCAGGAAGCCGCCCTTGCTGCTTTGGGCCATGCGTTGCATATATGAGCCGGAAAATTACCTGAAAATTACCTGAAAAATGCCCAAAAGAAAGAAGCAAGAGCAGTGAGTGATTGACGGATCATGCGCTCTCTTGCATATGGGCGGGATGAGATATCCAAAAACAGATCATCCCCCTAGCCTAACTCCGCCCTTGACGGATTATGCGCCGTCGAGCGAGCCCTATTTGCAGGTGCTTTATGAGGATGCGCATATTGTTGTCTTTGATAAGCCTTCTGGCTTGCTAAGTGTGCCAGGCAAGGCGCAAGAGCATTGGGATTGTCTGGAGCATCGGGCGGGTGAGCGTTATGGCGTGGCCCGTATCGTGCATCGGTTGGATATGGATACATCAGGGGTGATGGTGTTGGCGCGCACTGCGGATGCTTTGCGCAATTTGGGGCGGCAATTTCAAAAGCGCAAAACGCGCAAACGCTATGTGGCGCGGGTTTGGGGGCATATCAAAGAGGATGAGGGCCATATTGATTTGCCGCTTATTTGCGATTGGCCCAATCGGCCTAAGCAAATGGTGTGTTTTGAGCGTGGACGCTCTGCCCAGACCGATTGGCAGGTGGTCGAGCGCGATGAGACGAGTACGCTTGTGCGACTGTTTCCCATTACTGGACGTTCGCATCAATTGCGGGTGCATATGCTCCATCTTGGTCATGTGATCCTTGGAGACCGGTTTTATGCGCAAGGTGAGGCCTTGAATGCGTCAAATCGGCTTTGTTTGCATGCCGAGCATTTGGGGCTTATCCATCCTGCCAGCGGAGACTGGATGGATTTTACCTCTTCCGTTTCCTTTTGAGACTTGTTTTACAAGCTTCTTTTTTTATTTTTCTTCAGAAAATGGAATGCCTGTTCAAAATTCGAATCAGGCTGATTGGTCGCTTGTTTGTGACAAAGTGCTTTGTTACACAATTGTGACACGGGCTATCGAGTATGCAATGGCTGGAGTAATGCGTATGGCAGGGGCTTTCTCTCATTTGGAACCTGTATTGATTGATGCAGCATTGGCGGCAGGGGCTGCCATTCTGGATATTTATGATCAGGAGATTGAAGTCCGCCATAAGGGAGATGACAGCCCGGTCACCAAAGCGGATGAAGCAGCAGAAGCCATTATTCTGGCAAAGCTGAAAAAAGCTGTGCCTGATATCCCAATCGTTGCCGAGGAGCAGGTGGCGGCCGGTCATGTGCCGGAGATTGGCGATTGCTTTTTTCTGGTGGATCCGCTGGACGGGACGCGTGAATTTATTGCGCGCAATGGCGAATTTACGGTCAATATTGCGCTGATTAAAGACAATGTGCCGGTGCTTGGGGTGATTTATACCCCCGCAAAAGGCTGGTTATTTTTTGGTGATGTCAGTGTGGGGGCCTATCGGGCAGAGGTGCTTGATCCGCGTAAGAGCATCGAGATTACCAAAAAGAACGATATGCAGGTTTACCAGACCTGCACGGGCCTTGTGATGGTTGGAAGTCGGTCTCATAAATCCAAAAGTGATGCCGCTTTCGTGCGCCCCTATCAGATTGACAGCCGCGTGGCGATTGGATCTTCTTTGAAATTTTGCCTGTTGGCTGCGGGAGAAGCGGATTTATATCCTCGTTTTGGCCGGACCATGGAATGGGACATTGCGGCAGGAGATGCGATTTTGACCGCCGCTGGTGGTCAGGTGGTGGATCTGAATGGCAAGCGCTTCCAATATGGTAAGGTGATCAATGATGACGCTCCTTTTGTCAATGGATATTTCATTGCCGG